>NZ_KB913028.1:1450581-1821197 GCF_000384135.1 Succinispira mobilis DSM 6222
ATTTTTAGCTATATTATAAACGTGTAATAATTATTTGTAAAATTTTATTATCCAGCCTAGCTTATTTTACTTGCTTATTAATGTGTAAACAGTCTTAAAATAATAATATTATTACCGTTTACGAACTAGATTAGCTAGCAACTTTAAGCCATTTTGGCTATCAGAAATAAATACTCCCGACACTGTCAATACTGAGCCCACAATTGCCAATAATGTTATCTGCTCCTTTAAAACTATTACTGAGGTAACTACGGTAATTACTGGAACTAAATAAATATAAATACTGGTTTTAACCACACCTAATAGTTTGACTGAAAAATTCCAAGTTACAAAACACATTGCTGAAGCACCTAACCCGAGAAAAATTATATTAAACAAATTTACAGGATTAGCAAATCTTTCCAAGCCCACCCGAAAATCTAAAAAAAATAATGCGGGTAACATAAATACTAGTCCATAAGCGAAAATTCGCCGCGTCATCTGAATTGTGTTATAGCCATACGCACTGATTTTTTTAGTAAATATCGAATATGCCGCCCAAACTATTGTAGCTAATACTGCTAAAAAATCGCCCAACGGATTAAGTTGAAAACTAGTACTACTATTAAAAGTAATTAAACTAATTCCAAACAATGCCGCTCCAAAGCCTAATAAAAAATTAGCCCGCAACTTTTCGCCACCTAAAAAACAATAGGAAAATAATGCTGTAAAAAAAGGCGCTATGCAACTAATTACGCCTACATTCGAAGCCATTGAATAAGTCAAGGCAATATTCTCTAATAAAAAATATAAAGTTACACCGCATAACCCTGCGCCAGCAAAGTATAACTCTTGCTTATTGTCCGTAACTTTCAACCGTTGTGGATATATTAGCATTAAAGCTAGCAAGCCCATGCTAAAACGAAAAAACAAAATTTCCAAAGGTGTAAAATCTACCAATAACACCTTAGTCGAAATAAAAGTTGTCCCCCAAATTAAAATTGTTATAAACACCGATAAATGACCTGCTAATTGATTTTCCTGCATAATTTCTCCCTTATTATAAATTTTTAACTTTTGCCAAGATTAATAAAAATATTTTGATATTGTTTAGGCGTCAAGCCAATGAAATTTTTGAAAAATCTTGTAAAATGACTCTGATCTGTAAACCCGGCACTAATTGCTGCCTCAGCTGGTTCTACACCTGTCTCTAAAAGTTTTTTAGCATGGTTTACTCTTAAAGTTTCTAAATATTGATAAGGTGTTACTCCACATTGCTGTGTAAACTTACGCAGTAATGTATACTTGTTTAAACCAGCAACCTCGCTAAGCACATCTAAACTAATCCGTTCCATAAATTTAGTTGCCAGAAAGTCACCTACTTTTTGGATATCACTACTTATTTCAGCACATTGCCAAGGCTCTGAATTAGTATATTCTCGCAAAAATTGTTCCATCAAAAAATAAAGAGCTTCTATTTTAGCCATTTCTTCTCGTTTTTCCATCAACATATCGTGGAAATCTCTCAGAAGCTGAAGATATTCACTTTTAAAAGCTACCGAGCTAGCAAACTCTGGTAAATAGCTTTTCCCCGTAATCTCTAGCACTACCTTACGCATTACTTCAGGACTTATGTTAATTGAGCGATAATCTAATGGTTCTACGTCTAGCTGACAGCAAGTATGATTTTCCAAAGGATTAAACAAGAGCAAATCGCCAGCACCAACATTATACTTTTTATTTTTACAAGATAATTGTCTTGTGCCACTTTCAATAAACCCAATTACGTAATCTTCATGAAAATGATTCGGAAATTTATGCATTAACCCTTTAAACCAATAAGCTTCAATTCCCAAATCTTCATCAAAACAGACAATTCTTTCACTCAAACTCACTATCTCACCCCTTTGCCTTTAGTCTAACATTTCCCAATTATTCTTTCTTGAATGATATTGACATATTCAGTGTTTTGTCTCGATATTTTTAGATACCTTTCTAATAATTTATGCAGAAATTTTCTCTAGCTATCCTATTTACATTCTAGTATTTACACTTCTTAGGATTTATTCCACACCGGCTCCGTCAAATTTAGGAATAAATTCTTGCCCCGCAGCATTTTTAGTTTGAATAAAACAATTGCTAAACCCTAATTTTTCCGCATATTTAACAACTTTATTATATTCTAAACTAGTTAAGTTTCTATTTAATTTCGGATAGTTCGCAACTTTATATAAAGGTGTGAACTGATTCATCAAACTCAAATATACATCATTAGCAAAAGTTTGCCACAACCATTGTACAATAGCCAAACTCTCTTGCGAATGACTCGGTAGTACTAGATGTCGCACAATGACCCCACGAATCAATCGTTCTCCTTGAAAAACAGGCTTACCTACTTGCTTAAACATCTGCTGAATTGCTGCTTGCGCAACTTGGGGATAATCTATTGCTTGAGCATAGCATTTTCCTGTTATGGACGAAAAATATTTAAAATCCGGCAAAAATATATCTACTATATCCGCTAAAGCCTCTATCGTGGCTACAGTTTCATAGGCATTAGAGTTATATACAATTGGCAAATTAAACCCTTGTGCTTTAGCTCGTACTACCGCGTCTATAATTTGTGGTACATAGTGTGTGGGTGTTACTAAATCTAACGTACTAGCGCCACGCTTTTGTAGCTCCAAAAATATTTCGGCCAAGCGTTCTACCGAAATTACTTTACCTACGCCTTGCTGACTAATTTCATAATTCTGGCAAAATACACAATGAAGATTGCAGTGTGAAAAGAACACTGTTCCTGCACCATTTTCCCCCACTAAACACGGTTCTTCCCATTGATGCAAACTTGCTAAAGCCACTTTAACCTTGGCGCCTGCACCACAAAACCCTAATTCGCCGCTTTCTCTATTTACCGAACATGCTCTTGGGCAAAGTTGACAATTTGTTAAATCCATTTTCTAACTTCCTTTTAAATAATTTAGCTATAATTCTAGCCTAAATAACTAGTTTTGTTAATAGAAAAAGCAACTCTTCCTATTTATAATAGTGACGAGTTGCTTTTATAAAAATCTTTACCTTTTTAGAACACTAATTTCGATTTTACTTGTTTCTTGGTTTTCACCAAAATAACCCGTTACTCCATCGCGCTTCAAGTATATTTCCACTAACTTGTCTTGCTGATCAATAAATTGCCAGTAAATTGTTTCTATTTTTATAGGCGGATTGCTTTTTTGAAAAAATATATCCTTATTAAGTGGTTTACCATATTTTTCTTTAAAATATTTTTCCATATTTTGATAAATATTTGCCGTTTCCGGACCTTGTTTCAACAGTTTTATTGTTAGTTTGCTTATTCCCTTCTTCGTAATAAAAACCGTAAGGTTACATTCGTATTCTAAAAACTTACCATTTTCAAATTCTATCTTTTTCCCATTATCAACTTCTAAACTAGTACTCTTTTTAAAATCAGCACTCTCCAACTGCTTAACAATTTTTTGTTCTTCTACTTGCCAATTTAAATCCCAAAATTCATTCCCAAGATTTTTAGTTTGTCCAACTTGCACCCCAAAACAGAAAAATGCAAACGTAAAAATTACAGTTAACGAGAAAAGCTTTTTAATTAACATTGATTTCGCCTCCCTTATTGTAATTGTTCACTACCTATTTCTGCACCTCCCCACTCTACAAGAGTAAAACCTTGCCGCAATATTGTCGGTAACTCCTGCTCCGGTAATTTTGTTATATTATCTGCAAGAGCAATTCCTCTGAATTCCATAAATAGTCTTAAAACCGTATCTGCCTTAGGGATGGTTTCTAACAAAGAGCTTCCATCAATATCATCATTAATTCGAAAATGAATAAAACATTGTTCATAATTATTTAAAGCAGGCAACCAATATACAATAAAATCGTTTATTTCTTGTTGATTTAACCCGATTTGCAATAATTTTTCTTGTAAAAAGTCTATATAATCTGCTCTTTTAATGTAAAACCCGTCCTTGTATTTATAATGCTGTTCAGAAAAAGAATACTTCCCGTCCCAAAATAAGTAGCGATAACTTCTTTGATCTTCTAAATTTAAAAGTATGCCATTAGGTTGAGCTATAACTTGCCAAGAGTACTTGTACTTGGGATAAGTATTTAAAATTTTACCTTTAAACGTATGCTTAATAATAATTTGTTCTGATTTTTCCGGATATAAATAAATGGCTGGTTTCTTAACCATCATTTCCGGCTCTAGAATAATTTCCAAGTTTTCATCTGGCAAATTCGCCAAACTTATTACCTTACTTCGATGTTCAGCTACAAATTCAATGTATTTGTAGGTAGCCAAGTCTTCGGCTGACAACTGTATGGAAAATTTTGATTTATTAGCAGATAATACTAATTTAGCGCCATCTGCATTCATTTCTTTTAATAGATACACTTTATAATTATTAACCGGCACTAAGTTTTCTTTGAAATTAACAAAATTTTTCGGTGTAAATACTTCTCCGCTTATCTGCCTATTTTCTAAGCTACTAGAAACATCACTAATATAAATATATGCACTATTCATCCCCCAATAATTTCGTGGATAAATATTATAAAAGCCAACCTGATAGTGAGAATTTTCTTGTACAAAACTCAAATCCAAATTTTCCATTCCTGCAATATGATACCATGGTCCGTGTTTTGACATTTCTTTCAAGTATAAAATCGAATCTATTCCTATTGGCGCTTCAAATTTCGTAGTCACCAATTCCTTCTTCGGCAAAATATATTCTTCTACATTCATATCTAAATATCTTTGCCGTTCCATCTGCAACTCTGCTATTCTTTGTTGAAAGTTCAACACTTGTTTCTCGTTACCTTGTTTTTCGCTTGTAGAAAGCCAATTTTTATATCGAGCTAATTCCAAATCTATGGCCACAATAGTTGCTTTTATGCACTCTTGTTTTAAATATTTCTGTTCTAAAGTATTGTTTTCTTGAGCAAAAACACTATTAATAAATATATTACTTAAAAATATAAGTAACCCTATGCAGATAAGTTTATACCTGTTCATAAATTACACCACCCCTATATTTTTTATAATAAGTATTTACTAAAATTTTTCTATCATTAAACAAGTTTAACAGCTTAATAAATAATCCTATCTTGTTTTTCTTGCCATTTTTGAAAACTCATTAAACACTGTTCCCGATCTAACGGTAATAGTCTTAAGTTTTCTTGGTATTTATCTGGAAACTTTATATATTCATATATTGCATTATCATCAAAACCGATATTAGCAGCATCATAACGCGTACAACCATAATAGACCTTAGTTATGCGAGCCCAATATATTGCCGCTAAACACATCGGGCAAGGTTCACATGATGTATATAGCTCACAATCAGATAAATCAAACTTATTTAATATTGCTGCCGCCTTACGAATAGCATTTACTTCTGCATGTGCCGTTGGATCATTAGTCTTTAAAACCTCATTGTGAGCGCTAGCAACAATCTTGCCTTCTCTTACAATCACAGCTCCAAATGGGCCACCAGCATCTTGCATGAATCCACGAATCGCTTCTTGATTGGCAAAATCCATAAATTTATTCATAAATTTATTCCCCTCCTTTATACATATTAATTTCTAACCGTAATATTTTCAAATAATCTAAATATATTTTAACATTTCCTTTCTCTTTAGTATAGTTTTGTTTCACTATTATATATAAAAAAGACACCGCATAAAACAGCTTGTACTACCTATTTCGAGTAGTATCTATTTTATACGGTATCTATATATTAATTATTTGTATTCTTCACCATAACCATAGTGCTCAACAACATAATCTACATCTTTATCTCCTCGACCACTTAAGCTAACCAAAATAGAACCTTGTTTCATTTCTTGAGCTTTTTTCATAGCATAAGCTACTGCGTGCGAACTCTCTAGTGCTGGTATTATCCCTTCATAACGTGATAGTTTAAAAAAAGCATCAATAGCTTCTTCATCGCTACTTGTTTCATAGTGTACACGACCAAGGTCATGCAAAAAAGCATGTTCTGGACCGACAGAAGGGTAGTCTAAACCACTGGCAATTGAATATACTGGTGCTGGTTCGCCTTGCTCATCTTTGAGCATAATACTTTCAAAACCATGCATTATTCCTCGTTCCCCGTATGACATTGTCGCCGCATGTTCCCCCAGAGTTTTCCCGCGTCCTAATGGTTCTACACCTACAATTTCTACTGGTTCATCAAGAAAAGGAATAAACATACCCGCAGCATTACTACCACCACCTACACAAGCACAAACTAAATCTGGTAAAAGTCCCGTCATTTCCTTAAACTGGTCTTTTGCTTCATAGCCAATAACGGCCTGGAAATCTCTAACCATTAATGGGAATGGATGTGGTCCTAAGGCTGAACCTATACAGTATATCGATTCTTTATAATTTTGAGCGTAAGATTCAAATGCCGAATCTACTGCCTCTTTAAGTGTTTTTAAACCATGACTTACTGGAACTACCTTTGCACCTAAAATTTTCATTCTAGTTACATTGGGAGCCTGTTTAGCAATATCAACTTCACCCATATGAATTTCACATTCCAACCCAAAAAATGCTGCTGCTGTCGCTAATGCTACCCCATGCTGTCCCGCACCAGTTTCAGCAATTAAACGTTTTTTCCCCATAAATTTGGCCAATAAACCTTCACCCATGCAATGATTTAGTTTGTGCGCCCCTGTATGATTTAAATCTTCTCTTTTCAAATAAATTTGGCAATTACCAAGTTTTCTAGATAAACGCTCACAATGGTATACCGGCGTAGGGCGCCCTTGAAATTCTTTGCGAATACGCCGTAATTCATTTATAAATTGAGAAGAATGGCAAATTGTTTGATACGCATCAGCTATTTCTCTAAAAGCTGGTTCTAATTCTTGCGGTAAATAAGCCCCACCATATACTCCAAAACGTCCATTTTTATCAGGATAATCTTTTAAATATCTTCTAAAATCCATTTGCAACCTCCAAAAAACTTTTTTCTCTATATGAGTATAACAACAATAATTTTAATTTACAAGTAGCGCTAATTATTACTAATTAATCTTTCCACATTACGAATATTGTTCTTTTTCATTCTATATTTGTTCTTATTTCTCAACTTAAACTCCTAGAAATCAGCAATTTCATTGACAATACATGATAATTTTGATAAAATAAAAAAATATTTTATATAATAAAGTTTAACAGGTGCCTCTTGGCCTAAAAGAAAAGTTCGGTGTATTCCGACGCGGTCCCGCCACTGTAAAAGATTGTTTATTACATACTCTCACAGACAATCTCAAGCCAGTAACTGCCTGTTTAAACAATCACCGCTATTACCTACGAAAGATGGGGATGGAGATTGCGAAATATGATTATTAAGTTTTTAGCCTTAATAAATTGTGCTTTTCGACTAAATTCAGGACACTCTTTCTAATGAAGGGTGCCCTTTTTTTGTTTTAACTATATTAAATGTAAAAAAAGGAGTTCGTATGTTAATAAAAGATACACCAATAATTATTCGCACAGCCAAAATTTCCGAAATAGAAACGGTTAAAAATTTTCTCCTACAACAATGTAAACTGCTTTATAATGGTGAGATAAGTCCTAATCAATACCAAGATTTAGAACAATCTCAGGCAAAATATTTTCTCCCGGAACGCCACACTTTAATAGGAGCTTTTTTAACAACCGGTCAGCTAGTCGGAACGATTGCTGTCTCAGTTTATAATGATCGAATATCCTGTATCAAGGGTAGATATGCACCTCATACTGCTGCTGAAATTGGACGTTGTTATATCAGCCCCGAACTTAGGCGTTCGGGAATTGGCTCTCAACTATTTAATTCCGCACTAGATTTCGCTTTATCCGCTAATTACAAATTTCTCTATTTGCACACACATAAGTTTTTACCGGGCGGCTTTAATTTTTGGTTAAAAAACGGTTTTAAAATAACTGTAGATGAAGAAGATATCCATCAAACAGTGCATATGGAGCTTGATTTAGCAGCTTTTATTGGTGACAAAATATGAATAGCGATTTTATCTTTCTAGCCTGTACAAAAACTTTTATAATTTGGAAAGCAGCTTTACCTGCCATGTTGTTTGGTTGTTGGTGTGGTGTAGTTTTACGGCGTGGTAAAATTTTTATTTTTTTTAGCAAATTAACTAGACCTTTAACATGGTTGGGAAAAATTCCTAAAGAACTAGGTCCTTTTTTTATCCTTTGTCTTTTAAATCGCTATGCTGCAAATGCGCTTTTGGCTGATTGTGCTAAAACTAATAAGCTTAGCACCAACACTATTACAGCAGTATATCTTATGGGTTCACTGCCTACCGGAATATATTTTACAGCTTTTTATTTTACGCCAATATTAATAAATTCTTTAGGGATTGAACTCGGTAGCATTTTCATTGTTATCCATATACTCTTAAGTCTAATCGTTACTTGTACTGGTATTTTTTGGCAACGTCTAATCAATCAAAATTGGAATAACTTCAGTTTTCAAAGCAATGTATCACCCCAAAACAACATCTCCAAAGCTGATACATTTTTTCAAGATCTCAATAGCGCTTGGCTACAATTTCGCTCTATTGCAGTAATTTTCATGCCTGTTACTTTCTTCTTTGCTCTGCTACTATCAACAACTTGGTTAGAACAGTTAGCCCCAACTTTAGATCAAATCTTACAAAGTTTTTCCCTATCTACTGCTGGTGTTATGGTTATTATTGCTGGCTTACCTACTTTAATTGCTGCTATTGGTTTAGCTGGTAGCTTATTTGCACAAGGACTTCTTTCTGCACCTGAAGTAATCTTCACACTTCTCTTAGCTGCTTTTGGGCATAACGTATATGATTCATGTTCTAGAGTCTGGCCAAGTAATGTTGCCATTTTCGGACTAAAACTAGGTACATCACTTACTTTAGTCGGAGCGAATTTATATTTGGGCACTGTCGCAATAGCTATTTTTATCACTTATAATTTCCTTTAAATATTTTTCAATTATTTTTCACAAAATGATAATAGCTCTGAAAGTTAGTAATAATACTAAAACTTCAGAGCTATTTTTATTGTTAAATATTATTTTTCTAATTTAGACTTTAGTTTATATTTTCTCTGTTTGTGCCTTCGACTTTTGAATTTTAGACGGAATTTCTTTAGCTACTTGCTTTACTTCTGCGGGGATTTTAATTTTTTCTTGTTTATCTAACATAATTACTTCAGATTTCATCGTTAATTTAGAAGCTGCTAAAAATTTAGCTAAGTCTTGTTTATCTTTATCCTTCATTTTTTTATCATATTTGGCAATAACATTATTAACAATATTTCTAGTAAAATCAGTAAAGTCAATTTCCGAATTAATAACTTTATTCTTCCGATCAATTTTTTCCTTATAAGTAATATCTCCAGCTTTACTCATAATTTCGTGATATGCTGTCAAAAATTCTGTTTTTGCTTCTGGAGTTTTAAAAGAAGTTTTATCTGCTAAGATAGCTTTCTCCACTAAATCATATAACCTAGTTGTGTTCACAACTACTGCTAATTCAACTTGTTCAGTATTATAATTTAATAATTCTACTGATTTTATGAATTCTAAACGTTCAACCTTTTGTTTTTCTGCTAACTTTTTATCATTTATAATGAGATTAGGAATTATTTGTTTAGTCCACTGCTTATCCAGTTGAGTATATACATGTAGATCTGTTCCATTTTGTTCTAAGTATTGTTGTATTGTAAACTCTTTTTTAGCTTTACCTAACATTAAAAATTCAATTTGATAATCTAATTTGCTAACTTTAGATTTACTATCTACACCTAAAACATCAATCTTAGCATTAAAGTTGGCAATTGGAGTAATTAGTTCTAAATCCACTTTAACTTTCGAACCACGTGCTTCGAACTCTTGATATATCGGCGCCAAATATCTTTCAACATCTGTCATTGTCAATTGACCTGCCGCTGAAACCTGATTGCTACTAACAAAAGCAAGTAGCATCCACATAACAATTATAATTTTTCTTATCATCAGTTTATCGCCTCCGTAAATATCTAACATGTTACTTAGAATAGCATTTTTTTTTAAGCAAATCAAGTTTATACATTATTTGCTATTTTGCGAACAATAAGCTATAATTTAACCAAACATTAGTTCGTTTGGTGGTGACAATTAGTTCATGCCTGATATTTTACATATTGACTTAAACAATTTTTATGCTTCAGTAGCTTGTCTCGAACGCCCCCAACTAAAACATCTTCCCCTAGCAGTTTGTGGTAGCCAACAAGAGCGTCATGGCATTGTTTTAGCTAAAAACGAACCAGCTAAAGCTCTCGGCGTTAAAACTGGCGAAGCTATTTGGCAAGCCAAAACTAAAGCCCCACACTTAATAATCGTTGAACCAGATTTTTCGCAATACTACTTTTTCTCGCAAAAAGCGCGTCTAATTTACAGCGAGTACACTGATCAAGTTGAACCTTTTGGCATTGACGAAGCTTGGCTAGATGTTACAGGTTCCAAGAATCTTTTCGGTCAACCTTTAGAAATCGCAGAAATAATTCGCCAAAGAGTAAAACAAGAACTAGGACTTACTGTTTCCATTGGTGTTTCTTTTAATAAAGTTTTTGCCAAATTAGCTTCTGATCTCAAAAAACCTGATGCTATCAGCCAAGTAACTCTAGAAAATTTCCAAAATGTAGTTTGGCCTTTACCCATAGAAAATCTACTTTATGTTGGTAAAGCAACAGCTAGTAAATTAAGACTATTTGGCATAGATACTATTGGTAAATTAGCCAAACTTGACAAAAACTTTCTCCGAACTAAATTAGGTAAATGGGGTCCTATGCTCTGGCTTTATGCCAATGGACTAGATCAAACCGTAGTTAGCAAAATTTCTGACGAAAAATCAATAAAATCGTTGGGGAACAGTACAACTTGTGCCCGTGACCTTCATACTGCAGCCGAAGTTAAATTAGTTTTTGCTACCTTAGCCGAAAGTATTGCTTTAAGATTACGGGAAAATAAATTAAAAGCGCAAGCCTTGCAAATAAGTATTCGAGACAATCACTTAGACTATATGCACAAACAGATTACTTTTGCTACAGCAACTGACCACAGTGAACAACTTTTATCTTTGGCCATGCAACTTTTTAACGAAACTTATCTGTGGAATAAGCCCGTTAGAAGCCTTGGCCTGCGCTGTATTAATTTAATAAACTTGACTCAAACCGGTGAACAACTTTCTCTATTCGCCGAAACCCAACAAACAACTGACCAGCAAGCACGTATAGTTGCAATAAGTGATCAAATACGTGCTAAGTTTGGCTATAATTCTCTTACTAAGGCTAGCACATTACTCGACCAACAGCTTACGCACTACCAAGAAGACGATATTCATTATCGCCAGCACAATAGTTTTCACAGTAGGTGATTTTTAGCTTTTTGTCCTTTACGAATCCTAAACCGCCAATTATAATTAGTCTAAAACAATATTAAGGAGGATAATTAATGTCTCTAGTCTATTACTTTCTATCTTTTATAGCTGGTTTAGCACTTACATTGCAAGTTAGCATCAATACTCAGTTGCGACTAGCAGTAAATAGTCCTCTATTCTCATCTTTAATTTCTTTTGCAATTGGCACTATCGCCTTGGCCATTATATTCTTTTTTTCATTATCTAGCGGTAACTATTCGCTTACTCAAACTAACTTTAGTAGCCTAAGTCTCTGGCTTTTCAGTGGCGGACTTTTAGGCGCTTTTTATGTATTCATTACTATATTGGCTTCCCCCAAAATTGGCTTTGCTAATATGTTCAGCTTAGTACTTTGTGGGCAAGTTCTCTTAGCCGTATTATTAGACCATTATGGAATTCTAGGCAATACACTACACGCCTTCACCCCACTACGCGCTTTAGGCGTTTTATTTTTAATAGCTGGTGTTTATCTTATTCATCGTTTTTAAAAAATAACTGACGGAACAATGTTCCGTCAGTTATTTTTACACTCCAAATTAAAATTTTTCTGTAGATTTTTCCCACAAGCATTACGTCGACACCGCCCACAAGCTAAGCGTCGTTCTTGTTCATTGTAGAATTCATAGTCGCCTCCAGCAATCATCAAAACATGACCATTAACTAATGAAGTAGCTAATTTTTCCCGCGCATCAGTGTACAATTTTTGCACAGTACCACGCGATACCTGCATTCTTTCTGAACACTCTTCTTGTGTAAACCGCTCTAGGTCAATCAAGCGAATAGTTTCGTATTCTTCTACTGACATTACAATAGTTTCTTGCGTTTCACCTTGATTCCTAAGGGGACCATATAATTCACTGGCTGGTAGACAACAAACTTTTTTCCATTTTCTTGGTCTAGGCATTGATGTTTTCTCCTAAAAATAATTTTTATTTACATCTATTTTACCATAACCCCGCAAGCAGACAAACTTTCCCGCTAAATACCTTGTTGACCTTTGCGTCTACCCTGTTGACAGCCTTTGCCACCACGTCTACAGCCTTTACCACTGCCAAAACCATTTATACCCTTCTCACTAGTGTTAGCTGTCATTTCTGCTGTATTACAAACACCTAATCCTCTACCTGTTTTACTGCCTTCACCCATTGGTCCTGTTCCATCTCTTCTTGGCATTTCAATCGCTCCTTTTAAAATCTTTAGTTATATTCGGCATATGCCAATTACAATTTCATTATAACTTTATATTTTGCATATGTCAATAACTTTCAATAAAAAACTACCTACTTATGTTTTTGTAGGTAGTCTGTTTAGTTTAATTTTACTGGCGTTGTGGGAAAAGACCTCTTACGGCAATATGATAATGCATTGCTGTGTGTGGAGCCTTATTTCTTAAGTCTGGCAAAGCAAATGTAGCTTGACCATCCCCTCCATAAGTTGTTCCGATAAGTGCAAACAACGCCTGATTTTCAGTTATTCTCAAAAGTTGACCTTCACAAGGCATCCAACCTTCAATTTTCCAAGAAAATGCAAATAACTGGATTTGTCCTAAAATTGGTTCATCCACGATTAATCACCTTCCTTATTTTCTTGGCTATATCATATCAGTTTTATTAGAAAAAATAAAGAAAAATAAACTTCTGCCTAGGAATGTTGAGGAATAATTGCAAATAAAATCAAGTCTTCTGTGCCCGTATTTATCACACTATGGCTATGACCTTGCGGACAATAATGGCATTTACCCACACTTAATACTTCCTCTGATGCATCATAAATAGCCTTCCCAGTTCCTTGTAAAACATACACAATTTCACTTTCTTGCTCATGCTTATGCATTCCAATTGAAGCACCTGGGGCTAAAGTTACTTTCATAATTTTATTTACTGCATCATTATAAATTTTAGCATTAAATTCTTTTTCACCACCACGAAAATTAGCAATTGTAGTTGTTGTTATTTTTTCAAAATCAATAAACACTTAAACGCCTCACTTTTTAATTTTTATAAATTTATTGAACTAATACCTTTTAAACTAGCAGTTATCTCAAACTCTCCTAACCTTTAATAAATACCCTTAACATCAGAATTTGCTCTGATTATGATAATCGCTTGAATTTCACCTAACTACTTATAGATTACTAAAATTATAATATCGTTGAACTTATATCATAGTTTCTAGTTCTGCTAAAAACAACTCTACACTTTTTTGTGCTTCTAAATTAGATGTAAAAGAAAATTTTTTACCATAAGAATCCATAAACCCATGTCGTCCTGTAATTTTTTTGCTTTCTAGATTTGCCTTGCCACTTAATAATTCAATTACTTTATCAACTTCGAACAAATCTTCACTAGCAAACAGCACTAATGCTGGACAAACTGGTTGTAAGTGCAGATAATCTCGAATTCTCGACCCATAAAAACACACTACCGCTGCACAGTTGCTGTTCTCACAACACAACCAAGCTAAAGTTGCCCCAACACTAAACCCTATAACAATTACTTGCTCGTATTCTTCTTTTAAATCATTTATTAACCGCTCTACTTGTTTAACAATTTTAAAACCAACTTGCTGGTTAAAATAAGTATAAGCTTCAGTTTCCTGCTCATAAGCAAAAGTTATCTCTCGCTTTAACAAATTAGGCGCAAACACTGCATACCCTTTCTGTTGATAGCTTATACACAATTCTTCAATAAAATCATTTAGACCATAAATTTCATGTAAAATAACTACTGCCTGTTTTAGCTGTTCTTGTTGACTAACAAATGTCCACAAAACTTTTACCTCTCATTCTAGTTCTTTACCACAATGTGGGCAAATCTTCAAATTATTGCGCTCATAATCATTTATTTTTTGGTAAAAATCTTTCAAATAATTGTAGTCTCTAGCAAATAAATCCTCAATTATTTCTGGTTTAATTTCCTCACAAGTCCCAATATTCTTAATTACTTTTGCTAGCAAAAACACATACACCGCTGCAGCATTACCTTTTTCATTTGCTTTTTTTACAGCTGTTAATTCGTCAGCAGCTGAAGCTAAGCGCATTATCCCTTTTTGATGAATAATACCTTGCCTATCAATATAACCTCCTGGTAAAGAAAACTCAAATTCCGTTTGCATCTCTACCACCTCCTAAAATTAACTCCATGTATTTACCTTTAGCTTACAAACACCATGCGCACTAAATGCCGCTCGCTGTTATGATTGCTCCGCACCAGAAAGAATTTGCAACACTTTAAATATTCATTTAAAAAGCATGAAAAATACTGTTTCAGAAGTCATTATAATAGCTGAATCACTCGGTTTCTAAACTACTATTTACTAATTAAGACAGCTTATTTTTTTTATATTAGTTTCTACGCATCGCCCGAATTTCGTTTTTAACAAGCAAAGAAACTCGACAAGATTCAATAATTTTTTGCACTGCTTTATTGTGAGTAAAGTCATCTAACAAATTGTTTTGCAAATACGCTTTAGTCAACGCTGGTGCTTTAAGAAAACAAGTTGCAATTACCCAGGCCACTGCCATCTTTACGTAGTACCCGTCATGCTTAATTTTATCTAAAGCCGCTAACACTTGCGCAGCATATTCCTCATCTAAATAATATTCTAAAAACATTACAACTGCAAAACGGACTTCAAATTCTTTTTTAGAAGCAAGATAAGGCTGCAAAAAATTCCAGACCTGTGCTTTATTATTTTTAGCAAATTTCAACCCATTACAAAAATTGTCGCAGATTGCCCAATTATTTATTTGCGGTACAAATACTTTTATATGGTGAAGCCGCTCTTCTAAACTACAGTTAGCATAACCAATAATCATACCTTGTAGCATAACTTCTTCAAAATGCTCTTGTGGTGCTACTTTTAAATATGAGCGCCAATCCTCTTTAAGCATATTTTTAGCTATTTTTCGCAAAATTGGCACACGAACTCCCAGTATATTATCTATATTCGGAACTAAACTTTTAGAAAATGCTTGGTATTTTTCTTCCGCTAATTCTTGTAGTTGCTGCTTTATTTGTTGGGGACATACTTGCGCTCCTGCTACTGCCAATTTTTCTAAGTTTAAGAGACTTTCTTTTAAACTTAAGCCTGCTGCAAAACCTATTAAGCTGCCTGTAACACCAATAACTCGATGACAAGGTATAAATATCAACAAAGGATTTTTATTATTAGCAGCCCCCACCGCCCGATATGCTTCTGGTTGACCAATTTTTTCAGCTATTTCTTTATAAGTTGCAGTTTCACCGTAGGGAATTTCACTCAAGGCTTGCCAGACTTTTTTTTGAAATGCTGTTCCTTGAGGGTTCAAAGGTAATTTAAATTCCTGCCGTTCCCCTAGGCAATATTCCTGTAATTGTTGTTGTGCTTTTTTCAAAATATAATTTAACTTATCTTGTTCTACAGGAATTTCATCTTGTACATAAGAAACTCTAATAATTTTCTTATCTTGTTCTTCAATGCAAAAATTCCCTAGGGCTGTTGTTACATATGCTTTCATCTTCCACCTCCAACTTATATTTGAAGTATACCTTAAAACAATATTTTTGTCTGCTAATGGTAAAGAAAAAATCGCTCAATTAAGCGATTTTTTTCCTGTCTTTATAATTTAATCAATTATCGTCATAACAGCTTCCACAGCTTTACGCGGTGGATTTTTTATATCAGTTCTTGCTGGTACACCTAAAGTTGACATCGCCGCCAAGTAAAAACCGGGTTTGGCAAAACCAAGATATTCACTAATTTCCTTATCAGCATAAGTTGCGCCTGTCATCCAACAAGTTCCATATCCCATATTTGCTGCAGCCAACTGTAGGTTTTGAATCGCCGCCCCAATATTTTGAATACCAGGGTTAGGTTTAGTGTATTCTAAGGCCTGTGCTTTATCTAATGTACTGTATTCCAGCAAATCGTCTGCCAAAGTTGGATATGGACCTGCATAAACCAAAATTAACATTGGCGCCCCCCTAAAAGCAGTATTATATTTCAGAGCTGCTCGAAACGCTTTTTGCTTAGCTTCATCTGTTAAATAAGCTGCCAATTCAGCATTTTTTTCTTCAACTAACTTTACAATTTTTTCGATTTTTTCTTGATTCTTAACTACCACAAAATGCCAGTTTTGTAAATTTTTGCCTGAAGGAGCATAAGTAGCTGCCTGAATAATCGCCGCTAAGTCTTCCGGTTTTACTACTTCATTTGTAAATGTTCTTACACTATGTCGCTTATAAATAAATTCTAAATTGTTCATTATTTTTGCCTCCGTTGGTTAATTATATATTTAATAAAATTCAATCATCCCCCCTAATAGGTTGTGATGAAATTCACTAAATTATAATACTATTATTGTATACATAATGCAAGAGGTTTAATGCAAAAACACTTTTTTATCTACTAACCTAGATATTCACCATATAACCAATACCCTTCTAGGCGTGTTCCATCAGATAAATATTTAATTCCTAAACCATCAGGCAAACCTTCAAAAACCTCGCCTTCATAACGAGAACCATCCTCATACTTGATTTTACCAATACCAGTGGCTTTCCCATTAATAAAGTCGCCCTCATAAGATTTGCCATTGGACCATTTAAAAATACCTGTACCTTGATATTTCCCATTTATAAAATCGCCTTTATACATATCTCCATTAGACCACTTAAAAGTTCCTTGTCCATGGTAATTTCCCTCTATAAAGTATCCCTCATAATAGTTTCCATTAGCCCATTTGAAAGTTCCTTTGCCATGATACTTTCCTTGGAAAAAATCTCCTTCATAATAGTTACCATTAGACCATTTAAATATTCCTTTTCCTTGATATTTCCCGTTTACGAAATCGCCTTTATACATATCTCCATTAGCCCAAGCAAAAACTCCTTTTCCATAATAGCTGCCGTTAACAAAACTGCCTTCATAATAATCACCGTTTGTCCATTTAAAAATCCCTTTTCCATGATATGTGTTTTCAGCAAAATCACCTTTGTAAAAATCTCCTGAAATTAGTGTATATACCCCTTTACCTTGATATTTGCCATTGACAAAATCTCCCTCATATTTTGAGCCATTTAGATATATATATACTCCCTTACCATGCATAGTACCATTAACAACATCACCTTCGTAAACATCACCATTAGAAAATTTTATTGTTTCTTTTGCACTAACTATATTTTCAGTATAACCAAGACCACTTCCAAAAATAGCAACTAGAAAACTAATTAACATCAGTCTAAGCAAAAATTTAGCCGTTGTTTTCATTGTCAACCCTCCTATTTTTGAACCAATTTTCTAATTATATCTTGCAACTATTTTTTTAATTTTGCAAATATTTATCTCGTATTTCATCTCAAAATTCTATATTTTATCTAACTGGAAAAATTTTATTAATTAGCACTGCTAATTTTTATTTTCATTTCTCCCAATCTTAATTTTATAGTGATTTTAATATTTTATATTAAAATCACTATTGTCTTGCCTGAAATTAAATACTCTCTTATAACGTTTAATCAAAAAAACAAGATTTACCTATAAACTCACGTAAAATAGAATTAAGAGGAATTTCCGCATCAGTAACAGGCGCAAAATAAGATAATAATCTAATTAGGCGTCTTGCTTCGCCGTGTTCTTTATGTTCAGTGCCTATTTTTTCTAATAGAGGAATAGCAAAGCTTCCCAATACTGCCAATTCATAAATTAAAGCTGAGTTAAACATTAAATCTGCATCTTCTGAATACGGGAAAATATTTTTTTCTTCACCACGCATTACGGAAGCCCACATTTTCAGTGTATTCAATGCATCACGATTTCTAAATTGACTATCTCTAACAATTCTGCGAATAAGTCGCGCATCAGTAGTTGGAATTCTATTGTGTTCATCAATTGCAATTTGTGTCATTGCACTAATATGAATTTTAATCTTATGATGCTTAGATACGCTAGCTGTAAGTTTTTCGTTTAACGCATGAATTCCTTCTATTATCACTAACTTTCGCTTTCCTAACTGTACTTTTCTACCAGACGCCACTTGTTTGCCAGTAGCAAAATCAAATCTAGGTAATTCCACCTCTTCTCCCAATAACATTCTGCGTAAATGTTCCTTAAAAAGTTCAACATCAACAACCTCTAAAGACTCCAAATCCAATTCACCTTTGGGCTTGGCAATTTTCTCCCGATCAATAAAATAGTCATCTAAAGAGATTTTTATCGTATCAATTCCCAATACTTTTAATTGCACACTTAACCTTTGAATAAACGTCGTCTTTCCTGACGAGGAAGGTCCTGCCACCAATATTATTTTAAAGCGATTGATATTATTCATAATATAATCTGCTATTTCAGCCATTTTTTTCTCATGTAATGCTTCCGCCATTAAAATAACATTGTTAATGTCACCAGCTTTCACATATTCGTTCAACCGTCCAATATAATCGCACTCAACAATTTCAGCCCATCTTTCAGCCTCTAAAAAAACTTTTGCTAATTTAGGCATTTCTTCAAATTGTGGCAATTTATATGGTTCCTCTTGCAAAGGAAATCTTAAAATCATTCCTGGTTCGTAATATCTAAGCTCAAAAGTTTTTATGTAACCTGTACTTGGAACCATTGTCCGATAAAAATAGTCATACCCTTCCCCACAAAAATATATGCCTGTATTTTGACGATTACTCTGTTTCAGGAGCTTAACTTTTTCAACTTCTCCCACAGCTTCAAACAATGCCACGGCTTCTTCAATACTTATCGTCTTTTTTTCAATAGGCAAATCTTCAGCAACTAATTCACGCATTCGCTTTTCAATAGCCTGAACATCAAAAAAATTCAATGGATAATCTAATCTAAATTCACAATAAAGCCCTTTACTCAACGAGTGTTCTACAATTAACCTGCCCTTCGGAAAAATTTCTCTAGCAGCTAAAACCATTATAAAAATCAGACTTCGCTGATACACTTTGAAACCGACTTCTGTTGCCAAGTCAAAAAATTCTACGACACAATCCTCATTAATCTTAGTGGACATATCTTTCAAATTATTATTAATCATCGCTGCAACGATTGGTGTTCTGTAAAATCTCAAAAAATCTTCACTTATTTTAAGTAAACTTACACCTTTGGAATAAGCGTATTCATCCCCATTAATACGTATTATAACTTTTTTAGCAAGCATAAACTCACATCCTCATCTTTGATTCAATTAGTGATTTAAAATCCACAAGCTATAATTCAAATAGCTAGCAAAACAAACCCAGGCTAAATATGGATATAGCAAATAGGATGTCTGTTTAGAAATGCGTCTAAAATAAACAATTGTCCAAACAATTGCCACTAATAATAGTATCATAACCAAAAATCCCAAATACGGAGAACGTAAACCAAAAAACACCGCTGACCAAACTACATTAAGAAAAAGTTGTCCACAAAAAATTCGCATGGCTCTTTTCCGTTGCACTAAAAATTCACTTGTCCAAATTTTATAAAAAGCAACTGCCAACAAGAAATATATAAAATTCCATACAGGTGCAAAAATCCAGTTAGGTGGTGATAAATGCGGCTTTAACAAGCCCAAATACCAGGTATTAACAGACATTTTAGTAAATATACTGCCTATAAAACCCGCTCCAAAACACAATATCAAGCTAAGCCCAAACTTAGGTATACTTTTCATTGCTACACCCCCAAGTTAAATTTTAAAAAACACTTATTTTGCCAGCTCTATAAACAGGAACTACATCACAAAGATCTTTTTGAAGGCAATAATTCAAATCATCTAAGTAGCCTAATTCTAATAAGCGTTTGCCATTTTTGCTTTGGCTTACAAATTCTTTTAGATTTTCAGACGCACTTTTGTACATTAAATAAGTGGCTATTGCAGAATCACTCCGCATATGGGTATCTGATAAATTATCAACCAAGGCTCCTGCACAAACTGCATCTTCTAAAGAAAATTGTCGATCCGTACCTGCACAAACAATAATGATATCTTTTCGCCAGCTTACCGCCTGTTGACAAACTGCTTTAGCGTTAATAAATGAACCAATCAAGCTGGTCTTTGCAGTTTTTGTAGCTTCAATTGCAATAGTTCCATTACTTGTAGTCATAATAATACTCTTATCTCTAACTGCCTCAGGGGTAAATTCTAAAGGCGAATTACCAAAATCAAATCCAGCAATCTTTACAGATTGTCTTTCACCTGCAAATAGAGCTGGAGAAATTTGTTTCCCTAAAGCCTTCGCTATATCTAAACTAGAAACAGGAAAAATATTCTTGCAACCATTAGACATAGCTGTAACAATGCTAGTCGTAGCCCGAAAAACATCTAGTATAATACATATTTTATCAGTTATATCAACTTGCTCTAAATTTATAGGTAATAATGCAACATCTACTTTCACTACTTCACCTTCTTCAATTTATTAAAGTTTTTTCCGTTGTCCATTTGCGCAACTATATAAAAAGCAAAACTGACTTGCTGTAATTATACATTAACGCAAGTCAGTTTTAAAAGCAACCTTTCATTTTTCTTTTTCATATGGCTCTGGATGTATCGTTACTTCACAGGGAGCAAAAATTTGCTTAAGTTCATATTCCACTTCATCACAAATAAAATGTGCTTGTTGCAATTTTAACTCTCCATCTAGAAAAATATACAAGTCAATTAACCTTTTACTTCCAGAACGTCTTGAATGAATATGCCGATACCCTCTAATCAAAGGGTTTTTATCTAAAAGACTTTGTATTATCAGTCGCTCTTCTTCTGGCAGCGCTACATCTATTAACTCATACACATTTTTCTTCGTCATACTATAACCCGCTTTAAAAATTATAATAGCAACTAACATAGCAATTATAGGATCTAGCCAATATAATCCTGTTATTTTTATTGCAACCAAGCCTAACAAAACACCCACGCTCGTCCAAATATCGGCCTGCAAATGCAAAGCATCCGCTTCAAGCGCATGTGATTGTGTTGCTTTCGCTACTTTTAATAAGTTTTTCGAAACAAAATAGTTTATCACAATAGAAATTAACATTACTACAATACCATATTCTAAAAATTGAGGAACTTCGTGCGCCGAAAACTTCTGTACTGCCTCATATATTATCCATATTGCGGCAAATATAATTAACAATGCCTCTACTGCACCCGATAAATTTTCAATTTTTCCATGCCCATAAGTATGTTTTTTATCAGGTTTTTTATCTGAATTTGCAACCGCTAAATAAGCAATACAAGCCGCCAATAAATCTACTGCCGAATGTGCGGCTTCTGAGACAATACTTACTGCCCCAGTAAAAACTCCTATCCCTAATTTTAAAAGCACTAAGATAAAATTAGAAATAACAGAAACTTTAGCAGCGCCTGTTTTACTACCAAAAAATTTTTCTATCAACTGATTCATACTTCCTCCCCTGCTACTTGAACAATAAAAATAGCCTATGGAACAAAAACATTGTCCCACAAGCTTAAATAATCTTGCTGCCATTTCGGCCCAGCTGTGTTAGCGCAGTAATATGCTAAACGCCTGCTTATTTGTACCATCTATATTAATAATATTGATGATACCATATGCTAAAAAATAATACAATAACTTTCTTTTCTATTGGGCAATCAATTTATAATCATAAAACTAACTTACTTACACCTATTGACTATAATTTTATTATATCGCCTGCAATTTTTGCCACCTTTTCTTAGTTAAAAAACTTACATGTTCTGTTCTAAATTCATCCAATAAACTCCAGTAAACATCTTTATTAGTGTGACTATAAATAAAACCACACTTTTTTTGGACACTTCTTGACTGTTCGTTACCTGAAAAATTACCACACCATAATTTTTCTAGTTGCAAAGTTTCAAACGCATATTGCATAACTGCATTTAGTGCCTCTGGAGTTAACCCCTTACCCCAAAACGGTTCAGCTATCCAATAACCTACTTCAGCTTCATCAACTGCTATATCTTTAACATTACTTTTTTCTCCAAATAATAAGCCTATACAACCTATTGGACAATTATCTTGCTTTAAACAGATAGCGTATGTTTCTGGCTCTGACAATATGCTGGCAATTATTTCTTGACTATTAGCGATACTAGTATGTACTGGCCAACCAGCAACAGGTCCTATTAAAGGATTTTTTGCAGATTCATATAAGCTAGGCGCGTCACTAATCAACCAAGGACGTAATCTTAATCTTTTTGTTTCTATTATCATTTTTTATCATATCCTCTATAATAGCTACTTTATATTTATTTTTTCTTAAATCTTTTATTTTATTCTAGCACAAACTTGCGTCTTGTTCGAATTATTTTAGACTAACTATTGACAAAGGATATTTAAGGTGCGATAATAATTACCAGATGATAATTATTATCCGTTAGTTTTTATTAAACGGATAATATCAAAAATTAAAACACTATTAGGAGGTAATTTATTATGTCATTAATCGGAACTGAGGTAAAACCATTTAGTGCTCAAGCTTATCACAACGGTAATTTTATAGAGGTAACAGAAGCTAATTTCAAAGGAAAATGGAGTGTTGTTTGCTTTTATCCCGCTGACTTTACTTTTGTATGCCCTACTGAACTTGAAGATTTACAAAACAACTATGAAGCCTTGCAAAAACTAGGTGTAGAAGTTTATTCTGTATCTACAGATACGCATTTTACCCATAAAGCATGGCACGATACTTCAGATGCTATCGGTAAAATAACATATATAATGATTGGTGACCCATCACATACTTTATCTAGACATTTCGAGGTTTTAATCGAAGAAAAAGGTTTAGCAGATCGCGGCACCTTTATTATTGACCCAGATGGTATTGTCCAAGCAATCGAAATTAATGCTGGCGGTATTGGTCGTGATGCAAGCATCTTAATTAATAAAATAAAAGCTGCCCAATATGTTCGCAATAACCCTAAAGAAGTTTGCCCAGCAAAATGGCAAGAAGGCGCTGAAACACTTAAACCTAGTTTGGACTTAGTAGGAAAGATTTAAGAGGTAACTAGCTATGGTACTAGACAAGGAAATCCGTGAACAATTAGCACAATATCTTGAATTACTAGAAGCGCCAATTTTAATAAAGCTAAGTGTTGATAATGATCCTATTTCCCAAGATATGACTAATTTAGTCAATGAGTTGGCCGAGTTGTCTTCTAAAATAACTGTTGTAAATACTAAGTTAGCTAGAACACCTAGTTTCAGTATTAATCGAGTTGAACAAGATATGGGCGTAACTTTTGCGGGCATTCCACTAGGCCATGAATTTACGTCTTTGGTTCTAGCGCTTTTACAAGTCAGTGGTCGAGCCCCAAAAGTGACTGAGCAAATAATTGAACAAATAAAAACAATCTCCGGCAACTTTAATTTCGAGTCTTATATTAGCTTAAGTTGCCATAATTGCCCAGAAGTAGTTCAAGCTTTAAATCTACTTAGTATTATTAACCCTAATATTACGCACACAATGATTGATGGTGCTACCTTTAAACAAGAAATAGCCGATAAAAATATTATGGCTGTCCCTTGCGTCTACTTAAACGGCGAGCTATTCGATAGCGGACGCATGAGTCTCGAAGAGATAATTACAAAAATAGCCCCCGCTTTAGAAACTACGGAGTTTACTAACAAAACCTATGATGTTTTAATTGTCGGTGGTGGTCCAGCAGGTGCAAGTGCTGCAATTTATGCGGCTCGCAAAGGCCTAAGTACAGCAATTCTTGTGGAGCGTTTTGGTGGGCAAATTCAAGATACTATGAGCATTGAGAATATTGCCGGAATCAAACACACCCAAGGACCAAAATTAGCTCAAAATTTAGAAGAACATGTTCGTGAATATAATATTGAGCTCTTTAAAGTTCAAAAGGCGGTAAAACTTCATAAAAACAACTTACTCGAATTAGAGCTAAATAGCGGGGCTAAAGTACAGGCTAAAACTTTAATTTTAGCAACTGGAGCTCGATACCGCCAATTAGGAATTCCAGGCGAAAATGAATTTAAAAACAAAGGTGTAGCCTATTGCCCACATTGTGATGGCCCTATTTTTAAAGGTAAGCGTGTGGCCGTTATCGGCGGTGGAAATTCAGGTGTTGAAGCAGCTATTGATTTAGCCGGAATTGTCGAACATGTAACCTTATTCGAATATTTGCCTGAATTAAAAGCTGACATCGTTTTGCAGCAACGTCTCTACAGCCTGCCTAATGTAACAGTTTTAAAAAATGTGCAAACCGCGGAGATTATCGGCACCGAAAAAGTAACTGGAATTAGTTATATTGACCGCGCAACTAACAACACCATAAAAGTTGACTTAGAAGGAGTTTTTATCCAAATTGGGCTTATTCCCAATACTGACTGGCTAAAAGATTCTCTAGAATTAAATGCTTGTGGCGAAATTATTGTAGATAGTCGTGGAGCAACTAATATTCCTGGCGTATTTGCAGCTGGTGACTGCACTAATACCCCATACAAACAAATTGTTATTTCTATGGGTTCTGGAGCAACAGCCGCCCTAAGTGCCTTTGATTATTTAATTCGCAACTAAATATAACTATTAAAACCCCTAGTTTATTGAGCTTATACTCATAAACTAGGGGTTTTACATTAGAATTATACATAAACAATAAAAAGGTTATTTTGTTAATAGTCTTTACTTGAACCAACCTCAGCTTTCTTTTCAAGAATATAACTAGTTTGAGGATGACCATAAAAAATCGTCACAGCAAAAGGAAATCTCCACGGAAACTGACTTTTGCCCCAAGAGGAAGGCAATTGCGGGATTTGATGTTTTCCCACCAATATTCCTAATTTATATCCTTCTCCTAAATTCCATGCAGCTTTCGAATCAAACTTGGCATCAGCTTCTGTATAAGGAATTCCATATCGTCCTGTAAGGCCTCTTTTTACGTAATGAAATTTATCTAAAATCTGGTCTTCATTGGCATATATTTGTACTGTAACCTGATACATTTTTCCTTGATAAAAGAATATTTCAACTCTAGCAGGCTCATCGTTATAAGTACTAACATATATTTGCCAACTTTGCTCTGATTTTTTGTCTGAACCAATGCGTGTAGTATTACTACGTTCGCCCATTATCTGTTTTGCCTCATTTTCCGTAGCACCCCAAGAAATTCCGAGCACTTTATCTGTTTTGAGTTTTATTACTGGCTCACCATTACTCCATTCTCCTTCATGTACAATCTCTCCCTTGGAATTTCTACTCGTACCATAACCATTTTGTAGTCCAGCTTTCCACTCGCCATCATAAGTATTCCCTACCCCAAATTTAAAAATACCCTGCCCTTCCCGAACACCATTCTTGTAATTCCCTATATATGAATCACCATCAGACCATTTTATATTTACTTTACCATTTAGTTTTCCTGCGAACATTTCTCCATCTGCTTGAACTGTAGTTTCTTTACCATCTTTGCCCTTAAAAACATATTGCAACTTTCCATACCCCTCTGCAACACCATTTACAGCTGGACCAATCCATGATGCTGATACTATATTTACATTCTCATCCCAAAATACTATACAAAATTTAATGCCATTTGTTGGATCACTTATCCATTTTTCATTAGTTGCCATAGCAATTGTGCTATGGCCAAAAATAACTAAAAATGCACTTAGTGTTAATATTACTTTTTTTAATAAATTCATACAAACTCCTCCATTAAATTAAATTCACACTACCAATCCGACAATCTATATTTTCATTATAGCATATGCTTGAGGTAATTTTTAAAACATTATGTGATAATAAAAACACCTTTTGTTTTAGTCTAACTAAACTAAAACAATTACAAGTTTTGTGTTTTTAATTACAAATCATGCCAATACTTAAATTACCTTGCTTACTAAAATTATTTAAACATTATTAATTACTTTACTATACATTAGAATAGCAACTACCCTTTAAGTGGGGTCTTGCGAAAAAATTTCTTTAATCTATAATTAACATATACTTATAGTATTGGAGTTGGAACTATGAAAAAATATAGGCTTTATCAAGTTGATGCTTTTACCAAAGAAATATTTAAGGGAAACCCAGCTGGAGTAGTCACTAATGCTGACGGCTTAACTGAAATACAAATGCAACAAATAGCTCGTGAATTAAACAATTCCGAAACGGTATTTATCTTTCAGGCTGATAATCCTAACTATACGACATATTTACGTTATTTTACCCCTACTAATGAGGTCCCGATCTGTGGTCATGCTACTATCGCCGCCCATTATGTGCGAGCTCTAGAAAACAACCTTGCAAGTCAAACTATCTATCATAAAACTGGGGCGGGAATTCTACCTGTTCATATTGAAAAGTTAAACAATGATTATAAAATTACTATGGTTCAAGGACAAATAGAATTCGGTAATTACTTAATTGATAAAGAAAAAACTATTCTTCTTAAAGCTTTAGGCTTATCTGAAACAGATTTGTTAACTACGCATCCAATTCAAATAGTATCCACTGGTCATTCGAAAGTTCTCATTGGTATTAAAGATATTAACCTTTTACACAACCTACAGCCTGAGCATCGTGTATTAAGCGAACTTAGCCAAAAGATAGATTGCAATGGTTACTATGTTTATACATTCGATCCAACCTCAGAAATTACAGTAAATGGTCGAATGTTTGCACCCGCTATTGGCATAACCGAAGACCCTGTTACTGGTAATGCCAACGGCCCCTTAGGAGCCTATCTGATTCAACAGCAATTAGTAAAAACACCTGCTACAAATTATAGTTTTAAAGCTAAACAAGGTGAAGCTATTGCTCGCACTGGAATTATCGAAGTCAATGTCCGCTTAGAAAATCATAAACCTTTGGAGGTTAGTATCTCTGGCAATGCTGTCATTGCTTTTCAAACAGAACTGCTCTTGTAAAAATATAAGCTGTATCAATCTTGGCTGTAGTGACCCCATAAAATAATAGAAAGCACAGTAGCATTATAACTACTGCGCTTTCTATTATTTTATTTACAACTTTGTTACTTATTTGTTACTCAATTAAATTTTCGGTGCTTTAAACCAAGTTGCATAAATAGTCGGCAAAACTAGTAGAGTCATTACTGTCGCTCCCAATAAGCCGCCGCCAATTGCTACCGCCATTGGTCCCCAAAACGTACTGCTAATTAATGGGACCATCCCTAAAATTGCAGTTGCTGCGGTAAGCATAATCGGTCTAAAACGTAAAATCGTAGAATCAACGATCGCATTACTTAAAGTTTCGCCGTTGCTTAAATGCTGCTCAATTTGATCTAGTAAAATTACAGAGTTACGAACAATCATACCACTTAAAGCTAAAATCCCCAGTTGGGCTACAAACCCTAATGGTAAGCCAGTTATTAACATCGCCACACTTACCCCAATTATCCCTAAAGGCAAAGTTAATAGGGCAATTACTACTAAAGATACTCTTTGCAATTGCAACATTAGCAATATTACTATAACTAAACTCATTACTGGCACGGTTTGCAATAAAAAATCTACAGAAGTTTTACTTCTCTCTGACGAACCCGCAACTTCAATACTATAGCCAAATGGCAATTGGTCTCGCAACTGTTGCAGTTCACTATAAACTTGTTGTGTAGCATCATTGCCAGTTATTTTTCCTACAACATCTGCTTGTACCGTTATTGTTGGCTTTAGATTATACCGCCAAATTGTACCTTCTTCTGCTTCATAACTAATTTTAGCAATTTGTTCTAAGGGTACAAAAGCGCCACCACCAATGTGGATTGGTAAATTCTTAATTTCTGCTAAAGTTTTTCGATTTTCCTTATCTAACCGAAATAATATGCCTAGCGTTTTATCCGCCTCATAATATTCACCAATAGTTAGACCACTAATTTGTGCCTGTAAATCTTTCGCTAAACTTTGGCTCGTTATCCCTAATAAACGAGCTTTATCTTGATCGACACTTAATTTCATACTCTTGGCTTTTTCTTGCCAATCATAATTTATGTTTTTCAATTCTGGCTTAGACTGCATAATTTGTCCAACTTTATTAGCCAGCTCTAATACTTTTGTTTGTTGATAACCAGAAACTCTCAGCATTACTGGATAATCTGATGGCGGACCAGTTTGAATTAGTTTAATATTTGAGCGGACTTCCTCAAAACCTTGATTAAATTGTTTTTCTAGCTTACTTTGTAATTGCTTACGCGCTTCTATATCTTTAGCTACAATAATAAACTGCGCAAAATTATTGGCTGGCAATTTCGGCTCTAGCGTTAAAATAAAACGTGGAGCACCTTTGCCGACATAATAACTATATTGCTTAATTAGCGGCTCATCTTCTAATAGTAAAGCTAATTTCTTGGCTTGCTGTTCTGTATCTAGCAACGAAGCCCCTTCTGGCAAAGTTAACTCTACTATCAACTCTGGTCTTGTTGAAGGAGGGAAAAATTCTTTTTTTACAAATTTCAAAGAAAACACCGCCAACACAAAACACGCTATAGTAAACCCTAAAACTAGTTTGCGATTATTTAAACACCAGACTAAAATTTTCTTAAAAAAATTATAAAACTTTGTATTATAAACTTCCTGCTTATTAGCCTGGTCATTTATATTTTCAGTCCTGCGCGGTTTTATTAGTACATAGCCAAATAGTGGGGTAACCATTACCGCCACTACCCAGGAAAATAATAAGGCAATCGTAATTACAGGAAATAAACTACTAGTAAATTCCGCAGAAGCTCCTTTGGCAAAACCAATAGGTATAAAACCTGCACAAGTTATTAAAGTTCCTGTCAACATCGGAAAAGCCGTCGCCTGGTAAGCATAACAAGCTGCCTCTACCCGTTCCCAGCCCTGTGCTAGCTTTACTTCCATCATTTCTACTGCAATTGTCGCATCATCAATTAATAAGCCTAAGGAAATAATCAACGCCCCCAGCGAAACCTTATGCAAATCAATACTCGCGATACTCATTCCAGCAAAAACCCCCGCTAAAACTAAGGGAATACACAAAGTTACCACCCAACCACAACGTACTCCTAAACTTAGAAAACTCACCGCTAACACAATAATAATCGCTTCCCAAAGTGACTTGGTGAATTCGCCAATTGATTCTTCCACGACTTGTGCTTGATTAGCAACTTGGCTAATTTCTAATCCTAGAGGCAATTCTTGTCTAATCATAGCAATTGCTTTATGTAACGCCAAACCCAAGTTAATAATATTACCGCCACTATCCATTGATACTGCCAGTCCCACCGCGGGTTGCCCATTATAATACATTTTCGGTTCGCTTGGTTCTACATAACCACGGCTAACTTTAGCAATATCCCCCAAACGAAAAGTTCTGCCCGCGGCACGTATTGGCAAATTATTCAGTTGCTCTAGATTGTCAAATAAGCCCGAAACCCGCAAATAAACATTATCAGACTTAGTCTCTAACATACCTGCGGGATTCATAGAGCTTTGAGCTTGAACTGCTTGTAATATAACCTTTGGATCTAGTCCGAGTTGCGCCAGTTTGTTACTTTGGATTTCAATATAAACTTTCTCGGGCTGAACACCAATTAATTCCACCCGCTTAACACTATTTACACCCAACAAAATTCTCCGAATTTGTTTTGCCTGAGCCCGTAATTCTTCATAACTATAATCACTTGCTGTCAAAGCATAGATACTGCCAAACACATCATCAAAGCGATCATTAAAAGCCGGCCCCACTACTCCCTGTGGCAAACTACCCTTAATATCATTAGCTAGGTTTCTCACCTCTAACCACGTAGGTCGCACATCTTTAGCGGGCACAGATTCTTTCAAATTTACATAAATTACAGCTTGCCCAGCTTTAGAATAGCTCTTTAAATAATCTAAACCAGGAGTATCTTGTAATTTTTTTTCAAGTTTATCCGTAACTTGTTCTTCGACTTGCTTAGCCGTAGCTCCTGGCCAAGCAACGCTTACAATCATTTGACGAATTACGTATTCCGGATCTTCCATTCTGCCTAAACGCGGGTAAGTAAACAGACCGGCGATAAATGTTAAGGCCACAAAAAAATACACAAGTTGCTGGTGTGCTAGCGCCCATCTGGTCAAGTTAAAATCTTTCATATACGCACCTTCTGCCCGGCGTGTAATTTTTGTACACCTGCTGTCACCACAATATCTCCTGTTTTAAGCCCTGATATTACCTCAATTTTATCATCTTTAAAATTACCTAGCTTAACCTCTTGTAACTGCACACAACCCTCACGCACTAACCAAACTTGAGCTTTAGTTTCTGTTTGATAAAGAGCAGTAATTGGAATTGTGTGAATTTTAGTTTTCTGGTCTTGATAATTTACTAATACATTAGCGGTCATCCCCAACTTAATTTCTGCTGGTGGCTCTAGCAAACTAATCCGTACCGTATATGTCCGCGTAACTTTATCGGCCACAGGCGAAATTTCTCTTACCTTTCCAACTACTTTAATGTTTTCTAAAGCCCAAAAATCTACTTGTACTGGTGTATTTATCGCTAACTGTTCCACTCTATTTTCTGGCACATTGATTTCTATTTCACGTTCCCCATCTCTTACTAAGGTAAGCACAGTTTGTCCCGCACTAACCACTTGTCCACTTTCTACAGCAATACTGGCAATAACCCCTGCCGCATCTGCTTTAAGATAACTATACTCTAGCTGATTAGCACCTTGATTATACTGTGCATTTGCTTGACGTACAGCGGCTAGAGCTACTTCATAAGCATTCTTATATTGATCTAGTTGGGAAGTACTTATTGCTCCTTGGGCATGTAAACTACTGTAACGTTGCAAATCACTACTAGCAAGTTCTAATTTGGATTCGGCCGCGGCAACTTGAGCCGCATTAATATTTACGGTTTGCCTAATATCCTGTGGATCTATTTGTAGCAAAACATCTCCAACCTTAACTTTACTACCCACTTCAACATTGCGGTTAATAATTTTACCAGCAACTTGAAAAGCTAATTTTTTTTCATAACGCCCACGTACCTCGCCTGAATAATTAGCCTGCTGAGTTGAGTCGCTATCTGTTACCGTATAAGTTCTCACTAAGGGATCTTTATTTAGACCATTATCAGCTATTTTACCGCAGGCTGTTAACGTAACTAGCAAAAGCAGCGTGCTAATTATACTAATAGTTTTTTTCATTTGGTTATCCTCCTTCTATAATCTTAAATATTCTCTCGCCTACTCACTATTTCGCGGTATTTAAAATTTAAAAAATTCACTTTATGCTCCTTATATCTATAATACATATTACAGATAGATACTCTATTTTTAATTATAATGTCAATAGACATTGCTTATTGGTGTTATAGCCTTATTTATTAAATAAAATCAACCAGTAAACTGTTTTAGTTTTTAAGTTTCCGACGTTGAAAAAAATAGTTCATAGAGACTTTACGATACTTTATAGTTTCGCTAAAAACCTCTATGTGATTAACGCGACTGGGGTTTAATAATTGCTTGCACTAGAAAATCAACTAATTCAGGTGTGTAATCTACTTCTGGCTCTAAAGGCCCTGTTTTGGCATAAGTAAAAGCTTGAAACAATTTAAAACCTGCATAAGCTACCACAGTTTCATTCACTTCGCGAAAAACACCTCTTGTTTTACCATCTTTAATTATTTGCGCAATTTTAGCAATTATTTCTTGATCAATAATTGCATGATATTTCCGTTTAACAAAAGCTGCAAATATCTCATCTTCTTTTAGAATTCCCGTTATAAAATTATCTTGATTAAAGTTTTGTACTGCAACATTAATCAAGGCAGTTAGTTTTTCTAACGGATCTGCAATTGTTTGAACTTCAGCAAATACCCGCTGCAAAAAAGCCTGTGATTCTCTTAAAATCAGGCTTTTCAATAAATCTTCTTTATCTTTAAAATGCAGATAAATTGTTTTTTTAGAAATACCGCAATCTCTACTTAACTCGTCCATTGTAGTTTTTTTAAAGCCAAAGCGTTCAATTCGATGCTGTGCTTTATCCATTATCATATTTTTAATTAAATTCAAATTTTCCCCCCCTAAAATAACATAGTATTTACTTGATACTAACCGCCAACGTATTTCTCTTTAAACTTCTTTTTTAACTTCAAAGCGTAAAATACTATTTCGCCTATTGCTACTACTTTGAAACAATAGCCATAATAAGATATTTGCGCACTTTTTTCTAATCGCCCCCTAAATTGATTCATAAACCAGCCACCAAACGTATAGATATTATCAGTCTCAAATTTAATACCTAATAATTGTTATATGTCCAAAATAGATTCTTGCGCACCTATATAAAAGGTTTTTAGTGCAATTTCTACAATCTGAACCTCTTTTACAGTATCATATTCGCTATCTTTATTAAATTTAAGTTTATCATTTATATTTTTTTCGGTCAATGATTCCGCTTTTTATTCCAATCAAATAATATTATTTTGTGTTAAATTACATTCAACCATTTATATGACTAATAACTCAAAAATACTTTTTATAACTCCAAAACTAGCTATACTATTATTAATAGCTTATAATGAAAAGATAATATTTTATCAGTTTATTTTTAATTATTGCCGTTATTCTTGCTTATACATTAACTATAATTTCTAATTGCCCTAAGTTCAATTCCCCATACATTTATTTTTGCTAATCATAAATCAAGGGTTTTTATATTGACTAAGTTTCTAGAAATTTTCTAAGGAGGATATTGTGTTTAATAATTTAATTTTAACTCTTTCTAATCAGCGACATCTCAGGGCAATTCAGCAGAGTCTTCTGTTAAATATGCCAATTATGGTAATTGGTTCTTTTGCAGCTGTATTTATAAATCTACCTCTAACTGAGTATCAAAATCTTATGAACTCCTTATTAGGCGCCAACTGGAAATTGTTAGGCACATCAATTTATAGCGCTTCCTTTGGTATTATTTCTCTTCTCTTAGCAGGAACTATCAGCTATTTGTTAGCTGAGCACCAAGAAGGATTTCATCCTTTAGTCGCCTCCATAACTGCTATTAGCTGCCTCACAATTTTAATCCAACCTGAATCAACTCAAGGTTTTTTGGGGTTGCCGGCACATTGGTTAGGAATTTTCGGCATATTTTTCTCAATAATAGTTACACTTTTGGTAACTGAAATATTTTTTTTTATTCGCTCCCTAGAATTAATAAAACTAGAAGCCTTTTTTGATAACCACGACCCCCTAATTGCTCAATCACTAACCAATATTATTCCTTTTGGGATTACACTAGCTATTTTTGCGATAATTAAATATATCAGCCTCGCTTATGGAATTGTAGATATTTGTCAACCCTTTTACAATCTAATAAAATCTTTGTTTACAGTAGGTGATTCTTCTTTATTTGCTGTACTCAAATACTACTTTGTCGTTCAAATTCTATGGTTTTTCGGTATTCACGGCCAAAATGTCTTAAGTTCAGTTTTGGACGATCTATATAAAATTGCTGCACAGCAAAATCTCCTAGCGTATAGTACTGGTGGACAACCAACCGAAATAATAACCAATGTTTTTATCACTACTTTTGCAACCATTGGTGGTACTGGTTCAACCTTATGTTTAATTTTGGCTATTTTATTTACATATAGACAAGGAATTCCCTACCGCTTAGCACAAATTTCTGTTTTGCCGGCAATATTTAATGTCAGCGAAATTTTAATATTTGGCCTGCCAATAGCCCTAAATCCAATTTTTTTGTTACCTTTTATTCTAACACCTCTAGTTCTGCTCTGTGTGGCCTATCTAGCTACACTAATTGGTCTAGTACCTATTACTAACAACATCATTCACTGGACAACGCCCCCTTTATTAAGCGGTTATTTAGCTACTAATTCTTTTAGCGGTATAGTACTCCAATGTGTTAATCTAGGCATAGGTTTTGCTATTTACTTACCGTTTGTAAAAATCTCAAAAAGGCAAAAACAGCAAGAACTGGAAAAATCTTTAACTTATTTATCCGAATTAGCATCTGTACCTAAAAATATGTATTCTACTAATCTAATTATTCGTGGTGATAATGCTGGTAAGCTTGCACGTCTTTTGGCACACGATCTCAAAGAAGCAATGGAACAAAAAACGCTTTACTTAGAATATCAACCACAAGTTTACCAAGGAAAAACAGTAACTGGTGTTGAAGCCCTTTTACGATGGAACCACTATTCACTAGGGAAAATCCCCCCTTCTTTAGTAATTATGTTAGCTGAAGAAACAGGTTTAATTCATTCTCTAGGTGGCTGGGTTTTAGCAACTGCCTGCCAACAATTAGCAACTTGGAAGAAAGCCGGCCTAGAAGATGTCGTTATGTCTGTCAATATCTCCGTTAAACAACTTACTAAAGATAAAATTTTAGAAGATGTAGCTAAAAGCATAGCTACTAGTGGTATTAATCCTTATGAATTAGAATTAGAAATAACAGAAAGTATTGCTTTGGATAATAATCATTATACCCAAAAACGCCTCCAAACCTTGACTACATTAGGTGTGAAAATTGCTATTGATGATTTTGGCATGGGACATAGTTCTTTAAGCTATATTAAAAACTTACCCATTAATACTTTGAAAATTGATCAATCTCTAAGCCGAGATATCACTTATAATTTACATAGCCGAAAAATGGTAACCAGCATTATTGAGATGTGTGCCTCTTTAAATCTAAAAGTAATTGTTGAGTATATCGATAAAATTGAACAACAACTACTCTTAGACGAATTAGGTGATGTTCATTGCCAAGGTTATTTATATAGTCCATCCTTAAGTCCAGACAGAGCTTTATCTTATATTCAAAATATGAATAACAAAAAATAAAGTAAACATCTAAAATATTATCCTATAGCCACTATAATTTTAAATGTTTTAGATTGAGCATTATAATCCTAGACTATGTTTAGTTATTCTTTTATTTTAGGAATAGAAAACTGGCCTGAAAAAATCCTGCTTTTTAAAGCTAATTTTTTCAGGCCAGTTTTCTATAACTTCTTTAATATTCTTGTTTTATTTATATCCTTTACTGTCTAAAATTTTAAGAAATTTATTTTCTGATAAAATTTCATGAGTTATAAATTCGCCTTTATAAAACAAACTAAAACTAGTAAAAGGCGTAGGTGCATTTTGTGCCGCCTCACAAGTTTTAAGTTTTATAACTTTAAGTGCAACTTGCTTATTTTCAGCTATTTTCTCAATAAGTGGCACATATTTAGCCGTAAATGGACATTGATTCGTATAATACAATGTAAATCCCACTTCACTTTCTGTTTTATGACAATTTAGGCAACTTACCTTGAATTTAGGTGGTTGGGAATTACTCGCAAAAGCTAAATAGTACAACTCAAAATAAGGCGCAAATTCTGCCGCCTTTTCAAATCCGTGGTGTTGCAAAAACTTAGTATCTGCCAAATAGGGCAATTTCTTTTTAGCTGTTAATATTGCGAGCCCTTGCTTTCCTTGCTTTTTAGCATCGTCAATACAGGCATTTAGCAATAACTTAGAATAGCCTTGCCCTTTATACTGCCCAGCTACCCATAGGCAATTAATATATATGTAATTGTCTGCTTCAATTGGTACCCAAGCTTTTTCGGCAGGGAGGTATTCAATAAAACATTTTCCTCGTATATTTCCCTTCAAAAAAACTAACCCCTCGGCAAATCTATCTTGCAGCCAGGATTTCTTAGCTTGTACCTGGCAATCATTATCATTAGCAATGGCACAACAAATATGCTCTTTAGCTATGTTTTCTGAGGTAACAGTGATAAGTTCCATTTTTTCTTACCTCCCCTGAAAATTTCTTTATTTTTTCTTAATTGGTACCCAAATTTCACTATAATAACTTTTATCTTTAATTCCTTGCGGATACTCTGCTGCATTTGTGTACAGTTCAATATTATATCCAGCTGCAATTTCATAATCACAACAATTAGGTAACCACTCAGTAAAAATTTTCTGATTTACAGCTTGTATTGCTTCTGGCAATGCTCCTTTGCATGGAAAAACAGCCCAAGTATTTTTAGGGATAATCTTTGTAGTAACACCTTGGGGAACATCTTGCATTGGATTGTAATTATCTGCGATCAAGTATTCAAATTCATCTGTCGGCATCCCACCTTCAATACTTTTATCAATGCAGACTCCATACATTCCACAAATTAATGCCCCACCTCCAGTTTGATAATGTTCGGCCCAAAACTGAGGGATTTCTGCAAAAGCATTATCATACTTAAATACTTTCGACACACCCATAATAGTAAACGCTTCTTTTTCTACAATTTTGTAATCCATAATATAACCACCTTCCAGCGAAAATTTTAATTTGAGCGGGGCCAAGGATTTTAACATTGCCCCGCCCTTTCGAACAGCAGTAGGGGTAAGCCCATGAAAACGGGTAAAAGCCTTGGTAAAACTATCTGGAGAATCGTAGCCGTACTTTAAGGCAATATCAATTACTTTATTTTCCGTTGCTACAAGCTCACTCCCAGCTAATGTCAATCTACGTTTTCTAATATATTCACTTACAGTAAAACCACATAACATCGTAAATCCTTTTTGAAAGTAAAAAGGTGATAGCCTTGCTCTTTCTGCAATGTTATCTATACTTAACTGACCTTCTAGATTGTTCTCAATATAATTTATCGCTTTACTAATGTCTTCAACCCAACCCATAAGTACACCTCTTATCTGCATTTCCATTCTACTGTAAAGTTAACATTATGTCCCGACTTTTTCTGTAAAATTTTGTCCGTTTTTTAGTCTGCTTAATAAAGCATTTCTCCTGGTCGGTAACCAACCGGTAACTCTTCTTCAACTAAAAATTTGAAATTAGGGTCTTTTAAAATTGGTAAGAAGGCGGCATAAGGTAGACAGGCAAATTCGCTAACATAATTACTAGCACCAAACCATTTGCCTTCTTTAGCTGCTAAATTTAAATCTCTAGCAAATTTTGTATGATTAGAGCAATCATGCACTATTAAATTCCATTGTTCATCTATTGCAATACGCATAAATTGCAAAGTTAATTCTCTGCTCCAAATAGGTGAAATATAGCCATGACGCGCCATATACATATTAGCCCCATAATAATTATCAATGTTGTTGGCATTTAAATGTAATTCTGCACAATTAATAAAATCAACTTTTGTAGCTAATATCGCCTGTTTCTTTTTGAAAAAAGTTTCAAAAAATTCTGGTGTCATTGGCGTTTCTATCCCTACATTATTTATATATTTTTTGGCAATAGCTATATTCTCTATAACTTTATCTGCACAATTAGAAGCGCCTAAGTTAAACCTTATTTCATTTAAACCTGCTTCCCCCAAAGCTTTCAAAGTTTCCTCCGTAGCTAAAGTCCCATTAGTGTATAAATGCTGATAAATTTCAACTTGATTAAATTTTTTGATTACCGAATAATATTTTTCTATCTCCATAAATGGTTCCAAATACACATAAGCAATTCCCGTAGGTTTATCTTGAATTTTTAGTAATAAATCAAGATCTTGTTCATAAAACTTTGTCCCACCAATACCCCATAGACCTTCACCAATTGGTGCTATATCATCTAATTCGCCATAATTATAACAAAATTTACACTCTAAGTTACATTTATTAGTTTTACGAATAGCGCTAAGCCCCGTCCCTAACAAACAAGACCGACAGCCTGGCGAAAATTTATTTTCATCGCCTATAAATCTAGTTCTTCCCTCTAGAGTTTTCAAACCTTTTATTTGCGCCATTAAAAGCTCATTGCGTTTTTCAACTGCTGCCTCGATTTGGGCTAAAGTTGCAAAAACGATTTCTTGTTGCTTGCTCATCAATTCTTCATCCTCGGGTAATTGAGCAAAAAATTCAAACCATATTAACGCATCTTTTTTAGAAATTTTCATTTTTTCTCCTTGTATTAACCTAATTAAATCATTATCTTTTATTTTATACCTATAACTTTAGCTTTTAGTATAATTTCTAATTATAACATAGTAAGCCATTGAATTATTTAAGTTTTATCCTAAAAACTATTCAAAAAAATAGTTTTTGTACCAGGTTAGTTTCGATAAAATTTTTTTCAAATAAAACAGGCTGTGTCTAAGACTAATTCCTAGTAACACAGCCTATTACTCGCTTAGTTTTTGTGTTTTTTATCTTTGGCAAACCTGCGAGCATTTTTCATGCCGCCGACTTCTTTAAACATCCGCTCTAATTTTTGAGTTTCAATTTGTTTGCTATTTAACCCTTGATAGGAAGACTCATTTTTTAATTTTATATAACTATCCAATCTCCTTTGGGTTATTGTTCCCGCGGCTATGGCCTTTTGTATTGCACAACCTGGTTCGTTAGTGTGCGTGCAATCTGTAAATTTACATTGCGGTATAAGTTCTTCAAGATCCGCAAAAGATTTTACTAAATCTAGGCTTTGAATCCCTAATTCACGCATCCCTGGAGTATCAATAACTGCGCCGCCAAACGAACACGGAAATAATTCTCTCCCAGTAGTTGTATGTCTGCCTTTATCAGCATTACCGATTTCATTTGTGGCCAAAACAGCTTCACCTAAAATCTGGTTAATTAAGGTTGATTTTCCAACCCCTGAGGAACCAATAAATGCTGTAGTAAGCCCTTTGCTCAAATATGATTTAAACTTATCAATATTATCCTGATACATACTAGTAGTTATTATCTGCGCAAAGCCAGAAGCTTGTTCAACTTCTGTGATTATGGCTTGTAGATTCGGACACAAATCGGACTTTGTAAGCACAATTACCGGAGTTGCACCACTATCCCAGGCAATTGCCAAATAACGTTCTAAGCGATTTAAGCTATAATTATTATTTAAAGACATACACAGAAAGACGACATCTACATTAGCCGCAACCACTTGAGCTTGCTCACTTACTCCCACCGCTGTACGCAAAAAAACACTTTTACGTGTTAAGATACACTGAATCAAAGCCAAATCTTCTTGGCTTTGACAAGAAATCATCACGTAATCGCCTACAGCTGGGAGCTTTGCTAATTCAGTAGTTTCATACCTTAGTTTTCCTGAGATTTGGGCAAACTGTTCCCCTTTGGTGGTTACTATTTTATATAAACCTTTATATTGGGCAATAACTCTTGCCAAAGTTAAGTCGGGATACATGCTGGACTCATTTATAAAGCGCTCTGTTAAGCCATATTTTTTTAAGATATTCATTTTCTTACCTCCTAAAAATCAAAGCAAGCTAGGAAGGAGGTTTTGATTTTTAAATTTTCAAAGCCCCCTCCCCTATTACAATCTCCATTTTTACTATATTTGATTTCTTGAACTACCACCACTTATAGAAGTGGTGGATTCTTGGGAACACGCCGACCAGTGTCAGCGTTTAACCAAGCTATCCCCGTAATTCCTACGGTTCTTTGGCTACTAAGCCAAAAGTCGAAGTCCTTCAGCAAGTATATTATTTGCTGCGTTCACATCCCTATCATGCACAGTATGGCAGTTTGGGCATTCCCATTCTCTAAGGTTCAAGTTTTTTACCTCTCTGTTGCGATATCCGCAAACAGAACAGCTTTGACTAGACGGGAATGACTTTCCAATGACTGAAATAGTCCTGCCGTACCAATTAGCCTTATATTCAAGCATAGAACGAAATTCAGACCATCCCACCTCGGCAATTGATTTTGCTAATTTATGATTCTTAATCATATTGCTAGTTTGTAAATCTTCTAAGCAAATCGTTTGATTATCACGAATTAGCCTAGTAGATAGCTTTTGTAGAAAATCACGGCGACAATTAGCAATCTTTTCGTGGTGTCTAGCAAGTTTAATTCTAGCTTTATTGCGGTTATTACTACCTTTTGTTTTTCGAGATAGTGATCGTTGCAATTTAGTTAATTTACGCTCTAATTTGCGGTAGTATTTAGGGTTATGTATTTTTTCACCAGTAGAGAGGATTGCGAAGTCTTTGACTCCCAAGTCTACACCGATAGATTGACCAACTACGGGTAATTGATCTATTTCCACATCAACCAATACTGATACAAAATATTTACCCGATGGATTACGACGAATCGTAGCACTGATTATTTGCCCATCAACTTCCCTTGATTTTGCGAATTTCACTAGTCCAAGTTTAGGTAGTTTAATGATATTATCCACGATTCGGATAGAGGAATTATTACATTTACTAGTATACGATTGCACAGGATTTTTCTTAGACTTGAATTTGGGATAGCCTTTCTTTTCTTTGAAAAACTTCTGATAAGCAGAATCTAAGTCTTTTAGTGTAGTTTGTAGTGAAGTAGAATCAGACTCTTTTAGCCAAGGAAATTCTTTCTTAAGCTTGGTTAGCAACGCAGAACAGCCATTATAGTTAATTGTTGTATCATATTCCTCATAGGCTTCTTTTCTTTTTGCTAAAAAGTGATTATACACGAAACGATTACAACCAATCGACTTGGCAATTATAGTTTCCTGCTCTTTTGTTGGGTATAGACGAAATTTATAAGCTTTATGCATTGACTTTCACCTCCTTTACCTATAAGTCAATAGGAGGAATCATTTATGCGAGTGAAATTTACTACAACATTAGACAGCGAAATATTGAAAGAGTTGAAAATCCAAGCTATTCAAGAAGGAACCGATGTTAGCAAAATACTTGAAAAACTAAGTATTGAATATCTCAAAAAGAAGGAAACTTAGCGGTGGGAGTCTTCTTGCAAACTATGATAAAGTACTCATAGTTAAGACCTCCAAAAAAATTTTCTGGTCTATAAATATTCATTATTATTTTAGCTACTTTTATGAGTTTGCCTAAGATTTTTTCTTTTTAGGCTTGGGCACAGGTATGACCTCTTCTAAAATAGCTCCTACTTGTTCACTCAAACTAACATTATCAATATCTAAAATATAATGTTCCTTTGAACCTTTATAGGGAAACCCTAACTCTGCTTGAGCCATTAAGCTCTGAAGTTTTTCATGTTTTTTTACATAAACAGTATTATCACAAACTAAAAATATCGGCTTATTATTTATATATACCATGTACTCTCCAAACATTTTTCGATATCTTATTTCACCACAGGCTCTCACCTGCTCACATACAAACTCAATGTATTCTACTGTTGTTGCCATTTGCTAACCTCTTTCTAGCTACTAGCTCAAATTTTGCAGATTTTTAAAGCGGATACCCAAATTTTTTATTATTTGGAAGTTGTAAAACTACTTTCATTATACCACTTACAATATTAAAGTTCTAAAATTTCGTTAATAAGTATTGTATTTGCTATAAAATATGCTGTATTTACCTGCTTTATAGATATATTAGTACTAGATAAGTGTTCATATTCACTTATCTTAAATTATTAGGTATATAAACTGACATTTATAGAAAATAGATAGGCTTGAGGTTATATGAAATGACCCCGCCTATCTATTTTTATTTACTTATTGACTTAAGTCGCCAGAAAACAACCTTAATTTTCTTACTAAAATTAAACCTTTCCGCCTACACCTTTAAACTTGTCCACAAAGGCCATAATTTTTTGAAAAACACTACGTTTTTTCGTTAAATATTGCGGATTTAGCGGACTCATCTTAGGCAGAATTTCATTGAGTTCGGTACCATTTTCACTGACATATTCTTTTTTTAAAGAAGTGCTAATATATCTTTTCGCCGCTTCTGCATTAAGATTTTCCGCTTTAATTAATTCTTCCGCCTCACGCTTTTGCTCAGTTTGCGCAAAACTAAAAAAGCAATCAATAATACTAGCTTTATCTTGAATTTGATCTAAATCAGTTTGATTAATAAAATCAACTACCAAAGTTTCTTTAGCACGATTACCAACACTTGAACGAATTAAACGTCGCACTTCTTCAACTAATAATTCTTTATTTTTCATTTTTTTGTTATGCTCAAAAACTAACTCTAAAATATAATCTAAATTTATTTCTTGCGATTTTAGCAAATCTATTTCAAAAATCACATCATCCCAATCAATAGTCGCAGCACCTTTTTCTTGACCTGCTTTTTCGCGACGGATCCAATCTCTAATATCGTTATAAGTAGAGCGATAATCTTGAATAACTCTGTCTTTTAGCACTTGAACACCTTGCATAAGCTCAATATCTGCATCGCTAACATAATAAGTAGCTTTAAAGTTTTCTAAAGCTACAGGATCCGCTAAATCTACAGTTTGTAGCGCTTTTAAACTGGCAAATTCATCATAGTTTTGCAAAATATTTTCCACTCGCAAATATTCCCCAAACAGTTTAGCAAAATCTTTTTTATCTTTTTCTGTAACAATATCCTCAACATTAGGAAAACGCTCTTGCAATTCTTGTACTACTGCGCTATAACCGCGACGCGCTTCGCCAGTAAGCAAATCGGTAAAACCATCCATATATTCCCGATAGCTTTTTTCTAAAACTACATTTTTAGTATTCTTGTCGCCAAAGAGGGTAATAGCGTCTATGGTTGCCCGCTCTAAATCTCGAAAAGTAACAATATTGCCAAAGGTTTTAGTCGAATCATAAATACGATTAGTGCGCGAGAAAGCCTGTATTAAGCCATGATGGCGCAGATTTTTATCCACAAATAAAGTATTTAGTGTTGGCGCATCAAATCCTGTTAAAAACATCCCCACCACAATTAGCAAATCAATTTCCTTATCCTTTACCCGTTTCGCTAAATCCCGATAATAATTTTGAAATTCATTACCTTCTACACCATAATTAGTTTTAAAAAAGTCATTATAGTCCTTAATAGCTAAGCTTAAAAATTCTTTGGCACTACTATCTAAAGCCGAAAGCTCGAAAGTTTCATCACTAATCTCACCGATAGCAGTTTGCTCTTCATTCGCCGTAAAAGAAAATATCGTGGCAATCTTTAACGGTTTAGAACTTGCTTGCTGTAAATTCTTTAATGCTTCATAGTAAAGTTTAGCTGCTTCTACACTACTTACCGCAAACATAGCATTAAAACCTTTGCCACTAGCATTTAAGCGATGGGTTTTAACTCTAAAATTATTCAAAATGTATTGTGAAATTTCTTTGATTCGCTCTGGATGCAATAAAGCCTCTTTAGTTTCGGCAGCTGAGAGTTTTTTCTCATCTTGCTCGCTTTCTAGACTTTTGAATTTGGGCCGAACATCATTATAGTCCACTTTAAATTTCAGAACTTTTTCATCTCTAATCGCATCAGTGATTACATAAGAATGTAGTTCTCTGCCAAAAACTGAGGCTGTAGTTTCTGAACCTAAAGCATTCTCAGGAAAAATCGGCGTTCCCGTAAAGCCAAACTGATAGTATTTTTTAAATTTCTTTTGAATATTCTTTTGCGCTTCCCCAAATTGCGAGCGATGCGCCTCATCAAAAATAAATACTACCTGTTTATTATAGATTGGCAATTCAGCCTCATTTTTCATCAAATTATTAAGCTTTTGAATTGTCGTAACAATAATTTTATTATCATCTTTGGCAATATTCCGCTTTAAGCCGGCTGTACTTTCCGAGCCATTAACGCTATCAGGCGAAAAACGCTGATATTCTTTGATAGTCTGATAGTCTAAATCTTTTCTATCTACCACAAAAAATACTTTCTCTATAAAATCTAACTCTGTCGCCAAACGAGCCGCTTTAAAACTAGTCAAGGTTTTGCCAGAACCAGTTGTATGCCAAATATAACCACCGCTATCAGTAGTCCGCCAATTTTTTGCTTGATATGAACTAATAATTTTCCATAAAATCCGTTCTGTGGCCGCAATTTGATAGGGGCGCATAACCAGTAAGGTATCACTTACATCAAATACGGAATATTTTAGTAACACATTGAGCAAAGTATTCTTTTGAAAAAATGTGGCCGTAAAATCTTTTAAATCTTTAATCAGACTGTTATCGGCTTTTGCCCAGTTCATAGTAAAATCAAAACTATTTTTATCGCGTTTGGTTGTATTGGCAAAATAACGGCTATCGGTGCCATTAGAAATTACAAAAATCTGCAAATATTTATAGAGTGAATTTGCTGAGTTAAAACTTTCTTTGCTATAACGATGTACCTGATTAAAAGCTTCACGAATAGCAATCCCCCGCTTTTTAAGTTCCACTTGTACTAGTGGTAACCCATTAACCAAAATCGTAACATCATAGCGATTAGCCTGTGTACCCTTTTGCTCAAATTGGGAAATAACTTGCATTTTATTATTGGCAATATTTTTTTTATCTAGCAAATAGATATTTTGGATATGACCATCATCAAACACAAAATCATAAATATAATCATTATGTATTTTACGCGTTTTATCAATAATATTATCACTAGGTTTATCTAAATACTGCTCGCAAAATCTAAGCCATTCAGCTTCGCTAAACTCAACTTTATTCAGAATTTGGAGTTGCTTGCGCACATTCGCGAGCATTTTTTCTGGCATATTTAGTTCAGGTAAATATTCATAACCTTGTTTAACTAAATCAGAGATTAGCTCCTGCTCTAAACTACTTTCAGTTTGGTAACTTTCGCAAACCTGAGATAACTTAGTATATTTATCTAATACGATAAAATTATTGGATTCTGCTATAGTGCTATATTGAAACATCTTTAATCCTCCTGTTTGGGAAAGTTCAGAAGCATATTACGATAATATTCGTATTGTTGTTGACGAAGCTCTATTTCACGAGGTAGCCCCTCGCTGATTGAATTTGTTAGGGCATCAAATTTATCGAGGATAGCAACGATGCGTTCTTGCTCGGCAAGAGATTTATCAAAATTATTGGAGTAGGGAATTGGAAATTTTACTTCTTTTAATGCATTTGCATTAAATTGTGGCTGGCCACCTCCTGATACTAATTTATTGGCTTGAGCCCAAAAAAGTTTACTCTGAGAAAAATGCCAATAATACCTCGGGTTAATAAGTTTCTCCGAAAAACTAATCTTAATCAAAAATCCAGCATAAATGGCCAAATAATCTTCTTCAAAAATCATAGTTTTCCCATATGTTGCACCTGTTCGTGCCATCAACAAATCGTTTTTTTTAAGAATATACCTTTCATTTTCTTTAGAAATATCAATATACTTTTTATCTTCTGTTATTAGCTTTCCTCTCTCGTTAATATCTGTAATTCTTACAAATCTTGCTTCACCAGATTCCTGAGCTTTTGCTGCATACCCATATGTGAATTTTCCTATTTCACCCAAAGTCTTCCACTCAACCTCCCCTTCTTCAAAAGTAAGCAATTTATCACGATAATATTCGTATTGCTTTTTGCGAGCGGTTAGCTCTGCGGTTAGCTCTGCGGTCAGCTCTGTAAAAGTGTCTAAAATACGGACGATTTCTTGTTGGATTGGTAAGGGGGGTATGGGGATAATTATATCCCCCATAACATTACTCATAAGTTTAGGATTTCCCATACCACTTCTTACATACTTAGGAGCCTCCACACGCAATATATGATAAATATATCTCATCAATGTATCTTGTTTTGTTAGCTTTAAAATTCCACATACATTTGTAACATTAAATTTCCCTATCCTATAAAAAACTGTACCCGCATTTGCTCCATCAGTAGTCCATGTTAAATACTCACCATCGTAAGCATATGTATTTATTTTACCAAGCTCACCATTATTTTCAGTCTGTGATGAATATACTGGAAATTCCCCAAAATTTTCTATAATATCTTGTTTTGAAATTACTACGCCTCTACTTACATAACATATATCTTTAATTTTAAAAAATTCCACACCATTAGGACAAAGTTCAACAATCAATTCATCTAATTTACTCATTATTTTTCACCGCCTTTTTCTAGCAGCTGTTTTACTTGCTTTTCAAAGTCCGAATTGATTTTTTGCGTTTTATTAAATTCATCATATTCAGCCTTTGCTTTTTCATCTGCTTGCTTTTTGCTTATGCGACCTTTACCTGTTAAAATATCGTATTTTCTAAAAGCTAAAAATTCATTAATGCTGGTGGCAAAATCTTGCATAGTAAAAGTATTTTCTCGCTCAATCAAATCTTCTATATAATCAAAATATCCTGCTACCGCTCTTTCTAGCTGTCTAATTTCTTTTTCTGACAAATAGTTTTTTCCCACTGTAACATCACTTCTTAAAATTCTCCCATCTGGTGCATTTTTCCAAGTAATTAAGCCCATATGCTCTTTGTTTCTATCTGCACTTTCAGCAATTATTTCTGCGGCGGTTTTTCCAGTTATGGCAAAATGAAATTTATTTTGAACCATAGCATAAAACTCTTTTGTTAAGTCTGCGTTTTTATCATAGTCCAGACTGCACTCAGCAAATATATCTGTTATTTGTAACCAAATTCTTCGCTCACTTGCGCGAATAGAGCGAACTCGTTCTAATAGTTCTTTAAAGTAATCTTTTCCAAAAGCAGTTTTACCTTGCTTTAGTCGTTCATCATCTAACACAAAACCTTTAGTCAGATATTCTTTTAAAATTCCAGTTGCCCAGATTCTAAATTGCGTAGCCTTGCGAGAATTTACCCGATAGCCCACAGAAATAATCGCATCTAAGTTGTAAAAATCAAGGCGTCTTTTTACCTTTCTACTACCCTCAGTTTGAACTATTTCCATTTTGGAAACAGTTGCTTCAAGTTGCAATTCTCCCTCCGAAAAAATATTTGTAAGATGTTTTGAAATAGCAGGCACTTCAACATCAAACAACTCGGCCATCGCCTTTTGAGTTAGCCAAATAGTTTCATCTTTCACTACTGCATTGATAGCTACATCTTCTTCTGGGGTATTATAGATTAAAAATTTCAATTCCTTATTCATCTTGCCCCTCGATTTCTGCAATAATTTTATCTATTTCAGAGCGAAGGCTATCTATTTTGGCTACAGTAGTTTTAATTTCTGCATTTAAAACCTTGATATCAATAACTTCTCTTGTATCTTTAGCTTCAACATAGGAACTTACCGAAAGATTATAATCATTTTGAACGATAGCGTCATAAGCAACAGATTTAGCAACATACTCAACATCTTCTTTGCTATCAAACATTGCCATTATTTTCTCTATATGGTCTTCGGTAAGTATATTGTTATTAGTTTCTTTTTTATAGAAATCTGCCCCACTTGCATCAATAAATTGAACTTTATTATCAGTTTTGTGCTTAGACAACACCAAAATATTCACAGCGATTGAAGTTCCAAAAAACAAATTCGGCGCTACAGCAATAACAGTTTCTACAAAGTTATTATCAATCAAATACTGTCTAATTTTTTGTTCGGCGCCACCACGATAAAAAATTCCTGGAAAACAAACTATCGCCGCACGCCCTTTACTTGATAGATAACTAAGCGCATGCAACACAAAGGCAAAATCTGCTTTAGACTTTGGCGCTAATACTCCTGCGGGCGCAAATCTATCATCATTAATAAGCGTTGGATCATCGCTCCCAATCCATTTTACGGAATATGGCGGGTTAGATACAATCGCATCAAAAGGTTTATCATCAGCAAAACGAGGATCTAATAGCGTATTGCCTAATGCAATATTAAACTTATCATAATTAATATTATGTAAAAACATATTCATCCGTGCAAGGTTATAGGTGGTGTGATTTATTTCCTGTCCAAAAAAACCATCTTCGATAATATGCTCATCAAATTGTTTTTTAGCTTGCAATAATAACGAGCCAGAACCAGCGGCGGGGTCATAGATTTTATTGATGGTGGTTTGTCCGTGAAGTGCTAGTTGGGCAATAAGTTTAGATACACTTTGGGGCGTAAAAAACTCACCGCCAGATTTACCTGCATTAGCTGCATAGTTAGAAATTAAAAACTCATAAGCATCGCCAAACAAATCAATATGATTATCTTCAAAATTACCTAAATTAAGCCCTGCCACGCCTTTAATTACGGCCGCTAAACGCAAGTTTTTATCATTTACAGTATTGCCTAAGCGGTTACTAGTGGTATCAAAATCAGCAAATAGTCCTTTTATATCTAACTCGGACGGATAACCATTGGCTGAACTTTCAATAGCTCCAAATATCGTTGCTAAATCAGTATTTAAGCTTTCATTGGTATGGGCATTTTTAGCAATATTAACAAATAGTTGACTAGGATATATAAAATATCCTTTAGTTTTGATTGCATCTTCTTTAATTTCTTTAGTTATAATTGCATCATCTAGTTCCGCATAATTAATGCTTTCATCTCCAGCTGCAATATAATTTGCAAAGTTTTCACTAATAAAACGATAAAACAACGTGCCTAATACATATTGTTTAAAATCCCATCCATCTACCGATCCGCGAACATCATTGGCTATTTTCCAAATTTGTGCTTGTAATTCTGCTCTTTGTGCTGCTGTTGTCATTTTCCACCTCTAAATTATAAATATTTATTTTATCATTCTTATGCTGATGTTTATAAACCTGCTTGCTGTAATCAGCGTGCTACAAGCTTAGTCTTTAGTTCAAAACCATTTAACTTTTAGTATAACCTATCTACGCCTATTTTTCTATGTATAAAAAGCAAAAACTGGGGCAGACTTTCTAGAATCTGTCCCCAGTTAAATTAAGCAACTTTGCTAACTACCTAGCTATTTTATTTTTCAAATTCCGCCCGATATTTTTGAAAAAATTCATAATAAACCCGTACATTATGCAACTGAGTCCATTTTTTTGTAGTAACGGGGTATTCGTCTAAATCATAAATTTTTGCTCCTTTTAAAGCCAATACAAAAGGCGAATGCGTAGCAATAATAAATTGGCAACCAAAAAAACGAGCAGATTCAGCTAAAAAATCTACTAATTGCATTTGTCTTTCTGGCGATAGACTATTTTCAGGTTCATCTAAAAGATATAAGGCGTTTTCGGAAATTTTTTCTCTAAAATAAGCAAAAGCACTTTCGCCGTTAGATTCTTCTTTAAGATTTAGTCCGAGATTGCGTTTAACATACATCGACTGTGTCATTGATTGGGCCGCAACAATCTTTTTTAGTTCATTGCTTTTTTGTAGTATATTTTCCCGAGGTGGCCTTTGTTGACGCATTTGCAGATATTCCGCAAATAGTTTTTCCCGCTTATCATCAACACCCTCGTTTAACATCCGTAACTTTAAAACAAAATCAAAAACATCATCGCTAGTAATAATCCTACTAGCTTGTGGAATAGCACCACCTTTAATATTACATGCACATAACTTTAGATATTCTTCAAAAAAACTGGAACTATTACCGATTGTACCTCTAGTTAATTTTAATTTTTCGGCAATAATATTTAAAAGCGTAGTTTTACCAGAACCATTGCCACCATAAAGTATTGTTATCGGCTCAAACTCTAAATAGCTAAGCTGTTTTTGCGATAAAATTTTAAATGGATACAAGGTATTATAACATTTTCTTTTTATGTTATTTACAATATAATCAAATTCTTTATCGCCATCTGGTAAATATAGTTCTCGTAAATAAACCATTTTCCTACTCCTTATGTGAAGTTTTTTATGTTGCTTGCAATGCTTTTAGCCCTACAATGTATATTTCAAAAATCTTGTGAAACGATATGAACCGCCAAATATTAGTTATTTACCTTATAAAAATATAAATTGACTATTTCATCTAATTGAGCCGCAATTTCTGCAAATTCGCAATCTAAATTAAGCGTTCTAACGCTAATTAAATTTCCACTCATTTTGTAATCATTATCAATTAAAACTAACTCATCTGTTTTAGCATACTTAATTGTGCATTAGCTTCACCTACACCAATAGCCGCAGAATATTTTCCATTACCAACACCAGATTTTCTCGGCTACAAGTCACAGCTTCACTAAAAGGCACTGGCTTGCGATTAATACTAAAAACTGCCGTCAACCCTTTTTCATAAGCCTGCTCGCTAACTTCATCAACTGCGCCAGCTAAACAAATTACTGGCACCCCAGCAACCTTAGCTCGTGCCGCTACACCTGCAACAACTTTGCCCATTAGCGATTGATTATCAAATTTTCCTTCACCAGTAAACACCACATCGGCGCCAGCTAGTAGTTGCGTAAAATTTACCGCATCTAATACTACATCTATACCCCGCATCAGTCGCCCCTGAAAAAAGGCCGCCGCCCCAGCTCCCATACCACCAGCAGCTCCAGCTCCAGGCAATTTATCTACAGGACTATAACCTAGCTCTACTAATTTTTGCGCCAAGTGAGCCAACCCCGCATCCAAGCTTTCAACTTGCTCTAAACTTGCACCTTTTTGCGGAGCAAAAATTGCCGCCGCTCCCAAAGGACCACACAAAGGATTAGTTATATCACACATCACAACTACCTCTACTCCAACGATATTGTTTTGCAACTTACGAATATCAATTGAAGCAATATCCCTGAGAGTATCGCCCGTTGGCACAAATTTTTCCCCCTGATAATTGTAAAACACACAGCCTAAAGCTGCCGCTGCACCACACCCACCGTCATTAGTCGCACTACCACCCAACCCTAGAATAATTTTCTTAGTTCCAGCAGTAATGGCATGTTGCATCAATTCACCTACTCCATAAGTAGTTGCAGTGCCCACCGACAAACGACCGCTAACAAGTGGTAATCCAGCTGCGGCCGCCATTTCAATAACAACCGACCCATCACTTAAAATACCATAAAAAGAATCCAACGGCTCACCTAAAGGACCTCGTACCTTGCAATGAATCTTGCGCCCCGACATTGCCGCCAAAAAAGCATCTACAGTTCCCTCACCCCCATCGGCCACTGGTATTGTAACAACTTGAGCTTGTGGGCAAATTTTAACAACCGCCTGTTTCATAGCCTCACAAACTTCCTGAGAAGATAATGTGCCTTTAAAAGAATCTGGTATCAAAATAATTTTTTCCATTATATAGTATCGCCATTACCACCAATAACAATTTAAAGATTAAATCTGGCGACTTCTCCCTTCTAAGTTAAATTTTCTTACTAAATTATCAACAAAAAATTAAAGAAAGAATGTATACTACAACTACTGTCGTAATGCCTTGCACCAATGTTACCCCTGTCTGACACTTATAAGCAACATTGGTAGGCATGTTGGAAAACTGAGAAACAACCCAAAAATATAAATTAGGTCTCCCATGATTTTTAATTTTATCATAGAAGACCCTGTTTTTAATTAAATTTTAAAATTTTTCATAATAATTGTTTCTTGCCAATCCCCCTAACTTAGTCTAGGGGATTCTGGATGATAAATCGCCAAGTAAAAATAAATTGAAAACTTTTAATTTTACATGAATATTTTTCTTAACCGCTTTTCAAGATTGAATTTACTCACATTTTATTTAATAGAAACTGCTATTTTCCCATTATCATAGACAGTATTTCTAATAAATATAATCGTCTGAAATAGCCACTAAACGAATTAATAAAAAGTTTACAACAATAGAATATACTATTTATCTTTTAGTTTCACCTCAAAACTAATCGAACTTAACGACACTTATTACCAATTATCTTTATTCATAATTACCACAGATTCTTCAAGCTGATCGTAATTGTTAATTTTATACAACAAGCGCTCTTTAACGGCCTGCAGTTCCACAATACGTTCATTCAATCTACGGTGCTCTTCTAATAAAAGTTCTTTTCTTGCCTCTTTCGTAACCGCTCCTTGTTGATAAAGTTGAACATACTCAACAAGAGTTTCTACTGGCATCCCAGCTTTTCGCATGCAGTGAATAAATTGAATCCAGCCACAACTATAATCATCATATTCTCGAATTCCATTAGGCCTACGCTTAACTGGAGGAATAAGTCCAATTCGCTCGTAATACCGCAGTGTATCAGGTGTTAACCCGTATTTTTCACCTACTTCTGATATAAGCATATACGCAACTCCTTATTAACATAAAATAATTTCCTTTTATTCTAACACCTAGAGTTAACACTAGGTCAAATATTTTTTATAATTGACACTATCTCGCCCACGCCTGACGCTTTTTATAACTGCAGAAAGCTAAAGCTGGATTAGAACTTTTGATTCTTAGTCCAGCTTTTACATCGTTATTTATTGTTCATAACCCAATGTTTGCGCAAAAATATTATTTGCAATAGTTGCTACGACTCCCCAGTGATATACACATATAAAGCTGGCGCAACTGGAACAGACAATTGCATTTGCATCTTCACTACCGATACGCTCTTGCCGTCGCTCGTCGGCATACGTTCTTCAGATACACGCCCTTCTATTACCGCCAAATCACCCAGGTAATAAAAATCTAAGCCTTCATCGTTACTCTTTTTAATAAAGAGCGGTATGCGCATATTATTCTCCTTATGTTTCAATATGGACTGAACATCTGGGCTAGATATCGTGCGTTTGGACTTGGAAAACCATGTAAAATGAACATTACTGATAAAAGCATCCTCATATTTAGTAGTATCTGATATATCCTCTGCCTTATTATAATTGACAAAAATCGGGCAATTAGTTTTGTCCGGGCTAACTATATAGCCACCAACATTTTGAGCTACAGGATTTTCCTCCCAGTTTAAGATGCGAAAAACATCTTTGCGAGAATACTTTCTGTATAACATAAAACCGCCTATATAGCGATTAAGGTCATAACCATTCTCATAGGTTGCTCGTGCATATTCCAGAACATCCTTTGTAAAGCGCACAAAAATATCATTTGCCAGCAATTTAGTAGTGAAGGGATGCCAAACAATAGATTGTCCATCTTCCATTACGAGATTAAAACCATATTTATCCCCAACGCTAATCTTCCTACTCTTATTAGCTTTTCCTTCCTTTACGCTATTTTCTGTTACAAAACGGAAATTGATATTTTGAAGAGCACTCTGGATAGTCTTATCAGATGGTAAGTAGCCATATTTTTTGTAAATAGCAGCCTTAAAATCATCTAACTGTATATTGCCAGAATCTAACAATAGCTGTAAACACACTACTTCCTCTATACGCTTACCATTAGTAAGATCACGGCTTATATATCCTAATAGTAGCTTTTCTTGTGCAGATAATGTTCCTGGAAAAACAGCTTCTCGCTCCTCTACAAAGTTAAAATAAGAGCGACTAGCCTCAACATAAAGAAAAGCATCGCGAGAGCCATGTTTCAAAAAGTCCATCATCATAGGAATTTTACCCAATTTATACTTAAGCAAATCGTAATCGCTAATTAAGTCTCTTTTTAAATTCATCTTCGCCTGGTCAATGGCAGCATAAATACGTTCCTTTGCAATTCGCTCAAAATTAACAGTGGAAGAACCAGGAATACCGTCACTTTCACCAGCAATGAGTTTTCGCAGATTATCTTTGTTGTAGCTAGAATCTCCATAAAGGGCAATTGGAACTAGGTAATTGTTATTATAATTGCCTATAAAATCAATTACGGTAAGGTAACTCTTGCCGTTGGTCTTACGCAACCCACGCCCCAACTGTTGAACAAACACAATTGCCGACTGGGTCGGCCGAAGCATTATGATTTGGTTAACCTTCGGAATATCAATGCCCTCATTAAAAATGTCTACACTAAAAATATAGTCTAATTTTATAGCCGGGTCATCAGATTCCAGAAGCTCAATAGCTTTTTCTCTTTCTGACTCACTGCTCTCACCAGACAATGCTACACTCTTAAACCCTCTTTCATTAAAGGCCTTAGAAAGCTCACGGCTTACATTATTAGAATTGCAAAAAACAAGACCACGGATATCCCCATTGTCGCAGCCATACCACTGCGAACGTTCAATAATATGATTGATTCGTTCCTCGGACACGAGCTTTAAAAAAGCGGCATCCTCACCAACAACCGCATTGTCAACAACAACGTCAGTCACCCCAAAATAGTGAAACGGGCAAAGCATTTCCTCATCCAAGGCCCTGTGAAGGCGAATTTCATAAGCAATATTGTAATCAAACTGTTTGAAAATATCAAAACCATCAGTACGCTCAGGCGTAGCCGTCATTCCCAGTAAAAACTTAGGCTTTAAGTGCTTTAAAATCTTCTGATAAGTGATAGCGCCAGCACGATGGGTTTCATCTATAACAATATAATCAAAATGCTCCGCAGCAATGGCAAATAGGTTTTCATCACGACTAATAGTTTGGACTGTTGAAAATACATAATCTTTTTCAATTTCTTTATGGGCACCGCTAAATATCCCCATAGACTTCTCAGGCATAATTTTCAAATAACTCTCTAGCGCCTTATGTGCAATATTAGCTCTATGAACCAGAAACAACAATCGCTTAGGGTTAACCGCAGCTACGTCAAATGCCGATAAGTACGTTTTTCCTGTACCAGTAGCCGATATTAACAGCGCTTTGTCTTTTCCCTCTTTTCTAAGCGATGTTAGATTATCAAGGGCATTATTTTGCATCTCGTTGGGAATTATGCTCTTCGCTGATATTGCTTCGAGACTTTTTCTTTGAGTTGCCGCAAATTGTTTTTGTGCTTTATAAATACTCTGATAAGATTTTATATATTCCGGGGTTACCGCTGTCGCTGATTCAAACTCTTTGTCAAACTCATAAAGGGTATCTAAAACAATTTTAGCCTTCCGCATAGCGGCAACCCTAAGGTTCCATTCCTTGTTTGATGTTAGAGCGCTAGCCGTTAGATTACTACTACCAATGATTAAACTGTAATGGTCCTTGTGTTCAAAAATATATCCCTTAGCATGAAAATCTCCTTTAGTAACAATCTTGAGCACAACATTTTCAAAGGCCATAAGTTTGTTTAATGCATCAGGATGCGTAAAATTCTGATATTGTGACACCAAAACCTGCCCTTTAATCCCCTTAGCTTTTAGATATTCTAAGGTATTTACCAACACTGCAAATCCGCTCATAGTTAAAAATGCCACCGAAAAGTTAAAAGACTTGCAACGTTTTAGTTCTTGTAGAATTATCCCAAGAATTTTTTTATTCTCATTTTTCTTATTTACCACCAACTGAGGCTGATAGTCATAAAGCGATTCGTGGCTATGCACAATAAAACCGGTTTCCAGAGATTCTCTTAAATTGGAAACAATATCCATTAGCAATACTCCTCAACGAGCTTATTTACAATAGGAATATCAGCTGCTGCCCAATCTAGATTCTCAAGTTCTGGTGCTGTCAGCCATTGGTAAGAAAGATGTTCTTTTAGATTAAGAGACTTACTTGTCGTAAGACATTTATAACAGTGCATGATTATTCTAAAGTCTGGATAAGTGTGATCAACTGTTATATATTTTTCAAACGGCTGAATTTCCATGTCTAGCTCTTCCTGTATTTCACGAGTTAAAGCCTCTTCTTCTGATTCTCCCGCTTCTACTTTACCACCAGGAAACTCGAATTTGCATGATATATAACTAAGTTTATTAACATTTCGCTGGGTACAAAGAATTTTATTGTCTTTAATAATTATTGCAGCAACTACTTGAATAGTTTTCATTTTTATTTATCAACTCCAGCTCTACTAAATTTTATTATCGTTAGGTGTACAATATGCGTGCTCCATCTCAAAGCAAACAGCCGCAATACCATTTGCAAATATGATTTATTACTATCATGCTTACTAAGTTATTTTTTATATCATGGTAAACTTTTTTTCTACCTTCTTAGTTTTTTTAACTCCGCTCGAAAGGTTCTATTTATAGGTGATCTGTTCTTTGCAAGATTAAGAGGCGGACTAAATTCATTGATAAGCTTATTTTCTATTTCACCAATATTTTCATCTACTAACCAATAAAAAATCATCAGATTATCTTTCATCCAAGATGATAGTTTTTCCTCACATATAGCATTAAATTTGTATTTTCTATCTCGAAAATATACCCTCATATCTCGCCATTCATGTAGAGCCCCCAAGCTTTTACGTAATGTTGACTTTCTTGCCGTGCCTGTAAAATGGTTTTTATAATCTCGAGCTCTCAAACCTTGGCTTTCTGAAATTCCTATGTATAAGACAGGATATCCTTTAAACATCGGAACCTCGGCATTAATAAACAAATGTTGTATGCTAAGCTGCATTTTTGGCAATTATCATGTATATGCCTTTTTCTGAAGGCAATTGTGAAATTTCATCGCTTAACGGGTCAAATATTCTGGGGTTATTTAGGTCAAAAGCCACTTCAAACCACCTCATTCTTATTCTATTACTTAGCTACTTACTAATAAATTTTATTATTTTTGTGTTAGTATTACAACTTTATTGTGTCAGAACAAGATTCATGAATAACTTAATCTAACATGTGAATTTTATCTTTCCAAAAGAAATATCATTTTTCATAGAGCTAACTTTTAAGCTTTTTTAGCGTTACTATATCTATTTGAGAGTTAATTTGTTCTTGTGTGAAAATATAAATATTATCAGCATATGCATCTAATTTACCATAATCCAATTCATCAAGTATTGTATTTTTAAACCACTTCATATTTTTTCCAGTTAAAATAAATACCCCGTATTTATAATCATAGCAAGCTAGCATACATTTCAATGTCTCAAAATCTTTAATAATTCCTTGTTTATTACTTCGAATATTAATCGTTTTTACTTCAATAACTATATTATTATTCATTTTGCCTTGCTTGTGAATAATTATATCTGGGTTAAAATTTTCACGAATTTTTTTGTGACCACTTTTATCTATTTCTGCATTTATAGAATAACTTTCATCCCAGAACTTTTTTTCCTGCAATAATCGCATTTGATGATACAATTCATAGCAATATACACGTTCTCTTTTTTTTGAACTAGTATTCCCTGATGTTTTAATTTCAAAATATTCGTTAGGAACATTTTTCATAGCTTGATAAATTAATTTTAAGTATTCATCTTTTGGATCATCAAAATTCATAATTCCAACCTCTTTCAAATTTTATATAAAATTATACAAGTCAATAAACTGGCAAAAAAATTTAACAAATCATATTAACTACTTAAAAACCATTAAAAAACATATTTGTTAAATATAAAAATATGATCAAAATATAATTTACTATCCCTTTGTCAAAAAACTTTTGACTTTAGTATAACCTATCAGTTTTTATTTTTCTATGTATAAAATTAAAAACTAGGCTAAGATTTTTGCTCTTAACCTAGTTTAAATACCTATTTTTTAATTTTTATATTCATTTAGTCTCATTTTTTATTTTCCGACTCTGACAAGCTGTGCTACTGCCTCAACATGTGTCGAAAGTTATCAATCAATACCGCATGTTGGTAATTGTAAACTTTGTATTATTGCCTTAACAGTACCTTGAAATATCCTGTCGTTGCGGATATCATTGCCAATTGAACACTTACGTCAAACTTTCTTTAGTTTAAGACAATCCTTCATCAACTCATTCGTATGAGCAATATTAAACGGCTGGTAATTCATTCCTTCGCCCCACTCGCGCACCGAATCATGCTCAGGGTGTCTAGGATTATTCCAAGCTTCAAGAAATTCTTCATATCCGCCAATGCCTCCTACATCCTCAGGAGGACAAGCGCTGAGATAGTCAAGCCAAATTGTGACGCAAGCACTGATATTTTTAACTTTAACTAAATCTTTTTTCAAACGGTTTTAAGTATCCCTAGGTTGTCAAATTTTTTATAACAATCACCTTTTTTATATTTTGGTTTTTTGCGTACTACAATAGAATGAAGGCTTAGTTTCTTCTTGTATTTATGAACTGTTAGATTACTAATATTAATTGTTTTTTCTAAGGACTAATTTCACCATTTTTTTCTTGAATTCTGGTTTGTAAGTTTTTTTATTCCTGTCATTGTAATAGCCTCACTTTCTTATGAATTATTTTATCATAAATATCAGCGTTGCTGTTACAATTTTATTATACCATTTCAGTCAGCTTACCGATTTTTAAATCAATAATGACAAAGCATTTCAAAATATAATTGTAAAAAACGAGGTCAATATAATAATGTTCTCCATCAAATGTAATGTGTTGTTGCCTAGACACGAATGAAAATCCACGTCCAAGCTCCAATAAGAATTTTTGCAAATGATCAATTAAACCTTGCTCAATATCTTTTTCATAAAGATTAGGTGTTTGATCTAATCCTAAAAATTCAAGTACATATGGATCTCGAATAATATCTTTGGCATCAATTCCTTTTTCCAATGTTTGAATTTCATTTCGTACGCTATCTTTGTCTTGGCTAGATAACAACCTCTGATAATAAAAGCTGTTTATTTGTCGCTCAAGTTGTCTTGTACTCCAATTTGATTTTGCACATTCATCTAAATAAAACATTCGAGCTGCATCATTTTCGACCTTTAAAAGCATTCTATAATGTGTCCAACTCAATTGGTCACGCAGTGCGTGACGTTTTGGAAAAGCATTTGATATGGTCAAGCCAAATTGTAACACAAACACTGATACTTTTAACTCTAACTAAATCTTTATTCAAACGGTATCAAGTATCCATTTTATGAATGCGGTCTAACATGATTATAATGCACGCAAATATAATTGTAAGTTGCCTCATTTAAAGCCTCATCACTCTCAAAACTATGATGATTTGTGAAGTCTGCTTTGAACGTCCCATAAAAACTTTCCATTGTGCATTATCATAAGGATACCCTGCTTTGCTCATACTTTGTGTGATATTTTGTAAAGAGCAAAACTCAGTAATTATAATAAGCATTAGGTTTTATCTTGAACTTTAATAATAACCATCGTACACCAACCTTCTCATTATAAATATCAATGAATTTGTATTCCCCTAGCATTCGCCTTTCTAGTTTTGCCCTATTGCAAAAAAACATTTGCCTTTAGTATAACCTATCAGTTTTTATTTTTCTATGTATAAAAGTAAAAACTAGGCTAAGATTTTTGCTCTTAACCTAGTTTAAATTCTATTTGCTTAATTATTATATTCAGTTAATCTCAGTTTTTTATTTTTCAAACTCTGACAAGTTGTGCTACAGCCTCCACATGCGGTAGCAAAAACGGTCGATACCAATTCGCGAAATTGGAGTTTTGCGGTAAGGTTTACCCCCTAAATGCAGGGGGGTAAACCAACAGTATTTCCGGGATGCAGATCTATTATTTTTGACATGTCTACTGTTGCTTCTTCCAATATATTCTGTGTTTTTTGTCTAAGTTGGTTTCTTATCTTTTAGGACATCCCTTTACCATGGAAGCACTATGTCTTTATCTCTTTCGCCAGATGTTTCAAGTATTTTAATCGTGCAAAAATAAAGTCACATGAACTGTATCTCCACCGCTTTTACCTATTGCATCTCTGATTTTTTTATTGATCGAGATTATCTTGTCTTCATTTTTCCTTGGAGCCAAATTAATGCTTTCTATTTCATAACCATCAATGGTCCCAGATACCTTTAGAAAACCCCATTTACCTTCAATATTAGCTGTGCCAGGAATTCTAAGGTGATATGTCCACGCCCCGAATCCTTTTTTATATTCCAATTTGAGTTCTTGATTATCAATTATTTTTATCATTTTGAGTTCAGCTCCTTTGATGCTACAAGTAACTATTCTTTCTAAATATCAAATTTGCTTAACCTATTTCTTGTTTAAGACCAAGTATAGCGGTCATAATCTGCTCATTCGTTTTTCCTTTGAGATACTCTTCAAAGTATCCTTCCGGGCTGATCATCATAGTAGTCCACCGCCTTTACTCATTTCCTGTTTTTATTTCTTTGCCATCCGGCAAAATGAAAGTCTGTTCAAACTTAACATCCATCACATCTGATACGGACTTAAGCTCTTCTAATGTTATCGTTTCACGCTTCAGCTTCTTCCCGAAGTTCTGCGGCGACTGACCTAATCGTCTAGCCAATTCGGAGACACTGATATTCATTTGTTCACATAGCAGTCGTATCATGTCGGAGTTTTTCATAATAGTCCCTCCATGCCTTAATAGAAAAATTATAAACCATTTGGTTTCAAGCAACAATATAATGTTTACAAACAGAAAACCCGCAATTCAATAAAAAAGCTGCGGGTAAAATGTATTACTGATTACTCGTCTATTTGGATTTCAATTCCGTTCCTTTTTGACACTGAAAAAGCACTGAATAAATTTATTTTAAATTCATGCGAGCTGTATACATCACAAAACTATTCGCTTACCGATTTTATCAAACTTATTCGAGCGTATTACTTACAAATCTAATTCCCATTTCAAAGGCTTTTTCACAGTCCTTGGGAAATTCCTCTTGCCGTCTTTTGGCCTTCGCCGATTCGTCGAAGGCCGTTGCAACGTACTTAGAATAATCACTAAACTGATATGTATCAGTAACAAATAGAGATTCTGTTGGCCCCATAAATTTCTCGAATAAATTTTCATATCGAGATAGAATTCGGTCATACTCTACCTCTTTTATCATGCTTTCTGGTACATTCCCTGTGTAAATCAAGCCTATCGGTTTTTTCTTCTCATTAAGCGAGGAGTAGTTTTTATCATATACGAGATACTGAAAAATTAATCTTTCAATGAATGACCTCATCTCACCAGTAACCTCACCAAAGTAGATAGGTGAGCCAAGAATAACGGCATCAGCACTCTCGATTTTTTCCAACACGGGGGTTAAGTCATCCTTATAAGCGCACTTACCGTAGCTTTTCCCGCCTTTTAGCTTACAGGCGAAACAGCTCACACAGCCTTTGAAGTTGAGGTCATACAGATTAATTAGTTCTGTAGTCGCCCCTTGAGAAGCTGCCCCTTCCAGAGCTTTATTTAATAGAGTTGCGGTATTTCCGTTTTTTCTTGGGCTTCCGTTTATAGCAATTATATACATATGCATACCTCCATTTTTTATTGACTTTGTCATTTAAATTATATACCATTAGCTTTAAAAATAAAGTATGCACTTTAATGTAATATACTATACAAAAGGGGAGTAATAATGGCAACTTGGTCTCTCGATAGCGAATGTCCAATCATCTATACTCTAGCTGTTGTGGGGGGGGAAATGGCGGTGGCTTATAATTTATAAACTGTCCGAAAATGGGATTTTAAGATATGGTGAGTTAAAGAGATGTTTACCACCTATTACTCATAAGATGTTAAGTCAAGAGTTAAAAGAACTGGAGGCAAAAAAGCTGATTCATAGGGAAGAATACCATCAAATTCCGCCAAAAGTCGAATACTCTTTAACAGAAAAAGGGAAATCTTTACTTCCAATACTCGACCTTATGTCTAAATGGGGAACGGAGAATAAATCGCTCATATAAAAAAGGAGTGCCAAAAGCTAAAATGGGTGTGAAACACTTTGGGACGTTCCTTTTTTGTCAACTTAATTCCGCGCAAAATTATATTTTCATATAATCGTTTGACATCCCATAAATAAAAATTCGCCTAAACATCACGTCTAGGCGAATATAAACACATATATCCAATTTTTCAAAAAGTCTTGAGCCGCTTGGTTTAAGGCTATTTTCTTTCTATCAACGCTACGCACTCGACGTGAAATTATTAGGCTTTTTCACATTTTTCGCAAAATGTTGATTAGGCTGCCACGTGATATATTGTTCAACTCAAGTATGTATCTATCTAAAAGTGATTATGTTGCGAAACTGGACCTTCGTGTAAATGTTTGATACCCTCACCTTGTGGGTAGAGGAATTTAAATCCGGAGCGACCCCGGATGTGAAAGAATAAATCTGAATAAATTAAGAGACACTCTATGCCAAATATGCGTAGAGTGTCTCTTTTGTTTCAGTTTAAGCAAACCAAAATTGGAGTTTGAACTATCAAATCAGACTATTTCTTGTATCCGCATTTAGGGCAGACACCATTTTCGTTTAATGCAATGCCGCATAATGGGCAACGGTCTATTAAATCCTTTTGGGGCTCATATTCTTCTGTAGAGCCATTTACTCCGCTTGTAAACGTAATTTTAACTATATTTAGTTTATCTTTCAGTAAATCGTAAACTATTTTAATCATGCCTTCAACGGTCATTGTTTCTTTCGTAACAACTAACCGACATTCCGGATAAGCCGTTGCCAGTTCCGTTTTGAAAGCTGGACCCTTTTGCTTATTGGTTGGTGCACCATTCCTAATGCCTTGTGCTTCGTAAACGCCCAGAATTGCTGGAAGCAAAGGATCGTCTTCCCTTAAAACCAGTGCGTGGTCAAAGTTTTGTAATACTTCCCAAGCGGTTTTCTGAATTTCATTACATGGGAAGACCATATTGACCCCCATGTTGACAGTATCTTCAACTTCAATAGTCAATATTCCCGTATGTCCATGCAAATATTGTGCTTCACCTTTGAACCCATAAAACCTGTGTGCATATTGTAAGTCTAACGTAGTAAAACTTTTCATAATCATTCTCCTCTTAATATATTTACGGGTGTTTCTTTGCTCCCGCATGCGCACATAGTTGAGTTGATTGGGTTGCCTGTTTTTTTAATCCGCGATAATATTAGTAATTATTCTTTGTTAATATCATATACCAATAAGCATATTATTGTCAATACTTATCCTGACAATTTTCATAAGGTCAGCTGGCGTTAGATAATTAAGTAATCTATGAATTCTGCTAATATTAACCAAATAAATATAAACTGCCAATTCATGGCGCAATTGCTCTGTTTATCAAAATTTCGGACTTTGCCTGACTTTTTTAATAAACACTTCGTACTTATTTTATTGTACCATTTAAGGTGTCCAATTATACCCCCTTAACATATTTTGCATGCTAATGATCCTCTGTAAGCTTTTGAAGGTCAAAGTGCATTAATTATCTTCTATTTTAGAAATTTCTTCGCAACTTTATACCATTCTTCAATATAAACATTTTAATAAGTCTCTTTCGCAACTAACTCAATTCAGCAAAATTACAATGTTTATAATCTTCCATACCTTTTCGCAAATCCGCCTTACTTTCGTAAAAAAGTTAAAATCAAATACAAATTTTACCCCCATAACATGCAAAAAATCCCCCGAACCGAAGTCCGGGGGAACATAAAACACATATTGAAATTATTTGTAAATCCTCAAACCCTTATGATTACTGGCTACTTACGCTCTATCAACGCCACACACTCGACGTGTGCGTTGGCGGAAACATGATACAAAACGGCATAACTATTACTCGATATACGCTAGGGGGTAAAAGGGGGTAAAATCCCAAGACCTACATTTATGTGCTGTGCCGCTTCATTGCCGAAAACAGCCTGTTTTACTGAATACATACGGTCTTAAATCAATTCGCGCATACCCTCCATAGCACGTTTCCACGCTTTTCCAAAATAAAGATACCCACTCACTCTTTAGCATCAGATAGCAATAAAGCTTTAAGCCACACCGGTAAATGATTTACCTTTTTAAATTGTAAAATTTTCTGGGCAACTTCTGCGGCGTCTTCTTCTCGCCAAAAGCGATGCCTGCGATAACATTCTGGGCTACAGAACTTGCGCCAATTGACCCCTAATGCTTTGAATTCATTCCCGCAATATTCACAGTTAAGAACATGTGCTTTTCGGTGGTCCTTTTCCCATTCTCTTTTACAATTCAATGAACAGTATTTTCTCTTCCGCCCGCAACTATTTTGTTCAAGCTTCATGCCGCAATTAAGGCAAACAACAAAAAGCATTTCCGCTTTCAATACTTCGCGGTATTCCGTCACCAACTCTGATGCATAGCCATTTAAGCCTTCTCTAATACAATAATTCCTAACCGAATCTCTTGATAGCCCTGTAGCCTTTGCTATTTTTCCATACCCAACACCTTGGTACCGCAGCATTTTAATCTTTTGCCTTTGGCCATTTGTCATGCTTATCCCCTCCTGACAAGCATTCATCACTCAAAAAACGATGCTTGTCAAGGAGGTTAATAATAGGAAAATACCATAGCAACAGGCCGGTCAAGATGCTAAATTCACCTCAACCGGCCTATTTTTTACTTCTATTCAATTAGCTTACAGGATTTTTTGTTATTGTTAACACTTAATATACTAGTCTTCATCAAAATACCTACAAATTGAATTTAATTACACTTCATCTGTTAAATTTTATCATTAAGCTTATAGTACTCTTCATCGGTGACAGGTTCTAACCATTCTGCCGGACCCGCCTGGCTATTGGTTTCAACGGAAAGGTGTACAAGCCAGCTATCTCTCGCAGCACCGTGCCAATGTTTCACATTTGCCGGGATCTTTACTACATCGCCTGCATTAATTTCGCGAGCTATTTTCCCCTCTTCCTGATACCAGCCCCTGCCACCTGTAACTAAGAGAATCTGACCGCCTGGATGCTTGTGCCAGTTATTCCGGCAGCCCGGCTCAAACGTAACATTGCCAATCGGACAGTTAAATTCCTTATCGCCTGGTACAAGCATCTCAAGATATGCTTGCCCGGCAAAGTATTTATAGTATGGCTCCGGCATTTTGTTGCCTTTGGGGAAAATTACACTATTACTTAAATCACTCATTTTGAATCTCTCCCCTTCTTGTTTTGGATGAAATTGCAATGTCTTCTGTAGAAAAAATCATGTCCGTTATTATCGCAACAACTACAAGACGACTAATTCATAATCACGACTGCCCATGCCAATCTCTTCTCCGTATTTGAGTTGTATGGTTCCGTCGACGTGGGCGCGCAAACCGTGGAATTTATCCGCACCAGCTTCGCAATTACATGACAGAAAAGAATTTGAAAAGCCAAGTTGCTGGTTTACCAGATCGTAGCTCGCTGGATCAATGGCCACAGGATCAGTGGAAGCTAAAAAGCCGATATCGGGAACGATCGGTGCGTCGCTCCAGGGCACACAATCACAATCAGGAGTAATGTTTAACAGAAAGTTGATATAGCCAATCCGCTTTTCATGAGCCTTGGCAAATCCATACCCATATTCAGTCATGCGCTCAAGAAATGCCGTTAAGTCTGTTGCCCAGTCCATCCCTGTGGCCTTTACAGGACAAACGGTCAGGCATTCGCCGCAGCCAATGCATTTATCTTCAGCGACACTTGCTTTCTTATCACTCACAGTAATCGCCTGTTCAGGACACACCGCGCTGCATTTATTACAGCCAACGCATTTTTCTTGATCAACCATAATCTTGAGAGCATGCTGCTCTTTTTTTCCAGTTGCCGGTGCTCCACCCATAGCAAGGTTTTTTATTGCTCCGCCGAAGCCCGCCATCTCATGCGCCTTAAAGTGAGACAATACGATTGCGCTGTCGGCACTGACAATGTCTTTAGCCAGTTTCACCTTATCAAAGTGTTTTTTACCTATTTGCACCTCAGCAATATTTTCGCTGCGTAATCCATCAGCTATGATAATGGGCGCCCCGGTGACCGTATAATCAAAGCCATGTTCCAATGCAGTCAGCAGATGTTCGACCGCATTATGCCGACTTCCCGAATAGAGAGTGTTGGTGTCGGTCAAAAAAGGCTTGGCTCCCCGTTCTTTTATTTTGTCAACAACCTGGCGCACAAAAACAGGACTAATAAAGCCATCACTGCCGCGTTCACCAAAGGTCAACTTTACAGCCGTAAGACCATCCGGTTGAATCAGCTCACTGAAACCGGCGCGGTCAAACAGGTTCCTAATTTTGCTGATTTTATTGCTTTTATCTGTTCTTGCTCTCAAATTTGCGAAATATACTTTGCTGGACACAAGTGTTTCTCCTTTACAAATCACATTTTTTCGGGAACTTGTAGGCAAACAGTAATTAATCAAACGTTTTTTCCCATTTGATAAGCTTCTTTCAAGATCGACGGCGAATTACAGATATCTCCCGGCTTAGTTGCTCCAACTCCGCGCACAACCCCTGCCAAATTTGTCAGATCAAAGCAATCGATCCATCCTTGCAAGCCCTTTACTGCACCATCCATAGAAGCCGGATCTACATCAGCTGATGCTGCCAGCAAATAAATGTCGCGAAAAGCATACTTCTGAGGAAAAAGAGGATTAGAACGATCCAGCAAGGTTTTCATCTGCCCACACATTTCATAAAAATATATTGGTGTTGCGAAGACTATCGTGTCGGCATGAAGCATTTTTTCGCCAATTGCATTTGCATCGTCGTCTATTACGCACTTCTTAGTAGTCTGACAAGCAAGACAACCTTTGCAAAAGCCAATATTTTGGTCATACAGACAGATTTCTTCTACGCTATGCCCGCTTTCAAGAGCGCCTCGCTTGAACTCATCAGCTAATATTTCAGAATTCCCCCCTTTGCGCGGGCTGGTGGATATAATTAGTATATTTTTCATTCTATTCGTCTCCTGTCATGGTTTTTGTAATCAGGACTTAAGGTACACTCGCTAATCAATTGCTGATTTCAAATGTAACCTGTACATCTCCCTTTCCCAGGACCTCTTTCAACCCGGAAATGTCTTCTATATAACCAAGTCTGACGTATCCACCATTTGAATTGGAAAACGTATTATAAAATAGTACCAGGCTATTAGATGACCAACACATGATCTCTCCCGCATGAATGGTTGCAGGCGTCTCTGTCGATTTGACAGGCAAATTCTCCGATAAATGATAATATTTCTCCCGGCCATTCAGTTCAGTCATACTAACAGTCATCGGCAACTTCACAATCAAAGCTCTTGTTGTTTCGTTATTATAAAGCTTCACAGGGAACACCTTGTCACCAACCGTAATCTTTGCGTTTATCATTTTCTCACTTTCAACATTGCCGGTTTGTTTGCTATGGTTACTTTCTGTAAGTGGTTTAGAATTTGACGTTGGCGATTCCGAATTTTCAGCAACTGAATTGTTTACGGCTGTTACCCCTGAATTCTTGGTAAAGCCACAAGCAGCTAGTAGGAACGCCAAAAGAACCGATAGCAACAACAGGAGGAATCTATTTAACCCTTTTATTTTCACTTATACTCCTCCAGCTTCAACAAGTCTCATTTCTTATTATCTTTATCCATAATTTCTACAGATTCCTCAAGATGATCGTAATTGTCAATTTTGCACAGCAAACGTTCTTTAACGGCCTGCAATTCCACAATGCGTTCGTCCAATCGACGATACTCATCCAGCAAAAGTTCCTTCCTAGCATCTTTGGTAGCTGGCCCCTGTTGATAAAGTTGAACATACTCAACAAGAGTTTCTACCGGCATACCGGCTTTTCGCATGCAGTGAATAAATTCAATCCATCCACAGCTGTAGTCATCATATTCGCGAATTCCATTAGGCCTGCGTTTAACCGGAGGAATAAGGCCGATTCGTTCGTAATAACGCAGTGTATCATGCGTTAACCCGTATTTTTCACTTACTTCCGAGATAAGCATCTGATTCACTCCTTATAAATTTAAATACTTGAAAAAAACTCAGTTAACTTGTCAAAGGGAATCATATCTTTCCGATCATACAAATCAATATGTCTCGCCCCTTTAACGATGTATAATTCCTTTGGCTCAGCCGCCTGTTTATAGGCGTCTTCTGTAAAGTAGCGAGAGTGCGCGTTTTCACCCATAATGAACAAAATCGGCCGCGGCGAAATCGTATCAAGATAGTTCATCTCCGGGAAGTTCATAAACGCCATACTACTCGTAATCGTAAATGCGCCTATTGAATTTGGATGGTGTCCGCGTGGCGCTACATAGTATTCAAAAAACTCATCCGTAATAGGATCTACGGATTTCTCAGGTATTTCCGCTGGGAACTGCGGCGCTAACTGGGGTGCGCCATTGTCCACATCCTTCCAACGCTGCTCACCCAGTTGATCCAGAAGTTTATTTCGTTGTTCTGGTGTCATACTGTCTTTCCAACCGTTGCGTATCACACGGCTCATATCATACATGCTCGCGGTAGCAACTGCCTTAATTCGATGATCCACCTGTGCTGCGGTAAGCGCAAACCCACCGCTTCCACAAATGCCGATCGCACCAATTTTTTCTCGGTCTACATAGGGAAGCGTTCCTAAAAAATCTACACCTGCACTAAAGTCTTCTGTAAATATGTCTGGCGAAGAAATATGTTTAGGTTCTCCGCTACTTTCGCCGTTATAAGATTCGTCAAATGCAATTGCGATAAAGCCTCTTTCAGCCATTGTCTGCGCATAAATACCAGCACCCTGCTCCTTTACACCGCCATATGGCGTACCGATAACCAGCGCTGCATGTTTTTGGGTTTTATCAAGATTCTTCGGTACATATAAATCTGCAGCAACGGTAATACCATATCTGTTTTTATAAGAGACTTTTTCAATTATTACTTTATCGCTAGGCGGGAAAGTCCTCCCATCAATCAAATTATCGGTTGCTGAATGTTTGTCCGATGCAACCGCAGCATCAACACCGTTCATAGACAATACCAGTCCCAAAGTCATAGTTGCAAGCATTTTTAAGCTTGTCGTAAAAATTGTTTTCTTTTTCATATTAGTACCCCTTTCATTTTTGATTTTTTAAATGTACATTCAATTTCTGGCTTACAGCAGTTTGATGTAGTCAAGGTAAAGCGAATACATCGCTGTGCCACTTATAAAATTTACGCAACAGCACTTCAAAATTAGTCTAACACCTAGAGTTAACACCAGGTCAAGTTCTTTTGAAGAAAAAACAAATAAAATGCAACAAGTTCGTATAAGCTACGCAAAACACATCGTCTATTATCCGCCAAAATGCAGAGATTTACACACCAAGCCCTCTCTATTCCAAGCCTTCTTACTCAACCTGTTCCCACCATCGCGAAAAGACTTTTTGTGAATTTGCCAATTCGACAATCTCTCCGATGAGGGGTGTAAGAAGTTGATACGTTTTGTTCTGACTTGCCGAAACAATACGCTGAAACGGTTCATCCCACGGGTGATTTGCAATAGCAAACTTGCCTATATGCCCTAGTAATAACGAATGTGTTTGCAATTCTCCAGCAGCTTGAGCCGCTTCTTCTGGCGTCATATGAATTAATGACCAGTTAGGGTCATACTGTCCCGCATCTAAAATCGCAAGATCGAACCCGCGAAACTCCTCCCCTATCTCCTTAAAATGAGGTCCATAGCCGCTGTCGCCACTAAAAAACACTCGACGCTCTCGCGTCACAAAAGCCGCCCCTATCCACAATGTCTTATCTTTGCTTAACATTCGTCCGGAATAGTGGCGAGCCGGCAAGACATGCACAAGCAGGTTGTCTTCCAATGGTACTTGTTCGTACCAATCTGCTTCATGTATACGTTTTTCCTCAAATCCCCATTGTGCAAAGTAATTCCCCACGCCTAACCCACAAACCACATGATTAATCTTAGATTTTAGCGCAATAATCGAAGAATAATCCAAATGATCCCAGTGGTCGTGGGAAACAACCAAGCAATCGATTTCCGGCATATCTTGAGCCGTATAGAGGTTGGTTCCTGCAAAGGCCTTATTGGCGAACGAAACAGGCGATGCATACGCGCTGAATACAGGATCGATCAATATTCTTTTCCCGCCAAGCTGCATGTAGTATGAAGAATGGCCAAGCCATATTACCACATCCTTGGAGATATCCAATGTCTTTAAATCCGTTTTTACTGCAGGAATAGATTCGCTCGGCGTTAGCCGCTCTTTTTTAGCAAAAAGGAAATCCCACCATAATGAAAGTAAATTTCGTTCGTTGACAACCACCGTAGTAGGAACTAGGTTTTGAAATTTCCCATTTGAATAATGCGGCGAGCTTTCCAGCTTCTCCAATCTAGCTCCATCGGGTAAAGAACCAAACTTAGGATGCTGAAGATACAGAGCGGTGCCAAGAAGTAGAACCGCGATAATCAGTAATAAAATCAACGTCATTTTTTTAACCATCTTTCACCATAAGTCTTTCCATAATCATTATTGTTTTTTGAAAAAATGCCAAATCATTACGCTAAGCTTTTTTCGCCCGCTTCCTCAGTCGTCATTTTTTCGTCCCTTTGGGAACGACAGAGACGCATAAAAATAAAGACGCTGCTTAGCGCGGAAAAAACCACGCCTCCAAGCATAACGAATTCCATGCCAATTTCGGATATGAAATAACCACATACCGTAGCACCCAGCGTCACCCCTAAATTAGCGGAAGTTAGAAACAACCCGTTGGCAAAATCCGGCGCTTCCGGCGCAGCTGTGGAAACCCAATACTGGTTAATATTAGCCCCGATTCCTCCTAAAACGCCCCAAATAAAAATAAGCAGCGCCGCAGGCATAGCAAATTCACCTACTAGAAATAGAAGCATATAAAGCGCTCCCAAGAAAAACGGAAAAGCGGCTACCGTTTTGTTTGCATTCTTAGTAAGCAAGCGCCCGGCAAGCATACTGCCGAGAATATTGGCCATTCCATACACAAATAGAACCAAACTAATTGTATTCCAGGAAAAGTGCGTAACCGATTCTAAATATTTTGCCAGATAGCTAAACACGCCAAACACGGCGCCATTCATAAGGAGCACTGCGATAAGGGATATCCATGTTAGTGATTTTTTCAGCACACTTACCTGTTCCCCATAAGACAGCCGCCTTTCTACCGGCATAGAGGGTACCCAGAAAAAGGTCGCCAGCAATGCCAGAGCAGTGACAAGGGCAAAAAACGCCATAGACATCTCAAGAGAAACCGCAGCGGCAATGAAATTGCTCACGGGTACGCCAATAACCATTCCGGCTGACACGCCAATGAATACTTTTGCCACAGCTTTGGGAGACTCCTCTGGTTTAACTGAGGCAGCCGCTACTGAAAAGGCCAGTGAACAATAAATCGGATGAAAAAAAGCCGGGATCACTCGCGCCAGCAGGGCAATTACGAAATTAGGCGCAAAGATAGCGACAATATTTCCTGCAGTAAAAATTCCAAGCACCAACAACATCACTTTTTTACGATCAATCCCAGAAAACAAAAGAGGCATTGTAGGGCCGGATATTGCAACAACCAAAGCAAACAAACTTACGAGCAAACCAGCCTGTGATATACTGACTTGAAACTTCTCCGCCACAAACGGCAAAATCCCAATTATTCCCATTTCAGTATTTAGGATACCAAAAACTCCTACAGTTAAAATAAATATGATCAAATTATTTCGTTTCTTCAACTGATACATCTCCTTATCTCAACGAATTCTATGCATTTGATAAATAGTATCGCCTTCTTTCGGCTGATACACCTAAGCAGTGTATCACTTGGAGTTAAGACTAGGTCAAACGTTTTTTTTTAAAGAAAATTTCACGGCCCCTATTGACTTGGTGTTAACACCAGGTTGTACCATAATAACGAAACACAAACTCTCTTGAAAACAAGAAAGAAAATATATAACAATAACGCAGTCTGTGTTTCAAAAGCATAGGATCTAAAAGAAAAGGAAGGGGTTAATTATGAAAACGTCTATTATTACTCGAAGCCTTCATTTATTAAAGACGCTAGCGTTAGGTGTGCTCTTGTCGGTAGCCGGCGTTGGCGTTGCATCCGCGGCAGACATGTCCAATGGAGCAGACAACTTTTATAAGAGCGACAATGTAACCATGCAAAGGGTTACATTTAAAAACCAATATAATATGAAAGTTGTAGGGAATCTTTTTATTCCCAAAGATTTTAATCAGAACGCCAAAAATCCCGCGATCATTGTCGGGCATCCTATGGGCGCGGTAAAAGAACAAAGCGCCAATCTATATGCCACGAAAATGGCTGAACAGGGCTTCGTTACTTTGTCCTTAGATTTGTCTTTCTGGGGAGAGAGTGAGGGGCTGCCTCGCAACGCTGTTTCGCCGGATATCTATGCCGAAGATTTCAGTGCTGCGGTGGATTTTCTGGGTACCCGCCCGTTTGTTGACAGGGAACGGATAGGTGTTATCGGAATTTGTGGCAGCGGGAGCTTTGCTATCAGCGCCGCCAAGATCGATCCGCGCATGAAAGCCATCGCCACAGTCAGCATGTACGATATGGGTGCCGCCAACCGCAACGCTTTGCACCACTCACTTAGCATTGAGCAGCGAAAGCAAATCATCGCGGAAGCAGCAGAGCAACGCTACGTAGAATTCACTGGCGGTGAAACCAAGTACACCAGTGGGACAACGCATGAGTTGAATGAGAACACCCACCCCATTCAGCGTGAATTTTATGATTTCTATCGCACTCCAAGGGGCGAATTCACTTCTAAAGGCTCATCACCAAAGCTGACGACGCACCCGACGTTTACCAGCAATGTTAAATTCATGAATTTTTACCCTTTCAATGACATCGAAACCATTTCTCCTCGCCCCATGCTTTTTATCGCGGGCGAGAACGCTCATTCCCGAGAGTTTAGCGAAGACGCCTATAAGCTGGCAGCCGAACCGAAGGAACTCTACATTGTTCCGGGCGCAGGTCATGTGGATCTGTACGACCGGGTAGATTTAATTCCCTTTGCCAAGCTCACATCCTTCTTCAAAGAAAATCTGAAATAGAAATCGCGTTAAAGCGCTAGAAACTTAGCATGCCATTGATACTTTAAGTAAAACCACCGTGAGAATCCCATATATTTTGGGTTTCTCACTTTTTTTCTGAGTAGCAAATTATCTGATGCATAATGAGAAAAATCATAATGATTTTCATTATGCATGTGCAAATAACAGCAAAAGCCGGCCAAGGTGATAACCCCAGCCGGCCTAATTTTGCTTCTATTCAAATGTACACTCGACTTCTGTGCCGTCAAGCAAAACCACCATCAATCTGCCTTCACCATGAACTACTACTTTTTCCGTCAGCGCAAAGTACAGTTCAACATCAAATTCTTTGATCCGTCCTCTCTCCGCTATGATTTTTGCAAACTGCTTTGCTTTGTAGCGTTGAAGCGAACTATCACTTTCCCGCATTCTTTTCCATTTGTCGATAAAATAATCCTTGTTTTCGACCATCATATTGAACACATTTACAAATGCCTGATACAAAACCCCATCGTCAAAATGCTTGCTCTCACAACCCCTTTTACCTTTTGATGGATACTTGCCATTGCATCGCCAGATAATTCTTCTAAGCCTTTCATCAGTAGAGTTCCATACCTTCCTGCCAAAAACTTGATCGCAAGAACCGCAAATAACTCTACCAGCAAAGGGTGTACTGGTCAAGCTTTTTTGTAACACTTCGTTCGGTAAATATCTATGCAAATCGAGCTTCCATTGGTGTTAAATAATCATTGTAAGAATGGGGTCTTACATAATTGTACCAGTTAATATATTCTTTTGTCATTTTATCTAGCATTTCTACACTTTCAAAAGTAAATCTATAGTAGAAACAACTTTTAAAAGTATTATAGAATCTTTCCATCGGTGCATTGTCATATGGGCATCCAGCTTTACTCATACTCTGTGTTATACCTTGTTCTCTACAAAACATAACGAACTCCCATGAGGCAAACTGCTGACCCTGATCCGAATGTAATATTAAATTTTTTGGATATTTCTCTTGTTTTAAAGCTGCCTTTAATGTATCTTTTGCAAGATCTGTGTTTATATAATCACTATTGACTGACGCAATAGCTGATCTATCAAATAAATCGATAATGGTGCAGTTATATCTGAACCTGCCGTTAGGCTGACGCATATAGGTAAAGTCGGTGCACCACACCTTGTTTTTATAATCAACAGTGAAGTTTTGGTTTAATAGATTATTAAATACCTTGTGTTTTTTGCCAGAAGTATATCCTGGCTTTTTACGCATGATGATAGCAGCTAAATTAAGTGTTTTATTCATATATTTATGTACCGTAGTTTTACTTAAATGAATTCCATAACGTGATAAAAATACACGCATAGCTCTGTGCCCTACAGTTCTATTATTATTGTAATAAATATACTTAATCCTTTCATAGATGGTCTCGCGCTGCTCGTGATATTCAACTTTAGTATCTTTAAGATAATTATAATAACCATTAGGACTAATGCCAAATCTGCGACACAGCCACCTTAAACCAAAATATTCTTTATTGTTGTCAATGAAACGATATACCACTAATCGATTTCCTTTGCGAAGAATGCCGCTGCTTTTTTTAAGAACTCAATCTCTTTATCTTTTTCCTTGAGCATCTGGTTGAGTTTTCGAATTTCACTTGCAGAATCACTTTCACTTGTTTTTTGAGTGGTATGTTTGTATTGGCATTCTTCACCATATTTTTTAGACCATTCTGTAATGGTGCTTTTGGCAACATTATATTCAGCAGCTAATTCTACTGTTGATTTATTGCCTGACATATAGGCTCTTACAACTTCTCTTTTGAAGTCATCGTTGTAACGTACTGACATTGCTCAGTCCTCCTTGGATAATAAATTTATTTTATCATATTATCCGAACAGGGTGTTACAAATTTAGTATACCACTACAAACCATCAAAGGAATTAAGCCGCTTACCTCCAAAAGAAAACCAACACAAAAACCTGTGCAGCGTGTTAATCTGCTTGTGGATATACAGGCAAAATTACAGGCAGGAAAAGGAGAGAGCTACGAGCGATGGGCAAAGGTTTTTAACCTCAAGCAGATGGCACAGACCATCAACTTTTTATCAGAAAACAATCTCCTTGCTTATGAGGACTTAGAGCAAAAAGCCCAAACCACAACCTTTACATTTAATAAGCTTTCTGCCAAAATCAAAGCTGCTGAGAAGCGTATGGGCGAGATTGCTGTGCTGAAAACCCACATTATTAATTACGCAAAAACTCGTGATACTTATACCGCCTACCGCAAGGCAGGATATTCAAAAATGTTTTATGAGGAACACACTGCCCATTTGCTTTTACACAAGTCGGCAAAGGCAGCTTTTGATGAATTGCAGATGAAAAAACTCCCCACCGTCAAGACCCTCCAAGCGGAATATGCAGAGCTGCTTTCCGCTAAGAAAAAAGCGTATGCCGAGTATGTGACTGTTAAAAAATCCATGCAGGAAATCCAGACCGCAAAGGCGAATGTTGACCGACTTTTAGGATATGATGACCTCTTGAAAGAGAAAGAAAAAAAGCAGGAACAGCGATGAGCTGACCTGTGTTTTTTGAGCCTCCGCAGGAGGCGTAGCCACACAATTTATTGTGTGTTCAAATGGGGATTGGGGATACTCCCCAACAAGCATTTTGCCGAAAATTCCGATAGGAAATTTTGAGCAAAATCGCAAGGTGTGTACCACCTTGCCCTGCTTGCCACTTTACTTCAGCTCAGATATCAATAACAACGAGAAAATAAGTTTTCCTAGTAAGTATAAAAGAAAAACGCTGCAAACCCGTATCGGCTGCAACGTTTCTTATTCCATATTCTGTTGTGCTTGGGACATTCATTCGTCCTCTGTTTCGACTTCCTTAACCTCTTTTGCTGTGGCAGTAACTATCCGCAATCCATTATCGCTTATATCATCAAGCAGGCTTTCAAGCTGTCTGCGCTGCGTAGATTTGTCCGTTTCATTATTTGGAAAAAAGAACTGGTCTACCGACACATCTAAAAGAGTGACAAGTTCATAAAAGATTTGCAGGCTGGGATGCTGTCCACTATTTTCAATGGACGCAATATACCGAGGGGCAATGTGCATTTGGTCTGCTAACTGATTCCTCGATATTCCTTTTGCTTTTCTTGCTGCTTTTATGGCTTGACCGAAAGCCTTAAAATCATATTTGTCGATTTCACGCTTCATTATTATTTCACCCTACTACATCTTACCGTTCACCTTTATGCTTTGGATATGATTACACACATCATATACATGACTTAATTAAATCTAATTATTATGCTTTTCACAAAATTCTATTCTAGTCATTGCAAAGAAATAAAAATGGTGATAAAATATAGTTAACCCACTCATATATTAACTATGTCACATAAATAAAAGCGAGGAAAAAGTATGTCTGATAATTATATTCAGGTATCAGGTGCAAGGGAACGAAATCTAAAAAACATAAATGTTCTGATACCCAAAAAAGAAATTACGGTTTTTACAGGTGTTTCCGGTTCAGGAAAATCATCTTTGGTATTTGATACAATAGCGGCAGAATCGCAAAGACAATTGAATGAAACCTACACCAGTTTTATCCGCCACCGTATGCCACATTACGGAAAACCCGATGTGGACACCATTGAAAATTTGTCCGTAGCCTTTATTATCAATCAAAAACGATTAGGCGGTAATGCTCGTTCAACAGTTGGGACAATTACAGATATTTATTCTGTATTACGTTTATTGTTTTCCAGAATTGGAGAGCCATTTGTAGGTTATTCAGACGTTTTTTCATTCAACAATCCGGCTGGAATGTGTGAATATTGCGAGGGCTTGGGCAAAATTGAAACCATTGATATTGAAAGGCTGTTAGATAAAAATAAATCCTTAAATGAGGGGGCTATCCGTTTTCCAACTTTTGAACCCGGCGGTTGGCGATTAACCCGCTATATTCATTCAGGCTTTTTTGATAATGGCAAAACAATTAAGGACTATTCTGCCGAAGAACTGGAGCTGTTACTTTACGCTGATGGAATTAAGGTTAAAAATCCTACCCCCGAATGGCATAAAACCTCATTGTATGAGGGTTTGCTTCCACGCATTGAGCGGAGTTTTCTTAAAAAAGAAGATGGCGAAAAGGTTAGATATGGAAAAGAAATTGAGCGGTTTGTTGTAAAACAGGATTGTCCCCACTGTCATGGAACACGCTTGAATGATAAGGTACTATCTTGCAAAGTGAACGGAAAAAATATTGCGGAATGCGCAGATATGCAAATAAATGAGCTTTTGGATTTTGTTCAATCTATTCATGCTCCCGTAGCCGCTACAATCGTTTCGGAACTTGTGAATCGGATTCAGCACATGATATCCATTGGGCTAGGCTATTTAAACTTAGGCAGAGAAACCTCTACACTTTCAGGTGGAGAGTCGCAAAGAATTAAAATGGTTAGCCAGCTTGGCAGTAGCTTGACCGACCTTACTTACATTTTTGACGAACCGAGTATAGGGCTTCACCCTCATGACATAAGCAAAATTAATGAGCTTATGAGGTTGTTGCGTGACAAAGGGAACACTGTTCTGATCGTAGAGCATGATCCAGACATGATAAAAATTGCAGACCATATTATTGATATGGGACCAGGTGCGGGAACCCACGGAGGGGAAGTTGTATATCAAGGAAATTTAGATGGGCTGAAAACAGCGGGTACTCTCACGGGAAAATATTTATCCTACTGCCCCAAACTAAAATCTGATATTCGTGCCCCGAAAGGTTGGCTTTCTATTCAAAATGCAACCATGCATAATTTGAAGAACCTTTCGGTTGATATACCAAGCGGAGTAATGACTGTTGTAACCGGAGTTGCCGGTTCAGGAAAAAGTACGCTTATTAATGGGGTATTGCCACGGTTATATCCAGAAACTGTTTTTATTGACCAGAAAGGAATTCAAGCGTCAAAACGTTCCAACATTGCGACCTTTACAGGTATCTTTGACATTATCAGAAAATTATTTGCGAAAAGGAACGGTGTAAGCGCCTCCCTATTCAGTTTCAATTCACAAGGTGCTTGTCCTGCCTGCAAAGGTCTAGGAGTTACTTATACAGATTTGGCGTTTATGGATACAATTGTTACGGTATGTGAGGAATGTCACGGAAACCGTTATACGGACGAAGTGCTTGCCTATCAGCTAAGAGGAAAAAGTATTGCCGATGTTCTTAAAATGACGGTCACAGAAGCCTTAGAATATTTTCAGGAAAAAGAAATCGTAACGGTACTAAAACGGCTTTCAGACGTTGGTATCACTTATGTTTCTTTAGGACAACCATTAAGCACGCTTTCAGGTGGTGAATTACAGCGAATTAAACTTGCTTCCGAACTCGAAAACGGTGGTCAGATTTATGTTTTGGACGAACCGTCAACAGGTTTGCATATGGCTGATATAAAACAGTTGATTAGTGTAATGAATCGCCTTGTAGAACAAAATTCCACTCTTATTGTTATAGAACACAATTTGGATATTATTTGTCAAGCAGATTGGATTATTGACATAGGCCCCTATGCAGGACAGAATGGTGGTAAGATTATGTTTACAGGATTACCAAAAGATTTAATCAACTGTCCAGATTCTTTAACTGGAAAGCACCTGAAAAAGTATATTAATGAAAAATAGGAGGTTGACTTAATGGCTATAAAAGAATTAGAGGAAAGTTATGTTCCCTTTCAATGCATGATTGTATCAGATTCAAATCGGTTCAATGTTGAGGGTGTTTCAACGGCACAATACTATATACTCGATACATTGAATAAGCAAGGGGCGAAAACCACGAAAGAACTTGCTGAAATGAGAGGTATCTCACAATCTGGTATTTCAAAATTAACAAAGCGTTTGCTGGAAAAAAAATATATTATTCAGGAAAGGCAGGCGAATGACCGCCGCTCTTACAATATTGTTCTTACCAAAGATGGAAAAGCTTTTTTAAATCGTGTTGAGGATTTTGGAAATGAAATTATGAACCTAATTGAAGAAGCATTAACAGAGGAAGAAGTACATGCCTTTTCAATGATGTGCAAAAGGATTACGAACTTATACGCAGGAAAGCAATAGGCATACTTAGTAGAATACGAGAATTTATCTGCCCTACGGTAAATAAAAAAAACCGTAGTTATGGCAGATGTTTCGTTGTGCTGTAATTGCATAAAGTGCCAGACGGCGGTTTTGAGATAAAATCAAAGCCGCCGTTTTTCTGAAAAAAATTGAATTGCGGAGGGTGTATTAAAGTCGCCCATTTTTTAGGACACGACGGTATTAGGAGGTATCGTTGTGTCCATTTTTATTTGTCATACACCACCTGATTTTTATTATTCGTTAAAAAAAGTCCAGCTCCACCAACGGGATATTTCGGTCATCAATATGAATACACACATCATCATGTAACTTCTAATAATTCCCTTATGCCCGGTTGCACTATGCAGCTGGGCCTTTTTGCTTTTATAGAGCCTCACTGCCGATCTCCACCACTGTCCTTTCGATTTCAGCAAACTCCAAAAATTGAAAGGATGGAAAAATATGAAAACAATAAATTTAAAAGATTATTACCCCTTCTACACACAAGACACCTTTGTGGACGTTCCTGATGAACTATTAGCTATCTTTGAGGAATCTGCAAAAGCTGAAGCAGCATACGAGAGAAAAAAATTTCGCTATAAAGCTCACTATTCCCTTGACCGTGGCGATGGAATTGAGCATGACATCTTGTTTGTTTCGCTCTCACCCGATGAGATTTACGAACGTAAGCTCACAAGTCAGCAGCTCCATGCTGCCATTGCCTCTCTGCCTGACAAGCAGGCAAAGCGGATCTATGCTCATTATTTTATGGGCATGAGTAAGTCTGCTATTGCCAAAGCTGAAGGAGTGAATAAAAGTCAAATATCACGCTCTATTAAAAAGGCTTTAAGAAGTATAGAAATATATTTAAAAAACGTTTTTTAAAAAATAACTCATAGATTATGAACCAGTAATTTTAAGAGATACATTCAGTGAATAGCAAAAAACTCGACCACACCAAAGTGTAAAACTTTAGTGTGGTCGTTTCCTATTTTGTATTTGTCCAAAAATCCGCAAGATTCTCTGCTTGTTTCATAACATGCTCAATAGCAATTTTTTGCTTATCAGGAGGATAACCGTATTTATTAAGTATTCTTCTCACGATGACCATAAGCCTTGCTCTAACACTTTCTTTTACAGTCCAGTCAATCGTTGCGTTTTTACGCACCTTTTCTGCTAGTTCACGAGCAATCTCTCTCAGTTGTTCATCACCTAAAACTTTTACTGCACTATCGTTTATTTCCAAAGCATCATAAAACGCAAGCTCATCTTCTGTTAACCCAAGCTTGTCTCCTCTTTTATCAGCAGCGTTGATTTCTTTTGCTATACGTATCAATTCATCGATTATCTCCGCTGTCGTTAAAAGGTTATTTTGATATCGTTTTATTGCACCATCTAGCATATCCATTAATGATTTAGATTTCGTAAGATTGTGCCTAGATCGTATTTTGATTTCATCTGAAAGCAATTTTTTTAATAATTCAATGGCTACATTTTTGTATTTCATTCCTTCAATTTCTTTTAGGAATTCATCTGATAAAATTGATAGTTCTGGCTTTTCTATTCCAGCAGCATTAAAAACATCAATAACTTGGTCTGATGCAATAGCAGAATCAACTATGTTTTTAATAACTGTATCATACCCATCGCCACCACGACTACCCGTTGATTCAAATTTCGAAATACGAGCCTTTACAGCTTGGAAAAAAGCTATTTCTTCAGCATTTTCTATTGTCTTAGGGTCTGGTTTCGCAAGGGCATAAGCTTGTCCCAAAAGAGTAACTTCCTTAATATATCTGTTCTTACCGTCATCAAGAGCAAGTATGAAATCTTCCGCTTTAAGTATTAAAGAGAGCTTGTCCTTAACCTGTGCCGAAAAGAAATCGGAATAATCAAATCCACAAAACAGCTGTCGTACTACTTCTAGCTTTTCTATCATAATTGCAACTGCTTTTTCATGAGTTTCGGCAGGCACACCTTTTCCGCCACTTTCTGCATAAAAACCTAATGCTTTTTTAAGGTTTGTGGCTATTCCAATATAATCAACTATTAGTCCACCCGGCTTGTCCTTAAACACACGATTTACACGAGCAATTGCTTGCATTAAACTGTGGTCTTTCATTGGCTTATCAATGTACATAGTATTCATACAAGGTGCATCAAAACCCGTTAACCACATATCACGAACAATTACTATTTTTAGCTCATCATTTTCATCCTTCATGCGGTTTGCCAGTGCTTTTCTTTGTGCTTTTGTTGTATGGTGTTTTTGCAATTTTGCACCGTCTGAGCTTGATGTGGTCATAACTACCTTAATAACACCCTTGTCTAAATCATCGCTATGCCAATCCGTTCGAAGCTTAATAATCTCATCATATAAATCAGCGGCTATACGACGGCTCATTGCAACAACCATAGCTTTTCCTGTAAACACCTTTTGCCTGTCCTCAAAATGTGTCACAATATCATTTGCCAAAATTTTAATACGATCTTTATTACCAACAATAGCCTCAAGTTTTGCCCATTTTAACTTAGCCTCTTTCGCTTCGTCAATTTCATCTGTTTCATCAAGTTCTGCATCGAACTGCTCTATTAGCTTCTTTCCTTCTTCTGTGAGATTTACTTTTGCTAATCTACTTTCATAATAAATGCGAACAGTCACCTTATCTTCAACTGCCTGCGCAATATCATAAATATCGATATAGTTACCGAATACAGCCGGAGTATTTGCATCTTGTTTTTCAACAGGCGTTCCAGTAAAACCAATAAATGTTGCATTAGGCATTGCATCTCGCATATACTTAGCAAATCCATATGCTATGCGTTGGCCTATAATATTTTTGTTTTCATCCTTAACATCTCTCAATTTTGCATTAAATCCATACTGGGTTCTATGTGCTTCATCTGCAATAACAATTATATTATCTCTTGACGAAAGCAGTTCATATACAGATTTATCATTGTCTGGTATAAACTTTTGTATAGTAGTAAATACAATCCCTCCAGACGCTACCTTCAAAAGTTCTTTCAATTCCTCGCAAGAGTCCGCTTGCTTTGGTGGTTGCCTAAGCAGGTCACTGTTATCTGCAAAAGTATCGAAAAGCTGATCGTCAAGGTCATTGCGATCATTAATGACTACGATAGTCGGGTTGTTCAGTATCTGTACCATTTTCCCAGTATAAAACACCATTGAAAGAGATTTTCCAGCGCCTTGCGTATGCCATACGACTCCCGCTTTTTTTGTTCCATCTGCTTGTGCCGCATCAATGGTTCTGGATACAGCCTTATTCACTGCATAATACTGATGATAAGCTGCAATTTTTTTTACTGTTTCAACCTTTGTAACTTTAGTTTCCTTATCTTCTGTCTTGGTCTTTTCATATGTGATAAAATTCTTTATATAATCGAGTAAGGTAACAGGATTGCAAAGCCCATGTATTAATGTCGACAATTCATCATCAAATTTTGATGCTTCCTCTATACCGTCTTTTGTTTTCCATGAACTAAAACGAGAAAAAGAAGCCGTTAATGATCCTGCCTTTGCTTCTAGCCCGTCAGATACAATACATATTTCATTATAAGTAAAAAGACTTGGAATAGTGGCTTTGTATGCTCCTATCTGGTCAAAAGCTTTACGAACCGTTGCATTTTCATCAGCTGGATTTTTTAGTTCAAACAAAACCATTGGAATACCATTTATAAAAATCAATACATCCGGTCTTTTGTTATTGTTATTTTCTATGATGGTAAACTGATTTACTACAAGAAACTCATTATTCTTTATGCCATCCTCCGAAAAGTCACAAACCCGAATGGTATCACCAACAATATCACTTCCACTACGGTATTCCACAGGAACACCATTAACAAGCATACGATGAAAGTTTTCGTTGTCCGTAAGCATATTAGATGACGCTATCCGGGATAATTTTTTAGTTGCATCTCTTATTGCTTCAGAGGGCACAGCAGGATTAAGCATTGCAAGAGCATTGCTCAGTCTATCCATGAGCAGTATATCTGAAAAGCTGTTTCGTTCCGCATTTGGCATTTCAGGTGCAATATCAACACCAGCAAGATATGTATACCCCAGAGAAACAAGTTCTTCTATGGTCATTATTTCTATTTCAGATTCGCAGAGTTTTGGCATTTCACTCACCACCTTGTTCTTCAACTGTTAATGTGTCCTTTGCTAAGCTGTCGTAATAAGCCTGTGTTAATTCAGAACGTAAATAATCATCGTTTAACATCTTCAAAAACTGCTTTTTTGATTCCTTTGTATCAAGATGCAACTTTCTTTCGTCTTGAGTAAGCTTAATCTTATCCTTTAATTTAGGATGATTTTTGACAAAGTTTATGATGGCTGGTGTTGGTATTTTGCCAAGAACAGGTGACCCTTTTGCGGTTTTGGTAAGCTTTCTCGCAAAACTCACTTCATCTACCATATCTCTCAGAACTTCAGCATTATCAACAATGTCTGCCTCTGTGATAGCCTGTACACTTACAGTAGCCTCTCGTTTGATAACATCATGGAAACCTGCATATTTTTCTAATGTGTCAAGTTTTTTAATTACGATTGTCCCATCAACATAAAGCATCTCGAAATTAGTATCAAGCCTAATCATTGGTTTTTCTAATTTAGTAAACCTATGATCTGATTCAAAAATACAAAACTTTTCAGGACTAAAATAACTTGTTGTAAAATGCTTTTTAAAGAGCAACGCTTTGTTCTGATTGGTTCCTACAGCAATCACATATCCGAATAAATCTTTTAAACTATCGTTATTGGACGAAAAAATTTGTTGTTCTCCATCCTGTGCAATTGTATTAAAAAATGCGAATTCATCAGGAATGTCCTCGAGGTCATATTCATATAAGGCATTGTCTCTTTGGTCTGCAACAGATATCTGCAAAAGTTGTAATTCTTCAACTCTAGCATCCTCCGTATTCATTATTGAGGTAGTAAGACTGTTTAGATAACAAGTTTTTAAGTCATCCAGGAATTCATTCTTAATATCAACCATTCTAATACATAATTGGTTTTCAATTTTAAGAATAAAATATGCAACAGCACCAGCTCCGTCTTCATAAAGGCAATTCAATTTTTCTCTTAATTCAGCAATCGTCATATTTTACACCTTCCTGACAAAAAACGCGTTTCTGTCTAGTCTTATATATCGTATTTTTTCATTTTCTTCGATATCACCTTGGGATATCATAATTCCGCATATATCTCCGTTTTCTGTTTTAATATCATTGATTTTGTAACCCAACAATGCTAGTGTGGGATTTGATAAAAACATGTCCGTTTTCACATACATAAAACCTATTGAAATAAGTAGCAATATCAATATCAGTACTTGCCTTTTTGAATCAAAGTTAACAAATACAAGAGGAATGATATAAGTAGATAGAAAAGCTAAATAATCTGCATTCCTATTGCACACCTTAGTTACCTTTACAGGCAACTGAGTAGTACCACTTAGCTCATGCTTAAATTGAAAGTAAAATATTATACACAACACGAGCATTATGATGCAAACAATTGGAATAATATTTCCAGTCAACATATTCAACCAGTCTATCTTTTCAGAGCAAAAACTTTCGCATATTATCTTAAAATCCAACGTGGCTATAGTGATGAAGCAAAACAGTAGCCACAAGGATAAAATATACATTTTTACTTTAAGTCTAACATTGTTTTTTCTATTTTGCATAATAACTCCTTACATTTTTATCCTAACCTCACCGCTGATAAGCTTCGGAAGTAGGGTATCTCTTAATTTTTGTAGAGTGATTATTTCGGCTTGATTTTTATCCACTTTTCCCATAACAGGTGTAAACACATCATTAAATTTATCAAGTAACCTCTCATCTGGAGCAGGTGTTTCAACCTCTGTTATATATTCTGGGCGGATTCTCTGATGACTACCGCTTGTGCCAGATGCACTCATAGCAAATGATTGCACTACATCATAAGATTTCATCAAGCAATACAAGAATAGATAATGTTTCATATCAAACGGATTTAATACTTGAAACTCAGTAGAGCATACGCTGTTAGATGCTACCGTTTCGCCTATTCTCCAAATGCGAGGTTTTATTGGGTTTAGTTTTGAAATTAGAATAGTGTTTGGCTGCACAATATATTTGTTGCTTAAAATTGCTTGCCCCAATTCGATAGCAGGTGTATGCCCATCATCGAAAGACGGTAGACTATAATGATAAAAAGGTTCCAGTGGCTTTTTTGATGGATTTACGCTTACATTATTTAGCTTCGCAAGGTCTGAAACAAAAATATTATCGTTATTGTTGCTCTCTACAAACCACTGTCTAAAATAAGTCTGTGCCAAATCTTCAAGGGTTTTGTTTTGGCGACTTAACAGGTCTATTTTATCGTCAAGAGAGGACAATACTTCTGCTACGGCTTGTTGTTCGGGTAAATCAGGTAAATCTATTACCACTTCTTCTATTTGTGTTGCAGATATATTTGCTTGATTAGCACTGCCGCTAGCTATATTAGCTAATGAAAAAACTGTGTCATCTTGTATCATATGGTAAAACAAAAAATCCTCATCAAGATTTTCACTATCTGTACTGACGATCTTTCCAACTCTTTGGTTTATATACGCTTTATGCTCTAAACTATATCGTGTAACACGACCTACCATTGAAGATGGTTGAGTAATATGTGACCCAGTCATTGCAATAAGTATATCTTTGGTTTTGGCTTCATAATTACTGGCTCTTATAGCAATTTCATTTGTGATATATTGACAACTACTCATATCAATTTTTCCACTAGCAATATTTTTAATTTTTATTACTGGATAATCAGCTGTTTCTTTAAAATCAGCTGATTTAAATGCATATCCACCTAATACTTTTGCATAGTCACCTAGCTTACACTTTTTCCATTCACTCACCGCTTTTCACCTCGACTTTTGAAAGGTTTTCTTTGATACGCTTATCAAGCTCAACTCCTTCAGACATCTGTTTCTCAAGCTCTGCGGTCAGGGTTGCCACACGTTCGTTAAAATCGAATTCTTCCTCATCATCTGCAAGACCTATATACCTTCCCGGTGTTAATACATAGTCTAGTGCTTTTACACCATCTTCACCATTGAGGTCAGCAGATTTACAAAAACCAGGAATATCCCCATAACTACCATCATTCTTTTTCCATTTGTGGTAGGTGTCTGCTATCTGGTGAATATCATTTGTTTCTTCGCTCTCTGCACCACTTGTCAGTTCTCTTGTTTTACGACTAATCAGCTTGCCCATGTTACGAGCATCAATAAACAAAATTTTATTTCTACGTGGGTGGTTAGGGTCATTTTCTTTTTCACGTGACAAAAACCACAGACAAGCAGGTATTTGAGTGTTCAAAAACAATTTTGTGGGTAAGTTTACAATACAATCCACCAAGCCAGCATCGATGAGAGCCTTTCTTATTTTGTCCTCACCGTTTGTTTTACTTGAAAGTGATCCTTTTGCCAAAACAAAGCCCGCTGTTCCTTTTGGTGAAAGGTGATAAAGAAAGTGCTGAATCCATGCATAGTTCGCATTACCTGTCGGAGGTGGATTATCTTTTGCATACTGCCAACGACCATCATTACGAAGCAATTCACCACTCCAATCACTGTCATTAAATGGTGGGTTTGCAATCACAAAATCAGCTTTGAGATCGGGGTGTGCATCATTAAGGAAAGAACCCTCGTTGTTCCACTTTACATTAGAACTATCAATACCACGAAGCGCAAGATTCATTTTACATAGACGCCAAGTGGTTTGGTTGCTTTCTTGTCCGTATACAGACACAACGCTGTCAAACAATTTGTCAATTTCGCTTGTTTTCCCATTATAACGGTCTGCGTGTGCCTCAATAAACTTTTCGCTTTGCACAAACATACCGCCACTACCACAGCAAGGGTCTAAAACTCTACCCTCGTAAGGCTCAAGCATTTCGACAAGCAACCTAACAACGCATTGTGGTGTGTAGAACTGACCACCCTTTTTACCTTCGGCAAGAGCAAACTGTCCGAGAAAATATTCATATACACGTCCCAAAACATCATTGGAACGAGAAATACTGTCGCCCAATGCAATGCCACTTATTTTATCGATTAAACCACCCAGAGATTGCTTATCCAACTTTTCTTTGGCATATTCCTTTGGTAAAACGCCTTTTAGCGAAGGATTATCCTTTTCGATGGCATCCATAGCATCGTCAACATCTTTACCGATAGATGAAAGCTTTGCTCTTCCTTGTAGATAATCCCAACGAGCTTGTGGTGGGACGTAAAACACACCCTCTGCACGGTATTCGTATGGGTCATCGGGGTTAGCGCCCTCGTATTCACCTTCACCAGCTTCAAATTTACTATACAATTCATAAAAATTATCAGATATGTACTTTAAGAATATGAGGCCTAGTACAACATGTTTATATTCAGCTGCATCCATGTTTTTACGCAACGCATCAGCAGCCGACCACAGCACCTGCTCAACAGGTAATTCTTTCTTTTCTTTTTTAGCTTTTGCCATTTATTTATCCTCACTCTCTTCTTTTTCGTCGGGTACTAACTCAATTACATCTGAAATATCAGCCTTTAAAGCAACACAGACTTTTACTAGCACATCCATACTTACATATTCATTTTTAGAGAGCTTAGCAATTGACGATGAACTAATACCTGCAATAGTCTGTAAATCTCTCTTTTTCATATCTCTATCAATTAGTAATTTCCATAATTTTTTATAACTAACTCTCATTTTGCACCTCGCTAAAAGTTTGGTTTATTTACGTTTTACTTACTTAGTTTTGTTCATTTTAGCATAAAATATTTGAGAACACAATGCTTATTCTCCATTATCAAAGACAATCTTTATATTCTAGCTATTTACACATGTATTTTTTTCTACACAGTGAACAAGTTGAAACGGATTGTGTATGAATACAAAAGCATACTTAAAGGGAGCAACTTTTTTCCTATTTTTGTCATGGTTAATGAAGGGAGATATTTTCTTCCATTGTTCCTTGACAACCGAATATACGGTATTTTGAGTACGAAACTTATGTGGCTGAAAAGCAAAGCGACATAATGGGCATCGCCATGATGACTGCTGTAACACACTTGCCAAAACAGGAAACCAAATAATTGATTCAACCCTTTATGAACATAGGTATTACAGCAGTCGAAGCGATAAATGCAGCCATTAGACCGAACGGTGGCACGTTCGCCGCAATAACGCACATAAGGGATAATGATACTTTCTCACGACCTCCCACAGACTTGAGGGGGAGTTCCTGCGGTATGCGTAGCTTTTGGGACAAGCACATACGGTAATTGCAGGGCTATGATGCCGAGCTAACGGCAGCTCAAAATATCCCCTTGCCGGGTTGCGTGGCAAATATGGCAAACAGATAAAACTAACCTCACCGCATTTTTGTTTTTAGCAGATTTGCGGTGTGCTTGGTTTTACGATAAATGATGCAGTGACAAACTTTTCATAAATGGTATATACGCTTATACTTTATGTAAGCAATACACTTGGAGGTGATTGCAAATGGAAAATATCAAAAATGCAGCTGATAATACTACGACTGCTGAACCGTCTAAATCCTATGAGAAAACCAAAGCATATCAGGATTTTATCAATGTACTTTCTCAGATTATAGAAAAACATGGTGCAGAGGTCTTAGATGAAATCAATCGTGTTGTCTAAAAGAGCAGTGTATGGATTGATGTTTTCCAATCATTGATTGGAGGTCAGCTACTATGAATAGGAGCGGAAAAAAATGTGTACTTTACCCTCGTGTAAGTACCGAAATGCAGGTTGATGGGTTCAGCTTGGACGGGCAGAAAAACAGCTTAAAGCGTTTTGCAGACAGAGAAGAAATGGAGATTGTAGACATTTACGAAGATGCTGGTAGATCGGGCAAATCCATAGAAGGCAGACCCGCTTTTAAACAAATGCTGTGTGATATTGAAAATGGTTTAGAAATTGATTACATCTTAGTCTATAAGCTCTCTCGATTTGGAAGAAACGCAGCCGATATTTTAAATTCTTTGGAACACGTTCAATCCTTTGGCGTAAACTTAATTTGCATTGAGGAAGGAATTGATTCTTCTCAAACAAGCGGAAAGCTTTTAATATCAGTGCTGTCTGCTGTTGCTGAAATAGAGCGTGAAAATATCATAGAGCAGACAATGAACGGACGAAAAGAAAAGGCTCGTCAAGGTGGCTGGAACGGCGGATTTGCTCCCTATGGTTACTACCTGAAAGACAAACAGCTCTATATCCAAGAAAATGAAGCAGAAGCGATACGCATTATCTTTGATAAATATGTAAATGGTAATATGGGATTTTATAAAATTGCAAACTATCTAAATTTGCAAGGTATCCCAAAAATCAAACGTGCAAACGGTACTCTTTCACAATGGAGTACGCATTTTGTCAGAATGATAATCGACAATCCTGTGTACACTGGAAAAATTGCTTTCGGCAGACGAACAAGAGAAAAGGTCAAAGGCACTAAAAATGAATACCGCCAAGTACACCAAGATGAATACATTATTGCAGACGGTCAGCATGAGGCTATTATAGATGAGGAACTATGGAATGAAGCACATGAAAAACGAGAATTAACAGGCATTAAATCCCCGTCCAAAATTGGTAGGGACAGAGCACACTTATTAAGCGGTATTTTAAAATGCCCGAAATGCGGTGGCCCGATGTATACCAACAAACACGCTTGGACAAACAAAGACGGTACATATAAAGAAATTTACTATTATGTATGCAGCAAGGCTCGCACCGCACGGGGAAAAAGCTGTGATTATAAAGCCATGCTCAAAAAAACTGATATTGAGCCGCTTGTCATTGAGGCTATCAGAGAGCTAATTAAAAATCAGGATTTTGCGGCAGAAATCAAATCAAGGATAGGCAAGGAAATTGATACTTCCACTTTAAACAGAGAACTCAAGAACTATGAAAATAAACTTAGAGAAGTGGAACTCAATAAAACTCGTCTTGAAAATGAAATTGACAGTCTGCCGGAAGATATCCGTTTTAGAGAACGCAAGCTCCATGATATGACCCTTCGCCTTGATGGACTGTATGATACTATCGTAGAGCTTGAAGAAAAAATTGAAGATGTAAAGCTGCGCCGCAAAGCCGTGGAGCAAGATGCTATCACACTGGAAAACATCTACACCCTGCTGGAAAACTTTGATAAGGTGTATGATAAAATCAGCGAGGAAGAGAAAAAATCTCTGATTTCTTCGTTAATCAAAGAAATAGAGATTTTTCCATGTGACGAGGCTGAATTGCCTTTGAAGTCTATTTTATTCAATTTTCCTGTTTATAAGGACGGTGGAGATGTTTGTGGGTTTTTGTGGGACAAAAGTACGCACGTCTCAACGTGGCTAGTTTGACCAAACATATCTACTGGTTGCACTTTTACTAGTTCATATAGGCCGCTATCTACCAAAATCCGTAAATCTCTCGCTAGTGTTGCTGGATTACAAGATACATATACAACTCGTTTTGGTTTAGAGTTTACAATTGTATCTAACAAAGCTTTATCACAGCCAGCGCGTGGTGGGTCTAATACCACAACATCCAGGCGGGTTTTTTTCGAGATTTTCTCTAGAGCCAGATTAACATCCGCCTTGAAAAATTCTACATTTTCAATTCCATTAGCTTTGGCATTAATTTTAGCATCTTCTACAGCAACATCGACAATTTCAATCCCCCAGACTTTTTTAGCTTGCTTTGCTAAAAACAAACTAATTGTCCCAATCCCGCAATACAAATCCACTACCTGCTCTTCACCGGTTAGTTGTGCATAATCTAATGCTGTTTTATATAGAACTTCAGCTTGCTTAGTATTTACTTGAAAAAATGATTTAGCCGCAATTTGGAAGGTGAATTCACCTATTTTATCGGCAATACTTTCTTTACCATATAATACTTTGGTAATATCACCCAAAATAACGTTCGTGCGACGGGAGTTAATATTTTGCACGACGCTCGTAATATTGGGAATGCTTAGTTTGAGCATTTCAATTAGTTCTTCTTTGTGAGGCATAGATTTTTGAGTACAGACAATCCCGGCCATTACTTCACCGGTTGCACTGCTCACTCGTCCTAGGACATGGCGCACCAAGCCTTTACCTGTTTGTTCATTATATACTGAAATGCGAAATTTTCTAATCCAATCACGCACTACCGTCAAAATTGTATTATTAACTTGGTTTTGAATATGGCACTCGCGCACATCTACTACTTTATGTGAACCAACTTCATAAAAACCTAATTTCAAACCATCTTGGCTGGCTACAGGACATTGCATTTTATTGCGATAATTTAAAGGCTGTTTATCCGCCAAAACTGGGAAAATTTGCACATCACTAAATTTACCAATTCGCTCTAATGCATCCCGCACTTGTTGTTCTTTGACTTTCAATTGCCCAGGATAATCTAGATGTTGCAACTGACAGCCGCCACATTTGTAAAATACTTCACAAACTGGACGTTGGCGATGTGGACTTTTTTGATTAATTTCCAACAATTTCCCAGTTGCATAGCTTTTTTTCACCAATGTTAACCGTGCTTTAATTTTCTCGCCTGGTAAGGCGCGGGCTACAAATACCGCAAAGCCATCGACTTTGCCAACCCCTTCACCCGCACTACCTACACTAGTTATTTCTAAATCTACAATATCGCCTACTTTAAACATTCTCTAATTCCTCCACTTTATTCGTTGGTCGCTTTGTTGACCAATTTATTCGCCATTACTATAAATACCACAAAATAACCTATCATTAAGGCAATTTGTGCTAAATCAACCACTCCCCCTTGACTTAAGGCCCGCAAACTCACACTGGCTGGGGTCAAGGGTAAGAGATTTACAAAGTATTTTAAAACTACTGGCAGACTATCTGCCTTAAAAAAAGTTCCGCATAAAAAAGACATCGGCACTAAAACATAGGTACTAAAATTGGCCATATCCTCATGAGAACTCATGGACATCGCCGCGGTTACCGCTAAAGCTGAAAACACCAAGCAATTTAAGCTCAACACCAATACAAATCCCAGCCCAATTTGCAACTGAGCTCCAAAAGTATAGCCTAAGGCAATAATTATTAGTGAAGATAACAGGCCGCGTAAACTTCCCGCTAGAACTTTACCTAATACAAAGGCCCAAGAAGATATTGGGGCCGTTAAATATTCTTCAAAAGTTTTATGATATAGCTTCGCCATATTTAGCGGTGTCCCCACCGAGTTAAAACTAATATTCATAGAATTCAGGGCAATAATCCCAGGAATAATAAAATTAAGATAGCTGCCACCATCAAAACTAATACTTTTGCCTAAGCCTAGACCAAAGGCAAAAATATATAAAATTGGCGTTACCATGCGTGATAAAATAAATTTTGCCATCCGGCGGTTTAGCACAATCCATTCCCGCCAAAAAACAGTATATATATCTTGAAAAAACATCTTCTCTACAGCACCTTTCTTCCCGTAAGCTCGACAAATACATCTTCTAAATTACAATCGCGAATTAAAGTCATGCCTTGTTTGCTGGCCGCAAATTCCGCCGCACTTTCTCGTTTACTAAAAAATTTAGTTTGCAATACTTCATCTTCTAGATATTCGACTACATATTGTCCTAATTTGGCTTTAAGCGCCTGTGGCGTGTCAGTTACCAGCAATTGCCCTTTTTCCATAATCGCCACTCGGTCACATAGCGCATCAGCTTCTTCAATATAGTGAGTAGTTAATAAAACCGTCATGCCTTGATTTTTCATTTTACGAATAATTCCCCATAAATTCCGCCGCACTTGCGGATCTAAGCCCACGGTCGGTTCATCTAAAAACAATACCTGGGGCTGATGTAACAGTGCTCGTGCAATCATTAGGCGGCGTTTCATCCCACCTGAGAATTTTCCGACCATATCAAACCGTCTTTCATACAGTTCTACAAATTGTAACAACTCTTTAATTCGATAACAATATTCCGATTCTGGCAGATGATGCAACTTGGCATGTAATACTAAATTTTCCGCACAAGTAAGATCTGTATCTAAATTAAAATGCTGTGGTACAATCCCAATTACTTTTTTTATAGCCAAGGGTTGGCTTTGTAAATCATGGCCCGCAACCTGGATTTGGCCACTACTTGCTTTAGCTAACATCGTCAAAATTCTAATTAACGTAGTTTTGCCAGCGCCATTAGGTCCTAATAGGCCAAAAGCTTCTCCTTTGACAACTTGGAGACTTAAATTATTTACTGCCGTCATCTCGCCAAAATTTTTAACGAGTTTTTCTATTTTTATCATTTTTCCTCCATAACAACATCTGCATAAAAATTCACAAGATAAAAAGTAGGGACGGTCACAAACCATCCCTACTAAATAAATTTTGCGTTTCTAGGTTCGAGTTATCATCCTCACGCGTTGCTACTCTTTTTTGCTTTTTAAAATTTTAGCAAAAATCAAAAACATAGTATACAGACTGGTTATACTACTGCCGAGCATAAAATAAAATGGAATTGGATGAGCAACCATAATTTCACTTGTAGCTATTAACAACATCAGGGTAGTAATAATATAAGCAAAAAATTTATTTGAATAATCTTTCGTTGTCGCTTTAGGTAACAAAACCAAAGACATAATAAACCCAATAAAGGCAATGCCTGCGTTTGTATGTAGTAACATCAATCTCCCAACCTCTTTTTCTTTAATCATAAGATAATAACATATTATACCAATTTTTCACAACTGACACAACCTAAATTGCTAAAATCATCCAAATTATATACTGCTTTTATATCAGTTATATAGTATATTCTATTTTGTCTTTTTACGTTAAATATGCTATAATTAATGCGAATTTAAATAGGTAGGAGGATATTTTATGCCTTTAGTTACATCAAAAGAAATGTTTCAAAAAGCGTATGAAGGTGGTTATGCAGTAGGTGCCTTTAACGTAAATAACATGGAAATTATCCAAGGAATTGTTGAGGCTGCCAAAATTGAACAGTCGCCTCTAATTTTACAAGTATCTGCGGGCGCACGTAAATACGCTAAACACATCTACTTGATGAAATTAGTTGAAGCAGCTGTAGAAGATTCAGGGTTGCCAATTTGCTTGCATCTTGACCATGGTGAAGATTTTGAGATTTGCAAATCTTGTATTGATGGTGGCTTTACTTCTGTAATGATTGATGGTTCTAAACATTCCTTTGAAGAAAATATTGCCTTAACTCGTAGAGTTGTAGAATATGCTCATGCACGCGGCGTAGTTGTAGAAGCCGAACTCGGTAAACTTGCTGGCGTGGAAGATGCCGTTAAAGTAGATGCAAAAGACGCCACTTATACTGACCCAGATCAAGCTGTAGAGTTTGTAGAACGTACTGGAGTAGATTCTTTGGCTATCGCCATTGGCACTAGTCATGGGGCTTATAAGTTTAAAGGCAAGCCAGAGCTAGATTTTGCACGCCTAGAAAAAATTTCACAATTACTGCCAAATTTCCCCTTAGTTTTGCACGGCGCGTCTACTGTATTACCAGAGTTTGTTGCCGCTTGTAATCGTGCTGGTGGCAAAATCGATGGTGCTCAAGGAGTTCCAGAAGACATGCTTCTTCAGGCTGGTAAATTAGGTGTTTGTAAAATTAACATTGATACTGACCTGCGTTTAGCAATGACTGCTTCTGTACGTGAACATTTAATGAACAATCCTGGTGATTTTGATCCTAGACAATATTTAAAACCTGCACGAGAAGCTATTCAAAATATGGTTGCTCATAAAATGCGCAATGTTTTAAATTCCTCTAATCGTTTATAATTATCGCTTGATTTTTTCTTAATTTGGTTGTCTAATTAATTAGACAACCTTTTTTTATAATTTGGAGGTGCTTATATGCTAAATGTTGGTATCTTAGTCTTTCCATTTATTGAAGAATTAGATTTTATCGGTCCTTTTGAGGTTTTAAATTATGTAAATAAAATTAAACCGCATAGCGTTCGCGTTCAATTAATTGCCAAATCTTTCGAACCGGTTCAAGCCTTTAATGGTCTACGCTTTTTACCAGATAGCAAACTCGAAGATGTGCATGCTCTAGATATCTTAGTAATCCCTGGTGGTAAAGGCCGACTTACAGCAATGCATGATTCTAGTTATTTAACCTTTTTAACGCGGATTTTCCCAACCTGCACACATGTCGCATCTGTTTGTACAGGAGCATTTTTACTGGCTGAAGCAGGTTTTTTAGCCAATAAGATTGTAACAACGCACCACGCAGCTTTGAATGAATTGCGACAATATCCTCACGTTCAAGTAGTTGGAAATACTAAAGTTATCGCCGATGGCAAGATAATTACTTCAGCTGGGGTTAGTTCAGGGATTGATCTAGGGCTTTTTCTGTTAGAAACTTACTTTGATCGGGCTTGTGCCGAGCTAGTTGCCAATTCTATCGAATACTCAATACAGTATTAGTAACTTTGTATAAAAAATTCTTTTGAAAATCAGGTAAAATCCTCTTGAAATTTTATGCGAACTTGTTGTATAATAAAACAAGTTTAAAATCTAGTTATTATTTTTAGGAAGTGATTTGCCTTATGCAACTATCAAACAAAGATTTATTAAGTATCCATAATTTAACAACTTCTGAGGTTTGTAAAATTTTAACCCTCAGCACCAAGCTAAAAGCACTACAAAAAGCAGGTACAGCTCATAAACTTCTTGCAGGCAAAACACTAGGTATGATTTTCAATAAAGCCTCTACCCGTACCAGAGTATCTTTTGAAGTCGGCATGTACCAACTAGGTGGGCACGCACTTTATTTAAATGACAGTGCAACCCAAATTGGTCGTGGTGAACCAATCGAAGATACTGCTCGCGTACTCTCACGCTATGTCGATGGAATTATGATAAGAACCTTTTCCCATGACAGCGTTGAACAATTAGCTAAATTTTCTAGTGTTCCTGTTATCAATGGTTTAACAGACTTGCTTCATCCCTGCCAAGCTCTTACCGACTTATTTACTATTCAAGAATACAAGGATAGTTTTCAAGGACGTAAGCTAACTTATGTAGGTGATGGTAATAATATGGCTAACTCACTAATGTTTGCCGCAGCAAAAGTCGGCATGGATATTACTATCGCTTGCCCTGCTGCTTACCAACCTAATGCTGAAATTCTAGAGTTAGCTCAAAATGACGCACTTTGTACTGGCGCAAAAATTGAAATAACTAACGACCCACTCAAAGCTTGCGAACAAGCTGATGTTTTGTATACAGATGTTTGGGCTAGTATGGGTAATGAAAGTGAAACTAATATTCGTGCTACAGCCCTTAAGGATTACCAAATCAATGCACAAAGTTTTGCCGTTGCTAAACCAGATGCAATTTTGTTACATTGTCTGCCAGCCCATCGTGGTGAAGAACTCACCGCTGAAGTTTTCGAACTCCACGCCCAAGAGATTTTTGATCAAGCTGAAAATCGTCTACATGTACAAAAAGCAATTATGGCCCTTCTGATGTCACCAGAAAATCTGCTATAATTATGCTAAGTATCTAATTCATAAATTTATTTTAAAAAAATTTGGGGGTTATTATTTTGAAGAAAAATGTAAAAAAAGTAGTTTTAGCTTATTCCGGTGGTTTAGATACCTCTGTTATCATCCCTTGGTTAAAAGAAAACTATGACAACTGTGAAGTCATTGCCATGTGTGCTGACTTAGGTCAAGGCGATGAATTAGAACCAGTTTATGAAAAAGCACTTAAATCTGGTGCTAGCAAATGCTATATTGAGGATTTAAAACAAGAATTTGCTGAGGATTTTGTTTGGCCAGTACTCAAAGCTGGTGCTGTTTATGAGAAAAAATATCTTTTAGGTACTTCTTTTGCACGTCCACTAATTGCTAAAAAATTAGTAGAAATTGCTGCTAAAGAAGGGGCTGATGCGATAGCTCATGGCGCTACTGGTAAAGGGAATGACCAAGTTCGTTTTGAACTAACTGTAAAAGCCCTAGCTCCTGAATTAACAATTATTTCGCCTTGGAGAGAGTGGGATATTCGTTCTCGTGAAGATGCGATTGATTACGCTGAAAAACACAATATTCCTGTACCTGTAACTAAAAAACGCCCTTATAGCATGGATAGAAATATGTGGCATTTAAGTCATGAAGGTGCAGATTTAGAAGATCCATGGAATGAACCAAAAGAAGATTTATATATGATTTTGACTGCTCCAGAAAAAGCACCTGATCAAGCTGAATATTTAGAAATCGGTTTTGAACAAGGTCTTCCTGTTACTTTAAATGGCGAAAAATTGGACGCTGTAAGCATGATTGAAAAGTTAAATGTTATTGGCGCTAAACATGGTGTAGGAATCTCTGATATGGTTGAAAACCGTTTAGTAGGGATGAAATCACGTGGGGTTTATGAAACTCCAGCCGGTACTATTTTATACTATGCGCATAATGAACTTGAAGCTTTAACTTTAGATCGCGCTACTTTACATTATAAACAATTAGTTGGCATCAAATATGCGGAAATGGTTTATGATGGTATGTGGTATGCACCACTGCGTGAAGCTCTTGCTGCTTTTGTGGACGAAACACAAAAAACCGTTACTGGTACTGTCCGCGTTAAATTATATAAAGGTGGCATCTACAGTGCGGGAGCAAAATCACCATTTTCTTTATACCATGAAGGCTTCGTAACTTTTGGTCGTGATGAAGTTTACAATCAAGCAGACGCTGAAGGCTTTATCAACCTGTTCGGTTTACCACTAAAAGTTCGTGCGCTCATGAAAAAGGAGAACAACTAAGCGTGAATAAAAAACTTTGGGGTGGGCGTTTTAATAAACAAACAAACCAACTAGTAGAGGCATTTAATGCCTCTATTAGCTTTGATTGTCGTTTGTACAATGAAGATATCCGCGGCAGTAAAGCCCACGCTGCGATGTTAGCCAACTGCGGAATTATTAGTTCAGCTGAAGCTGAAGCCATAACTACTGGTTTAGATGAAATTCTTAGTGATATCAATAATGATAATTTTACTTTCGAGCAGTCTCTAGAAGATATTCATATGAATATTGAACATCGCTTGACAGAACGTATTGGTGACGCCGGTGCAAAACTTCATACTGCGCGGAGTCGTAATGATCAAGTTGCTTTAGATATGCACATGTATGTCAAAAAAGAAGTTGCCGAAACAGCTAAGTTATTGCTCAATCTGCAACAAGTGCTCATTAATTTAGCTAGTCAGCACCAAAAAACCATTATGCCTGGCTACACACATTTGCAACGCGCTCAGCCTATAACTATGGCTCATCATCTACTTGCCTATTATAATATGTTCGCGCGTGATTTCCGTCGTCTAAAAGGCGTATATGAAGGTGCAGATATTATGCCTCTAGGTGCAGGCGCAATTGCTGGAACTACTTTGCCAATTGATCGACATTTTGTCGCAGAACAGCTATCTTTTTCGCAAATTTATGCTAACAGCATGGATGCTGTTAGCGATCGTGATTATGTAATCGAGTACTTGGCTTTCGCTAGCACTTGTATGATGCATCTTAGTCGTTTAAGTGAGGAAATTATTCTTTGGTCAAGTACTGAATTTGGCTTTATCGAATTAGATGATGCTTTTTCAACTGGCTCAAGCATGATGCCGCAAAAGAAAAATCCTGATATCGCCGAGCTAGTTCGTGGCAAAACTGGGCGGGTCTATGGACATTTACAAGCAATGCTCACAACCTTAAAAGGCTTGCCACTTACTTATAACAAAGATATGCAAGAAGATAAAGAGGGGCTATTTGATACTATCGATACTTTAAAATTCAGCTTACAAGTTTATGCCGATATGCTGGACACAATGACTGTTAATGTTGATAAACTGTATCAATGTGTTTCTAAAGATTTCTCAAATGCCACAGATTTAGCTGATTATTTAGTAAAAAAAGGCTTGCCGTTCCGCAAAGCTCACGAGGTTGTGGGCAAGTGTGTGCGTTATGCAATTGAACAACAGCGTTATTTAACTGAAATTAGCTTAAGTGAATACCAACAATTTTCCGAGCTATTTACTGAAGATTTATTAGAGGCAATCAAAATCGAAACCTGTGTTGCAGCGCGAAACTCTTATGGCGGGCCTGCCTATGAGCAAACAGCTTTCCAATTAACTCGTGCTCAAGAAGATCTAAATCAAGAGCAGTTAGTTGTAGAATATTTTGAGCAAAACGCTTAACTCGTAACTATAGATTTCTAGCAAATATTATATTGAAATATGAGTAAACAAATTTAAACTGGATTAAGAAGGTAAAAGTTCTTAATCCAGTTTTGTATTTCCAGATATATTAAGGTTAGACTCTATAATTGGGGGCGCTATAATATATGTTATAGCGTGTGGAAAACTTCTGCATAGCACAGCATTTTTTTAGAAAAAATGCGCATTATCTTGAAAATTCTTTATGATAACAAGGAGGATTTTCAAATCATGCTCAATATAGATAATTTACTAGGACTGGAAGATGTCATTATAACAAAAGTCCAAAGAAATTTAAATGAAACTTTAGTTTTCGTAGAATTGCCTAGAAATACCTTTATTATTATAAAAAACAGACAGTATGAACTTCACGATTTAAACCTTTAAACCGGAATATTTTCATAATGCCTGTTCACTTATATTGTAGTGCCTATAATTTGGCGAACTACTAACGAACCTAATAATAAACCTGCTGTAGCTGGTACAAAAGCCATGCTCGCAATAGTATTATCCTTTCGTTCTGGATTTATTACTTTTTTTTCAGTGGAAAAAACTACGGTGAGACCTTTTTCTAAGCCTTGCTTTTTCAAATTAACCCGCAATTTTTTAGCTAAAGCACAGGTATGTGTCTTACTGATATCCGCAGCTTTAATCTGCATTGGGTCTAATTTGTTTCCCATCCCCATCGAAGAGTAAACTTTTATCCCTCTTTGCTGAGCCGCTAAAATTAAATCTTGCTTAGATGGCAAGCTATCAATTGCATCTACTATGCAATCTACAGGTTGCGGAATAAATTTTTCAAAATCGCCTGGATAATAAAATTTAGTGATAATTTCAATTTGGCATTGTGGGTTTATATCTAACAAACGTTGCCGCATAACTTCCGTTTTGGCATGACCTAAAGTCGAGTTTAGAGCCGGTAATTGTCGATTAATATTACTTGCCACAACTACATCTGCATCTATTAAAATCAACTTCCCCACACCACTACGTGCTAAACTTTCAGCTACATAGGAGCCTACTCCACCTAAGCCGAATATTGCTACTTGGGCTGCTTTAAGTTTTTCTATATTGGCACTGCCTACTAACAAACTAGTGCGTGTATACATCTTGTCACCTCTTTTAAAAAGAAAAAGAACAATCCCGCCAAGCCGTCTCGCGTTAACGTTTTGAACCTGCTAATGCAGGTGGGTGTCCTCCCAAATAAATCATGGTTTCCAACTTAATGGCTTACTATCCCTATTTGGAGCTCTGGGACTCCCCTATTCGAAGTGTTGGCTCAAAACATCAACTTAATAACTAACTCGGCAGGAATTGCTTTGTGTCTTTATCATAACAAAAAAGAGAATCATTTTCAAGTAATTTTTTTTACTTGTCCAATTCACGAAGTTTTTCACTATTTTTCCGTAAATTCTCTGATACTAATTTATGCACTGTCCCCTCTGGATAACAACCATTTTCCTCTAATTTACCTGCGGGTAAATCTGTGAGAATTTCAATTCCCTGATCAATTTTCCAAACTGGGTAAATATGAAATTTTCCGTCGGCAATCGCAGCGACAATTTCATCTGCCAAAATCAACTCATCTACATTTTGCCCTGGAATCATAACCCCATGACTTCCATCTAAGCCTCGCTGCTTACAAAGTTCAAAAAATCCTGTGATTTTCTCGCTCACGCCACCAATCGGCTGAATTTCACCTTTTTGATTAACCGAACCTGTAACAGCGATATGTTGTTTTAATGGAATTTTGCCAATTGCACTTAATAAAGCATACAGTTCTGCACTAGAGGCACTATCTCCATCAATGCCGCTGTATAACTGTTCAAAGGTTAAACTTGCTGATAGTGTCAAGGGAATATCTTGAGCATATTTTTCGCCTAAATAGCTACTTAAAATTAGTACCCCTTTAGAATGGGAGGTACCACTCATTTTTATCTCGCGTTCGATATTGATGACTCCATCCGTACCTAAATAAGTATTAGCTGTTATTTTACTAACATTACCAAAAATATAATCAACAGTGCTCAATACTGCCAACCCATTTATTTGTCCAATAGCTTTACCAGTTGTATCTAGCAAAATTTTTCCTTGTTGCACCATTTCTTGCAAATAAAGCTCATAACGATTTACACGGTTATTCATCTCACTTTTAGCTTTAACTACACATTCTTCATCAACTAGCGTTTTGCCAAGCACTTTACGCCAAACATCTGCTTGATAAGCTACTTCCAATACTTCGTTAAAATATGTAGTCAGCTTCTTTTGACTACCTGCGATATAGCAACTATGTTGTAAAATTTTAGCCACAGCGTCTTTAGTAAAAGCCGCCAATTTTTTTTCTTTTGCTTTGTAGGCAATAAAATTCGCCAATTTAAATGCATTTTCTTTATTATTTTCCATATCATCTTCAAAATCAGCATAAATTTTAAATAATTTGCCAAAATCAGCGTCTCGTGTTTTTAGCATATTATAAATATAATTATTGCCAATTAATAGAACTTTTATATTTATCGGAATCCGTTCCGGCTTTAATGTAATAATATTTACACCGGTAAATTGGTCACTAAGATTTTCTACTTCAATATAGCCTGATTTTAAAGCTCTTTTCAAGCCTTCCCAGGCCAATGGGTTTTTAAATAAATCATAGGCATTTAAAATCAAATAACCTCCATTAGCTCTTTGAATTGCCCCTGGTTTAATTAGATTATGATTAGTACTCAAAACGCCAATAGCATTTTTATATTCAATTTTACCCGTTAAGCGCTGATATGTTGGATTGGTTTCATATATAACAGGAGCACCTTTGCTATTAGAATTATCTACCAAGACATTGACCGTGAAATAATTGCGAAATCTAATTTTAAAATTGCGTTTTTCTGCCATTAAAGTTTGATTTAGTTGTTCATCCTCTGTATCAGGTGGTTCGGTTTTAAAATAATGCAAATTTTTTAAAATCGCTTGAGTTATATCATCTAAATATTTATCAATTACATTATTATCTTTGTATTTTTCCCGCAAAGCCAAAAAATATTCATTAATAAACTGCATAACAAACTTTTCTTCGACTTTCTTCATATTCCCAACAAACAGCTCTTCTAAATTTTGACTGCGCCGCACCATTTCATCTGCTGCTTCTTGAACAATAAAAATTTTTTCGTTAACCTTCTCGCGTATTTCTTTGGGAAGTTTTTGCAAATCATCGCCAATAATTACATTGCCTTCATACAGTGGCGTCATATTTATCCTAGCTTCTTTACTAGCCCACTGCACCATCACTTCGTGCATTTCTGCAAAGGCACTAAACTCATCCCATAGGGCCTCTTGTTTTGTTTGCAATTCTTTAAACAAGGCCATTTTCGTTTTATCATAATCATCACTTTTAAACATATCTTTCAACTTATTACTTACCTGTTCAAAAAGATGCTTAATATCTTTGGCAAAAACTTCTCCTTCACCGGGCTTAAAACTTAAAGCCATCGGTTTGCTAGTCTTTTTAAAATTGTGTACATAGCACCAGTCTTGAGCTGGCAATTCTGTGGCCGCAATTTTGTGTGCAGCTCGACAAGCATAGCTTGTTTTTCCAGTACCTACGGCACCCGCTAAAAAAATATTATATTCCGGATTCTTACATAATAGTCCAAAGTCTATCGCTTGGATGGCTCGATCTTGACCAATCATTCTATCTTCTGGTTTAAGCTCACTAGTATCAGCGAAATCAAAGATTTCAGCACTGTAGTAGTTTGTTAGTTCTTGAGCTGTTATTTTATTATACTCTTTAATCATAGATAAGCTTCAACTCCTTATGCAAATTTATCTTCTATATCTCTAATTCGACAATTTAAAGAAAAATCCTACATTTTTTCAAAAAAAAGAAAAATGTTTAAAAACTCTGCTTGTTTTTAAACACTTTCTTAGGTAAATTGTTATAATTACAGCTTTATTTCACTTTTATAATCTTTACGTTCATCACCCAAAGGTTCATCTTTTTTGGGGTTATCAAGCAATAGAGTGATGTTTTTTTTGGCTTTACTTTGTTCTTGTTCAAAAACTTTTTTCAAAAAATCTAAATCATTGGGTTTACCAGCTTTCAACCAGGCATGTGCTACTTTTCCTAAAGCATAAGTCACACTCACCGCAATTGGAATTTGTACTGGCGCAAAAGGAATTAAAGTGGCTAAAGTTTGTCCTACAAAAGCCGCTCCCAATGAAGACAAAAATCCCACGACCATACTCTCCGATAAAGTTTCTCCATGTGCTTTGCCAATACGCATTATCATATACACTTCATTGGCGATTAAGGCCATCGTGCCTAAAAGTGGCGCTACCACGATAACACCTGCTCGTGCAGCAGCCCATTTACAAATACTTTCAACCTCTTGTTCTATTTCTCGCTCTAGCTTTTCATCAATAATATCTATACCCATGTTCTGCCTCCTCGCTTATTTAAATATTAGATTTTTACTTTATAAATGCTAGACATTTATAAAGTTATATTTGGGAATTTTAATATTCTGACCTTATACTACTTTACAGCAATCCCCGCTAATTTAATTTTATCAAAGCTTTTACAATTATCAGAATTATTACTAGTTTAATTACCTAGATTATTTAGCTAAATAAAAGCCTACATATTCCCAAAGACAAATAGTTATATCTTGCATAGCCCCCGCAGTCGGGATAAATTTATCGATTTTAAATTCACTATTCACTTGATTAGTTCGATAGTCCCCCGCAAAAGGCACTACAGTGATTTGTCGATTTTGGAAATTAGACATAGCTCGCGGCATATGATAAGCCGAGGTAACTAAAATCGGTTTAAAAAAACCCTGTTCCTGAAGAATTTTTTTTACTTGCTCTGCATTTTGTCGAGTGTTTAAACTTTGGTTATCTTGAAAAATTATTTCCGGTCGAACTCCTACTTGTACTAAAATCCGCTTAGCTATTTCCGCTTCACAGCCAGTGTCAACAAATACCTTACCACCAGTTACAATAATGGGCAATGCCGTTTGTTGATGCAATTGCAGAGCTGTTAACAAGCGGTTTGCAGCACCTGAACTAAGATGCCCTTTGCCCAACAAATTAGGCGTATCCGCCGTAGCCCCACCACCTAATAAGACAATTACATCTGCATCACTAGGTAATTGGTTTTGATAGCGATATTCCAGACTATACATTAGTTTTTCTGCTACATAACCATTAGCACTACAATATAACAGAAAAGTTATTAATAATAAAAAAGATGCTATTCTATTTTGCATGCGCCGATATAAATACACCGCTAGTATAAATAGTATGATAATAAAAATACTCGGTGGGAGACACAGCAACATTAAATTTTTTAACACATACAACATTGTTATCTCTAAACTTCAAATAGCGGTGTTGACAGATAGCGTTCTCCGCTATCAGGTAAAATCACTACTATGGTTTTGCCTTCATATTCTGGTCGCGATGCTAATTCTGTTGCCGCCCACAAGGCTGCACCTGATGATATGCCAATCAAAATACCTTCATATCTGGCCATTTGCCTAGCTGCAGTAAAAGCTTGTTCAGTCTGCACAGTTACGATCTCATCATAGATATTGACATCTAAGGTTTGGGGTACAAAACCTGCACCAATTCCTTGTAATTTATGAGCCCCGGCAACTCCAGTTGATAGAACTGCAGAATCTGCCGGTTCTACAGCTACGATTTTTACAGCAGGGTTTTGTTGTTTTAAGTATGCTCCCGTACCACTAATTGTCCCACCGGTACCGACTCCAGCGACCAAAACATCCACAGCACCTTGAGTATCTGTCCAAATTTCTGGGCCAGTACTGTTTAAATGCGCCTGTGGATTGGCATTATTTGTGAACTGTCCTGGAATAAAAGACCCTGGAATTGTTGCTGCCAATTCCTCGGCTTTAGCGATTGCACCTTGCATCCCTTTACTACCGTCTGTTAACACCAGTTCGGCCCCATAAGCCTTAAGCAAATTACGTCGCTCTAAGCTCATCGTTTCTGGCATCGTCAAAATAATTTTATAACCGCGGGCCGCAGCCACACAAGCTAAGCCAATTCCAGTATTACCACTGGTTGGCTCAATGATTATGCTATTTGGTTTTAACAGTCCTGCTGCTTCAGCGGCATCTAACATAGCTTTAGCTACTCGATCTTTAATACTACCAGCTGGATTTTTATATTCAAGTTTTACTAAAATTTTTCCTAAAAGTTGGTTAGCTCTGTTGTAATTCAGTGGTTCTAACAAAGGCGTCTTACCTATTAATTGTGTCACACTTGTATATATTTGCATTAATAAACCTCCCTGCTTAGACTTGTTTCCATTATACTGCAAAAAAATATATAGCACAACACGCCACAAGCGGTTGTGCTATATTAGTTTACAATATAAGTTATTCGACTGTTATTTTTTTTGTAGTTGTTACTTTCTCAACTTTAGGCACTTTCACCTCTAAAATCCCGTTTTCTAACTTCGCTGTAATTTCACTATCTTGAGCGTCTGCCAAATAAATACTCCGACTCATAGCTGATGTCCGTCGTTCCTTATGGATATAATTTTTCCCTTCTTCTTCTTTATTTTCTTCTTTTTTCACAGCTATTGTTAAACGACCTTTTTCCATTTCAACTTCAACATCTTCTTTATTTACTCCAGGAATTTCTGCCTGCACTACATATTCTTTTTCAGCGTCACATACATCTACTTTAAAAGAATCCCGCAAAAAATTTCTTGAGAACAAACCTTCATCACTAAAAAAATCCTCCAACATATTATTTAGTGGCGACCGATTAGCAAAAAGTTCATTCTTTCTCCTGTTAAAAGGAATTAAACCTCTCATACTATACCAACTCCTTAAATAATATATTATTTTCTCGGTTAGCACTCTATTGTCTCGAGTGCTAACTTTAATTATTTTATATCATATATTTTTAAATTTGTCAACTATTTTAAAGGTTTCTAATTAAACTCTTAATTTTTTTAGTCATTATGCTCGACTTGCTTATACTCTTGAGAAAATATCTCAGTAAGTGGTGTTTTTTATGGTTAAAATCCATGTAATGAACTTATTTAAAGGCCTTGAGGGAGTTCCAGTAATTGTACCTTTAATAAAAAAACTATGCTCGCTCAATAATATCTATCGAGCAAGCATAGTTTACGATACTTTATTTTATAAATTTCTACTGTTTTTAACTACTAAAATCAGCCTAACACCTTTAAGTTTACTTAATTTGTTGCTCAATTACAGTAGCTGCTAATTGTAAGGCTTCTGGCAATTTACTAACATCCTTACCGCCAGCTTGGGCCATATCTGGGCGACCACCGCCACCGCCACCCGTTACTTTGGCAATTTCTTTAATAATATTTCCAGCATGAATCCCTTTAGCTACCACATCTTTCGTAGCCATAGCCAATAAGCTGATTTTGCCTTCTTCTTGTACACTAGCTAAAACTATTACGCCCGCGATTTTATCTCGCAATTTATCACCTAAAGCGCGTAAATTTTCTACATCCATAGCTGGTATTTGTGCAATTAAAGCTGCCACTCCTTTAATTGTTTGAACTTGTTGTTCGATATCAGCCGTTTGATTTTCAGCTAAAGCACTATTTAACTTGTTAATCTCCGCATGCAATTCTTTAGCTTCCGCTTGCAAGGCTTCTACTCTAGCTACCACATCTTGAGCACGACATTTAGCTATCTGGGCTACCTGTTGTACTAGTTGCTCTTGTTCATATAAATAAGCTAAAACTCCAGCTCCAGTTACTGCCTCAATTCTTCTAATACCTGCCCCAGTACTGCTTTCAGTTAAAATTTTAAATAGACCAATTTGGGCGGTATTATCTACATGTGTACCACCACAAAGTTCAATACTATAACCAGCTACAGTAACTACCCGCACTACTTCGCCATATTTTTCACCAAACAACGCGGTAGCGCCCATGGCTTTCGCTTGCTCTTTATCTGTTAAAACTTTAGTTACCACTAAACCTTTGAGAATTTGCTCATTAACAATATTTTCTACTTGTTGCAATTCTTGTTTAGTAACTTGTGAAAAATGGGAGAAATCAAAACGCAAACGATCTTCGCCCACATAGCTACCAGCTTGGTTTACGTGTTCACCTAATACAGTTTTTAACGCTTTATGTAACAAATGTGTCGCTGTATGATTTCGAGCAATACTTAGTTTACGTACTTCATTTAACTTAATTTCTACTGCCTCACCAACTTGAGCTAAGCCATCTGTCAAGCTACCTACATGTACTACACTGCCATCGGCAAGTTTTATCGTATTGCTGATCACGATATTACCGGATGGGCATTTCAATTCGCCAATATCACCGACTTGTCCGCCCCCTTCAGCATAAAATGGTGTAGTATCTAAAATCAAGCGCACATCTTGACCATCATAGGCTTTAGCAACTTGCTTGCCTTGTTCATCAAAGATTGCCACAATTTTTGCTACTTTAGCTTGCTCATCTTGTTTTAGACTAGCAGTGTCAATTCCATTTAAATCTACTAGTGCAGCATTCCCATTTTTATCAGCACGAGCCGCTCTTGCTCTTTCGCGTTGCTCTTGCATTGCCGCATCAAACCCTTGTTTATCCATACTTAGGTTATGTTCTTCTAATATTTCACTGGTCAGTTCCCAAGGGAAACCAAACGTATCATATAGCTTAAATGCCGTTTGTCCGGCTAGAACTACTTGTTGTTGTGCTGTTAAATTTTTAATTTCCTCGTTTAGTAACTCTGTACCTTGCTCTAAAGTCGTATTAAAACGTTCTTCTTCTAATTGAATTACTTTTTGGATGTAATCGCGTTTTTCTTTTAACTCTGGATAAACAGTAGCAAATATTTCAATTACTTTATCTACTGCTCCCGCTAAAAACATTTCTTTTATCCCAATTAATTTTCCATGACGTACCGCGCGCCGTAAAATTCGTCTTAAAACATAGCCGCGCCCTTCATTAGATGGTAATACACCATCCCCAATCATAATTGTCATACTGCGCGCATGGTCAGCAATAACTTTTAGGGAAATATCAGATTTTGTCGCTTGTCCATATTTTACTGTAGCTAAAGCTTGGGCGTAGTCAATAATCGGAAAAATTAAGTCCGTTTCAAAGTTAGAAGGTTTGTTTTGAATTACTGAGGCTAAACGCTCTAAGCCTGCCCCTGTATCAATATTCTTTTTAGCTAGTGGTGTGTAACTACCATCTTCTTCTTTGTTAAATTGCGTAAATACTAAGTTCCAAATTTCTAAATAGCGATCACAGTCACAACCAACTTTACAGTCAGCAGAACAACCGCGTTCTGCACCTAAATCTACATGTATTTCTGAGCAAGGTCCACAAGGGCCCGTGCCTATTTCCCAAAAATTCTCTTCTAAACGCACAATACGCTCTGGCGCCAACCCAATTTCTTCGTGCCAAATTTTAAAAGCCTCATCATCTTCTGTATGAATTGTCACCCACAATTTTTCCGCAGGAATTTTCAATACGTCGACGACAAATTCCCAGCCCCAGGCAATAGCTTCTTTTTTAAAGTAATCCCCAAAAGAAAAATTACCTAACATTTCAAAAAAAGTGTGATGACGCGCTGTCCGTCCAACATTTTCAATATCACCTGTGCGCACACATTTTTGACAAGTAGTTATTCTAGTGCTAGGTGGTTTCATTTTCCCAGTAAAAAAAGGTTTAAACGGTGCCATGCCTGCACCAATTAACAATAGCGTGGGATCATTTTCGGGAATTAAAGGGGCACTTTGCAAAATCAAATGTTGTTTGCTTTCGAAAAACTTTAAATACTTCTCTCTTATCTCATTGCCTGTCATATTTCAAGACACTCCTCACACACACTTTTATCTATTTATTGTAGTAAAACATATGAAAATTATACAAAAATAAGCTATTTCTGTCAATTAATCGCCTTTATTTACCCGCTTAATTTAGCGAACTAGAAAGGCAACAAAACTTTATAAGTGTTCCTCTCTCTTATACTTAAATTTAAAATTAAGAGTTATACGCACTTTTTATAGTTTGTTGCCTAAATTTATTTTAATGCATTATTGGATTGAGGATAAACATGCTCATTTTCTCGTAATTGTGCATTTTCGGCCGCAAAGGCTTGCACTTTTGCAAAAGTTTCGGGATTTAAAGAATAATATATCCATTTACCTTCCCGTTTGTCATTTACCAAACCTGCTTGCCGCAAAATTTTCAGATGATGTGATATCGCTGGTTGCGAATGAGAAAAAGCATCTAAAATATCACATACACACAATTCTTTAGTTTTTAGCAAGCCTAAAATATCTAAACGTGTTTTATCCCCTAAAGCTTTAAAAACTGTTGCTAGTTCACTCATCATCTTTCACACCTTTTAATTGTTGATATAATTCTTTAATTGTTTTTTGTAAAACTGGATGAACTTTCTCTGGGGCTAACTCTAACAGTGGCCCCAAGACAAATTCACGATTTTGTAAGTCAGCGTGAGGAATTGTTAATTGAGGTAAATTGCAGACGATATCGTCATAAAAAATAATATCTAAATCAATACACCGCTCGCCCCAGCGTATTGTAGACACTCTACCTAATTGCTTTTCAATGCCTTTTAGTAGTGTCAATAATTGTAACGGCTCTAACTGGGTTTCCACCAATAATACTGCATTTAAAAAATCAGCCTGCTGCTCATATCCGTAAGCTTTGGTTTTTATGGTAGTAGAACTTGCTAAAATTTTTAGTCCATACTTCTGTAATTGCTCTTTAGCTAAAGCAAAATACTGTTCTGTATCTCCTATATTTCCACCTAAAGCTATATATACCTGTTTATACATTTTTTATCGCCTCTAGCATCTGGATTAGTTGTTTATTTTCTAAAACATCATGAACGCGAATAATATTAGTACCTGCTTGTACTGCTTGCGCAGTTATCGCCAAAGTACCTGCTAAACGATCCTTTGCTTCAGGCAAATTAAGAACTTTCCCCACTACACTTTTGCGTGAAGCACCTAATAAAGTCGGATAACCCAAGCCTTGAAATTGACTTAAACATTTTAACAGTTGCAAATTATCCACAGTTGTTTTCCCAAAACCAATGCCAATATCTAAAATTATCTTATCTGGCGCTAGTCCTTGAGTTTGTAATAACTCTGCCCGAGCACTTAAGTGCGTAGCTACTTCACTTACAATATCGCTGTATGGCTTTAGTTCATTTTGCATACTACCAATCTGACCGCGCATATGCATCAGCACAATTGGCACTTGATGTTTTACTGTTATTTCAAACATTTTTTCATCGGCACCAGCTGTAACATCATTGATAATATCTGCTCCAGCCCCAATTGCCGCTTCTGCGGTCTGACTTTTATAGGTGTCAATAGATATTAAAACTTGATTGCCAAATTTTTCTTTTAAGGCATATATCGCTGGCACTACCCGCTCTATTTCTTCTTGTGCACTTACATAGTCAGCATTAGGTCGCGTAGATTCACCACCAATATCCAAAAAATCTGCCCCAGCCGCCAACATGGTCTCAGCTTTATTCAAAACATCTTGGACACTTTCTTGGCGCGATTTTGCAAAAAAAGAGTCTGGCGTAACATTTATAATACCCATCACTTTGGTATTATTATATTCAAGTAGTTGTCCATTAGCTAATCGAGTTTGTACTGGCTGATTTTGTAAATATTTTTGCACAGCTAAAATAACTCTATTAATCCCAAAATAACCATGCATCATTTTCAATTTAGGAATCACCTTTAAATAGTGTTTCCGTGTACCGAGCAGTAGAATATCAGTGTAATCTTGCTTGCAGGTAATACAATTGCGGTTAACTACACAGTCGCCACCTAAAGCTAACATTTCTTGCTTAATAATATTGGCAGCAGGTGTACGCACCTGAAAAATTTTCAAAGGTTGAATATAGCTTTTATTTACTAACATAAGATTAGAATCCATATGTACACCAATCTTATGTATTTCCTCTACTACTTGCTCTTTTTCTATAGGTAAATACAACATCTTCATTCTCACTTTATTTACTATTTTTTTCTATACAGGCAAATGCGTTGTGGTTATGAATACTCTCAATACTCTCCACACTAACTCTATACCAATCCAAATCATTTAGTTGTTCTAGAGCCAAGCCAATTTCTCGCACCGCATCTTCAACAAACATCGGGTTTTCGTATGCTTGTTCAGTTACATATTGTTCATCAACTCTTTTTAACAAGGAGTAAATAGGTGTACTTGCACCTAAATCAGCAATTTCTACCAACTTTTCAATGGAGTAGATTTTATCACTGCTTACCTCAATACTTACAATTGCTCGCTGATTATGTGCTCCATATTTGCTAATTTCTTTCGAACAAGGACATAATGTGTTTACTGGTACTTTAACAAAAGTATTAACCTTTAAATTTTTACCTAAATTGGCAATATAGGCACATTCAATATCAACCAACGCTTGTTTTTTGCTTTTCGGAGCGGTTTTATTAATAAACCCAGTAAACTGAACTTTTAAATAAGATTTTTTACTTTTTAAGCGGGTTTTTAAATCACTTAAGATTTTTTCTAATGATTTTTGCTCTAAAATTTTAATATCTTTTAAAGTTTCAATAAAGCGGCTCATATGTGTCCCGCGAATTTCTTTATCTAAATCTACTGCCATATCAAACTTTGCCACAGTGGGCTGTAAATCGCCTTGAATTTTCACACTCAAGGGCCAGACTAATTTATTAATCCCAACCTTTTTTATTGGCAGTTTAACTTTAGCCAATTCGTTTTGGACATCCTTCATTTACAGAGCCTCCCCCTTGTAAACAACCCCACTGGTTTTTGTTTCCCAAACTTCAATTTCATATAATTGACAATTATCTTTTCTAACTAAATCGACCAATTTTTGCCATACCCAAACAGCAATATTTTCGGCCGACGGTTGCGGTAATATATTGTTTAGTAGCGCATGATCGAGCTTACTTAGCACTTGCTCTTTGACAAATTGCTTCAAAACAATAAAATCCATAATCATCCCTTCTGCATCTGGTTTGCCTTGCAACTTTACTACCAACTTATAAGTATGTCCATGCAGATTCTCACACTTACCATGATATTCTGGTAAATAATGTGCCGCATCAAATTCAAATTCTTTTATTAAAATCATCTCTTATCACCTTTGTTCTTAATTATTATAAAATGGCGCATAACCTAGTATTCCCCATAACTTGTTATTATATACCTTGGCAAACATGGAGATTTTCATGCTTTGTAAATTTTTCACTTCTGCTAAAGAGCTTAAGAATAATTTGCTCAAGGGATGGGGTACATTGGCACTTGCTTGTTGATAAAATTCTTGCAAACTTTCATTAGCCTTATCTAGCATTAACAATCCTAATAATTGCTGGGGTTGATATTCCAAATCCGGCATTATTTTATCTAACTCCGCTTGCCAAGTTTCTTGTGTAAAAATAATTTCTTCGATGTTAAGCTCTGGATATTCTGGAAAACTATCTTCTTGCTTAGCCGCTTGTTCTAATAAAACTACCACATTTTTTTGGCTAGCTAAAATCAAGGACATATAACTGTGGGTAACTTGAGCTTCATTAGCAAATTTTTGAATTATATTTAAAACTTCATTTTCTAGTTTTTGCGCAATTTCTAGGCATTTTTTCATTTTTTTCACCCACTATTTTTATTTTTTCTTTGTTTTTTATACCAAATAAATAAATAAATTGCTATAACAATAATTATAATAAAAGTTAACCTATTTAAATTATCTTGATAATTTACTACATCATGCCCTACTACAACCTCTAAAGCTGTCGAGGGAAACTTGCCAATAAAAGTTGCTAAAATGTAATCTCGCGTACTAATGCCACTAACTGCTCCAAGTGCGGTTAAAATTCCCGAAGGAAAATAAGGCATAGTTCTAGCGGCAACCATAAACTGAAAACCATTTTTGCTACTTAAAGTATCTAAATCATGCAAGCGTTTACTTTTGCTTATTATTAATAATGCTGTATCACGCAACAAAAAACGCATAACAAAAAAACTAATAATAACGCCCACGGACTCAGCCGTCCAAGAAATTAAAATCCCTAGAGGCAAACCAAACAAAATGCCATTAGCCGTTGAAATAAAAATAGATGGCAAAAAACCTAAACTATTTACAATTACATCCACGATAAAACTAATTAAAATCGCCCAAACACCAAAAGAGCGAAAAAAATCAATTATTTTATCTACATCACCTTGGGTCGATAAGTAAAATAATTTTTGGTAAAAGTCAGGCATAGCCGTATGAATACCTACTAATACACAAATTAGTGCCGCTATTAAGGCTAAATTTATTTTACTTTCTGTTTTTATTCTCATTTATTCACCATCTTTTTAGTTTAAGCGCTGAAAAAATTCTTGGGTCACAAAAGAATTCAACTTACTCTTTTGCAAAGCTTCGAATAACTCTAAATTATCTTTATTGTTCTGCAGATAAGAGCTTATTCTTAAAATTAACTCGCTATCTCTTATGATATCAGCCATCAGGAAATCTGACAAGCCATGTTGCTGTTCGCCTAACATTTCCCCCGCGCCTCGCAATCGCAAATCTTCTTCCGCCAATTTAAAACCATCTGTATATTTTACCATGAGTTCTAATCTTTCCCAGCTATCTTGCTTACTACTTTCACTTAATAAAACACAGTAAGACTGTTCACTGCCCCGGCCTACTCGGCCCCGCAATTGATGCAGTTGTGCTAACCCAAAAAATTCAGCATTCTCGATAATCATTAAACTGGCATTGGGAACATTTATTCCGACTTCAATAACAGTTGTACTAATTAATATTTGAATTTCGCCAGTAATAAACCCTAGCATTACCTTATCTTTCTCTTTACTTGCAAGCTTGCCATGTAAAATCGCGCAATTATATTTAGAAAAATATTTCTCTTTCAAAAACTTATGTGTCTTTAAAACAGAACTTATTTCTTCTTCCTCGTCTTCACCTTCAATTAACGGACAGACTACATATACTTGTCGCCCTAAAGCAAGTTGCCTGCAAGCACCTTGATAAATTTTATCACGCATTTCTAAGGTATATAGCAGAGTCTTTACGGGCTTTCTCCCCTCAGGCATACTTTCTATCCTAGAAACTTCAAGGTTGCCGTATAGCGCCAATGCTAAGGTTCTAGGAATAGGTGTGGCTGACATCACTAGTAGATGTGGTGTGGAAATCTGATTTTTGGCCAACAAACATTGTCTCTGCAATACTCCAAATCGATGTTGTTCATCAATTATTCCTAATGCAAGTTTAGCAAACTGTACTTGCTCATTTAAAATCGAATGTGTTCCCACTAAAATATTAATTTTGTTATTCCTTAATTCTTCTAAAATTCTAGTACGTTTAGACGCCAAAACCGAACTTGACAAAAATTCAATTTTCAAAGCAAATTCGGCCAGCAAAGTTTGAAAATAGTTATAGTGTTGTCGTGCTAAAATTTCCGTTGGTGCTATTATTACCGCTTGATAACCATTTTCTACCGCTGTTAAAATTGTTAAAATAGCTATTATTGTCTTGCCAGAGCCAACATCACCTTGAATTAGACGTTGCATACATTTTTTTGCTTGAAAATCATTTTTTATATCTTGCCAAACATTTTTTTGAGCCACTGTTAATTCAAAAGGAAGTTTCTTTAACAAGTTTTTAGCATATTCGTTTTTATTCAAAACCACACTACTTTTGTTTTCCTGTTGTTGCTTTTGTTCAAATAAACTATATTGTAAAAAAAACAGTTCTTCAAAAATTAAGCGATATTGAGCTGACTGAAGCAAATTTCGATTTTGTGGAAAGTGAATATTTTCTATTGCCTGTTCAAGTGATATAAGTCCAAAATCTTTACAAATTTTTATTGGCAAACTTTCGGAATAATTTTTTTTATAAACTTGCAATGCACTTTTTATGGCTTGCTGCAATTGTTTTTGAGTCAAACCTTTAACTAATTTATATTTAGTTAACACGCCAAAGAATTCTTCAACATTAAAATGCTTATTTATTATAGCATTTTTCAAAGTCAATTTACCGTGTTGCCACTCAGCTTTAGCAATTATTAAAATATTATCACCTGGTTTTAATATTTTAGCCTGATAAGTTTGACTAGCAAATAATAATATTTCAGCATAACCACTGCTATCTTTTACAATTATGTTAGTATATTTCAATCTTTGTCTAGATTGTCGATTTTGTATTCCTACCACATTTGTTAAAAACAAGGCCGTTTGATAATTCTCGGCCGTTTTTAATGGTACAATATTTTCCAAAAAAGTATAACTGCTCTGTTTCGGATAAAATTTAAGTAAATCACTTACTGTATTTATCGCTAATTTCTCAAGCAATTGTGCACGTTTAGCGCCAATTCCCTTTAGTTTAAGTACATTATCTTGTAAACCCATAATCTAACTTCACAACCTATTTAATTATTTTTATACTTTTCACTTGCCTTTTTAGTCCCGTCTATGTTAAAATAATGCTGTTATACGGTAAGGTTATGACCTTCACTAAAAGGAGGTGTGCTATATGGCAAATGTTTGTAAGCTTTGTGGAAAAGGTGAAACTAGTGGTTTTAATGTGAGTCACTCTCATAGAAAAACAAAACGCACTTGGAAACCAAATATCCAAAAAGTAAAAGCTCAAGTTAATGGTTCTGTAGAACGCATCAATGTTTGCACTCGCTGCTTACGTTCTGACAAAGTAACTCGTGCTGTCTAATTAAAAATAGCATTCCCATCCCCCTAAGCAATGGGGGTAATAATACAAACCAAATTAAATTTGGTTTGTTTTTTTATTTACTGTGGCGTGCCACATTCAGGACAAAATTTAACTTCTTTGGCAATATTAGCTTGACAATTCGGGCAAATCTTACCTTGTTCGTAAATTTCTAAAAGTTTTTCAAATTTACCAAAAAAAATCTCTACACTTTTCACATTGTTGTTAAATCCAAACAGTCGAGCTTTTTTACCCGCAACATCAATTATCACTTCTACTTGCTCCGCAATAGGTTTTATACCTATTGTATAATTATTTTCTTTCTGATCCTGACCTTTTATTACATAATTCTCGTAATCAAGTTGAGAAATTTTAATCTCTAATTCTGTAACTATTTGACAAACAAAATCCCAAGCTTTACTGTCAGCCACATGGTATTTTCTGGACTCAAAACAACTTCCTGCTCCTACAACTCTCATTATCTTCATCCCCTTTCAATTTTCAATATTTCGTCAAACACGGGACTGTGCTAAAACTAAGTTTTAGTGCAGTCCCGTGCATATTTTATATTCAAATTTATTTTGCGTAATCAACCGCACGTGTTTCTCTTATAACCGTAACCCTTATTTGTCCTGGATATTCTAATTCAGCTTCAATTTTCTTAACAATATCTCTAGCTAATTGAACTGAAAGAACATCATCAATTTTATCTGGTTTTACCATTATTCTTACTTCGCGGCCAGCTTGAATCGCAAAAGATTTTTCTACACCTTCAAAAGAATCTGATATTTCTTCTAACTTAGTAAGGCGTTTTAAGTAGCTTTCTAAAGTCTCTCTTCTTGCACCAGGTCTAGCCGCTGAAACAGCATCAGCTGCTGCAACTAGGACTGCTTGCACTGTAGTTGGCTCCACGTCACCATGATGAGCCATAATTGCGTTAATAACTTCTTTTGACTCGCGATATTTGCGAGCAATCTCACCACCGATTTCAATATGTGAGCCTTCCATTTCATGGTCGATTGCTTTACCAATATCATGCAACAAGCCCGCTCTTTTAGCCAACATAGCATCTACACCCAACTCTGAAGCCATCATACCTGCTAAATGTGATACCTCTATTGAATGTTTCAAGACATTTTGGCCATAACTTGTGCGATATTTTAATCTACCTAACAATCTAATTAATTCAGGGTGTAAGCCATGCACTCCCGTTTCAAAAGTAGCTTGTTCACCAGCTTCTTTCATTTTTTGTTCTACTTCTTTTTGCGCTTTCTCTACCATTTCTTCGATACGCGCAGGGTGTATTCTACCATCGTTAATTAATTTTTCTAAAGCGATTCTTGCAACTTCGCGTCTTACAGGATCAAACCCCGACAAAATAACGGCTTCTGGAGTATCATCAATAATTAAATCTATTCCAGTCAAAGTTTCTAAAGTACGAATATTGCGACCTTCACGTCCAATAATTCGACCTTTCATATCATCGTTTGGTAAACTAACCACTGAAACTGTAGTTTCAGCAACATGATCTGCAGCGCAACGTTGAATTGCTAAGGAAATAATTTCACGGGCTTTTTTATCCGCATCTTCTTTTGCTTGTTGTTCTAAATCCTTAATCAGCATTGCAGTTTCATGTTTGATTTCTTCTTCAACCGCTGCTAATAATTCATTTTTTGCTTCATCATAGGTCAAACTAGCAATTCTTTCTAGTTCAGCCATTTCTCGCTCTTTTAATTCTAAAATCTCTTCTTTAGTCGTTTCTACTTCTTTTTCTTTTAATTCTAAATTTGCTTCACGTTTTTCAAAAGAATCTAATTTTCTATCTAAATTCTCTTCCTTTTGAATTAATCTTCTTTCTACTCTTTGTAATTCGCTACGACGATCTTTGTTATCTTTTTCTACGTCTGCCCGCAAGCGATGGATTTCTTCTTTAGCCTCAAGTAAAATCTCTTTTTTTCTAGCCTCTGCAGAATTTTCCGCATTTTCAACAATCTTACGTGCCACATCTTCTGCTAAACCAAGCTTGCCTTCAGAAATATTTCTTCTCACAAAATATCCTACTAGCGCACCTATAAGAGCACCTACTAATATCATAAGTATAGTAATTAAAATTTCCTTCACCTCCACAACTTTCAAAATAAAAGAGACAGCATGTTCATGCTGTCTCTTTGGCATTTTATCACCCATTGATTATACATGCTCACTCAATAATTGTAATTCTTTTTGAAAAAAGTGTCAAGATACCGCATATATTCAACACTATTCGAAAAAGTCATTTGTACACTCATTAAGTGCAGTATTTATCACTCTAGGCGAGTATCCTTGGTTTTTCAAATAATTATATATTTTCATTTTATTTTCAAGAAAACTAGTCCCCGTACGCTTTAAGTATTTTTCTAGCAGTAATTTAGCTCTTGATAACTCTAGTTCTTGAAAATCAGCTTCTGTATACTCATTTACTATTTCTTCAGCAACTTTGTGTTTTTTCAATTTTAAAAGCAAATATATTTTTCCTTTTAACCCTCCGTCTAACCAACCATTATAAATGCTTTGAGCATAGCGTCGATCGTTTATATAGTTATTCAACAAAAAATCTTTTAATAATTCTTCTATTTCAGCTGAATTCAGATCCTGTGTTAATAAAAATTCGCGTAATTCTCCATAACTATAATCACGTCGATTTAACTTCCTTAAACAGGCCGCATACGCAGTTTTACTTGTCAATAAAGATTTCTTTTTCTTGTAAAATCTCATCTAAATTATCTTCTTCCAAATTTTCTATACTTTCCGTTAAAGGCAAAATGCTATTTAAACTCAAAGATGCCGCCTGAGCTCTTACTTTCAGCTCTATTTCTTTAGCAATTTCTAGGTTGCTTTGCAAATATTCTTTCGAAGTTTCTCGTCCCTGCCCCATCCGAATATCGTTGTATGAATACCAAGAGCCACTTTTGTTTATAATTTCCATGCTCGTAGCTAAATCTAATAAACTACTTTCATGAGAAATTCCTTGTCCATACATAATATCAAATTCAGCTTGTTTAAAAGGAGGCGCAATTTTATTTTTAACAACCTTGATACGAGTTTTATTACCAACAACATCACCATTTGCTTTAATAGTGTCTATTTTACGAACATCTAAGCGGACACTCGCATAAAATTTAAGTGCTCTACCACCGGTAGTGGTCTCAGGGCTACCGAACATTACCCCAACTTTTTCCCGAATTTGGTTAATGAAAACAGTAGCTGTGCGTTGTTTACTTATTGCCCCTGTTAGTTTTCTTAATGCTTGACTCATTAAGCGTGCATGCAGTCCAACATGCGAATCACCCATTTCCCCGGCAATTTCTGCCCTAGGCACAAGCGCTGCCACAGAATCAATTACGATAATATCTAAGGCTCCACTGCTTACCAAGGCATCTACAATTTCTAAAGCTTGCTCACCGTTATCAGGCTGAGAAATCAGTAAATTATCAATATCCACACCTAAACGCCGTGCATATTCTGGGTCAAGAGCATGTTCCGCATCAATAAAAGCCGCCAAGCCACCTTGTTTTTGTGCTTGCGCAATCATATGTAAAGCTACAGTAGTTTTACCAGATGATTCTGGTCCATAAATCTCAATTATTCTGCCTCTAGGAATACCGCCCACGCCTAAGGCAATATCTAAAGCTAAACAGCCTGTGGGAATAACTTCAATATTCATCCGCGCACTAGCTTCGCCTAAACGCATTATCGAACCTTTACCAAAATCTTTTTCTATGCTTTTTATTGCTAATTCAATAGCTTTATCTCTATCTACTAAGGATTTTTTATCTAAACTCATTTTCGCATCCCCTTTAATTTTACTTTATATGTTAATAGTATATAAACACTAGTTCGCTTTGTCAAGTTAATTCCCCAAACTAAATAAACAGTCCTCCTTATTTTTTATAAAGAGGACTGTTTAAACTATTTTTCTCTAATTAGCTCTGCTATTTCTTGTGACGTAAAATAATATTTACTATTGCAAAAATGACAAGAAACCTCTGTTTGAGCGTCAGCTAATAGTTCTTGTAAGTCATCTTTATTCAAAGTCGCTAAGCGTTCACTAATTTTTTCTTTGCTACATTGGCATGCAAATTGCAATTGTGTTTGTTCATAATAATTAACTGCAAGTTCGCCAGCAATTTGGCCTACAATTTCTTGTAAGCTATAGCCTGCTTCTAATAAAGTGGTTATTGGTGGTAATTGGCTGATATTAAACGCAATTTTATCTAAATTTTCTTCTTCTGCCTCTGGCAAAGCTTGTACAAAAAAACCACCCGCATGACTTACAACTCCATCTGGTTGTACTAATACGCCTAAGGCCACACTACTGGGAGTTTGCTCTGATACATATAAGTATTCGGTTATATCTTCAGCAATTTCACCGCTCTTTAAATCACAAACCCCTGTAAATGGTTCTGTATAATCATTAAAGCGCGTTACGGAAATTTGCCCAGAACCTATAGCTTGACCTACAGCTAATTTGCCATTAACTAATTCTAATTCAGCATAAGGATTGTCAACATAGCCTCTTACTACCGCATTACTGGCATCTGCAACCACACTTCCAAGAATTCCATCGCCTTTTATTTTCAGCGTAATGCATTCATTCATTTTCATAGTTGCTGCTAACAGCAGGGCTCCCATCATTGTTCGCCCTAAGGCAGCACTTGCTAAGGGCAAGCATCCATGTTTTTTGCAAGCTTCATCAACTAAGTGACTTGCTGACAAAATATATATTCTAATTCCTCCAGCAATTGTTGCTTTTAATAATACATCTTGCATCTAAATTACCCTCATTAAATTCGCCATTTCTATTGCGGTAATCGCTGCATCAAAGCCTTTATTACCAGCCTTTGTACCTGCTCGTTCAATAGCCTGCTCAATATTTTCTGTTGTCAATACCCCAAAGGCTACAGGTATATTAAATTTCAAACTAGTTTGAGCCACACCTTTTGAGACTTCTGCACAGACATAATCAAAATGTGGTGTGCTACCACGAATAACTGTACCTAAGCAAATTATCGCATCATATTTGCCACTTTGAGCAGCTTTTTGAGCAATCAACGGAATTTCGAAAGCCCCAGGAACCCAAATTGTATGTATATCAGCTTCCTGTGCACCATGTCTTATTAAAGCGTCTTTAGCGCCCCCGAGTAACTTGCTAGTAATAAACTCATTAAATCTGGCTACTACTACTGCTACTTTTAAGTTTGTTGCTACTAAATTTCCTTGATATATATTTTCCATAATCTTCATCTCCCTAAATTAATTTTATTATATTTGCAGTTTTTCAAGCTATTGCATCAAGCAAACCCTAATTAGTTTTTTATTTAGCAACTTTAATATCCAATACTTTTTCATAAATACCTATATTAACTGCTATAATACTTAATATTTCTTAGCTTTCTATTTTAAGAAGCTAACTATTTATTCTTCAGTTTGAAGCATATGCCCCATTTTTAATTGTTTGCATGACAAATAATGCTCATTGTATTTATTGGCAGGTATTTCTATTGCGGTTCGCTTAGTAATACTTAAACCATAGCCAGATAGTCCCGAAATTTTTTGTGGATTATTGGTAAGTAAATTAATACTGGTGATCCCTAAATCCGCTAAAATTTGTGCGCCGACACCATAATCGCGCAAATCAGCTTTAAACCCTAGTTTCTCATTAGCTTCTACTGTATCATAGCCCGCATCTTGTAACTGATAAGCCTTCAATTTATTAATTAAGCCAATCCCACGGCCTTCTTGACGCAAATATAAAACTACACCCTCACCAGCTTTTTCAATCATTTGCAAAGCCGCAGCTAATTGATCCCCACAATCGCACTTTAAAGAACCTAGAACATCACCAGTTAAACACTCTGAGTGTACTCTTACTAAAACATCCTGTTTATCTGCAACTTCGCCTTTAACTAAAGCAAAGTGAGTGAATTCATCAAGTGAGTTTTTGTAAGCTACCATCTTAAACGTGCCAAATTTAGTGGGCAAATTAACTTCTACTTCGCGCTCTACTACTTTTTCTGTAGCCTTACGGTAAGCAATTAAATCAGCAATAGCAATCATCTTTAAACCATGTTTTTGCGCAAAAATTTCTAGATCTGGCACACGAGCCATTGTTCCATCAGCATTTAAAATCTCACAAATTGCCCCAACTGGTTTTAATCCAGCCAAAACAGCTAAGTCAACTGTAGCCTCTGTATGCCCAGCACGTTTTAATACCCCGCCTTTTTTGGCACACAAAGGAAAGATATGGCCTGGGCGACGAAAATCATCCCACTTGCAACCATTTTCTGTGAATTTTTTAATTGTCAATGCCCGCTCAAAAGCACTGATACCTGTCGTGGTTTCCACATGATCAATCGATACTGTGAAAGCTGTTTGGTGATTATCGGTGTTTTGCACAACCATCTGATTTAGTTGTAGTTTTTCCAAATACTCTTTAGTAGTTGGCATACATACTAACCCACGAGCGTGAGTTACCATAAAATTAATTGCTTCAGGTGTTACAAATTCGCCTGCCATCAGCAAATCCCCTTCATTTTCCCTGTCATAATCATCAACTACAATAATCATTTTGCCATTTTTAATATCTTCAATCGCTTCTTCAATTTTATTAAATTGCATTATTTTCACCCCAAAAATCCATTTTCTTTTAAATTTGCTAGACTTATACCTTTTCTTTCAGTCTGCTGAATTTGTCCAAATTGTAAAAACCGCTCGACATATTTCCCTAAAATATCCGTTTCAATATTAACCCGTTCACCTACTTTTTTAATTCCTAAAGTTGTATTTTTCAACGTATGTGGTATTATTGAAACTTCAAATTCAGTTTGCTGTACTGCAGTTACCGTAAGGCTAATTCCATCTATTGCAACTGATCCTTTATGTAATATATATTTCAACTTCTCAGGAGCTAAGCTAATTCTTATGCGCCAGGCAATTTCATCTTGTTGCTTGCTAGCAATTATACCAACAGCATCTACATGTCCACTAACAATATGTCCATCTAAGCGATCGCTGACGCGTAGCGTGCGTTCTAAATTAACCTTAAAACCGCTTTTAAGTTGCCCAATAATCGTATTTTGAGTGGTTTCAGGCATCGCCTCCACGGTAAAGCTAGTCGCAGATAATTCAACAACTGTCAAACAAGCCCCATTTACAGCTACACTATCGCCAATTTTTAATTCTTCCAAAGTTTTTTTTGCCCTTATTTTTAGTTTTGCCGACTCACCAGTATTGCTAATACTTATTATTTCCCCTAATTCTAAAATTAAACCTGTAAACAAACTCTACTCACCTCTTTTTAGATAGCCTGTAATTAAAACATCTTGCTGCAATTTTTCAACTGTTAAATCTTCTAATTGTAAAGCTGCTGACATATAATCAATACCTAAATCGCCGACAGGAGATTTTGCTGTACTTCCGCCAATAATTTTCGGCGCAATAATTGCATAAACTTTATCAACTAATCCAGCTTGCAAAAATCCTGCATGAATTTCACTCCCGCCTTCAACTAAAACACTCGTCAAATCTCGTTGAGCTAGAAAGTCCATTAACTCAGTTAGAATAACTTTGCCGTCGCTGCTCGGTAGTTCCACCACTTCAATATTAGGTATTCCTTTAAATTCTTCATAATTTTCATTGCCGCTAGTTGTTATTATTATTGTCGGAACCCCATCTGCCAAAAATACTTTACTATCTAGAGGTAAGTTAAAAGAATTAGTTAAAATAATTCTTACAGGATTACGGCCAGCAACCAACCTGCACGTTAACTCAGGATTATCAATTCTTATCGTATTACCACCTACTAAAATTGCTGCATAAGTAGTACGCAAAACATGAGCATATTCTCTAGATAAAGGACAACTTATCCACTTAGAATCACCTATGCCAGTTGCTATTTTTCCATCTAAAGTCATCGCAAACTTCGCAGCCACAAAGGGCTGTTTTTTAGTAATCCATTTAAAAAACACTTCGTTTAAGCGTTGTGCTTTTTTCTCTAGTAAACCTATTTCCACACTAATGCCAGCAGCCTGCAATTGTTTTACGCCTTGCCCAGCAACTAATGGATTGGGATCTAACGTGGCAATGATAACTTTGGTAATACCTGCTTTTATAATCGCTTGAGTGCAAGGTGGTGTTTTGCCAAAATGTGAACAAGGTTCTAAGGTTACAATTATCGTTCCGCCTTTAGCTAAGGATCCAGCATTGCGCAATGCATTAATTTCTGCATGAGCTTCGCCTACTTTTTCATGCCAACCTTCAGCCAAAAAGTTGTCTTGTTCATCTAAGATAACAGCGCCTACCATGGGATTAGGAGCTGTAAAGCCAATAGCGCGTCTAGAAATATCTAAGGCATGTTGCATCCATTTTTTATACTTTTCCATAAATCCACCTCAAAAACAAATTAAAAAAACAAAAAAACATATATCAACTATAAAAAGTGATATATGTTCCCTAATCCAACTCTTATATCGCCTTTTATCATCCAGACTATACTGTCGGTTTTGGAATCGCACCAAATCATGCTTATATAAGCTCGCGGACTTTACCGCCGGTCGGGATTTTCACCCTGCCCCAAAGGCCAATATTAACTTATGAATAAATTATACGTTCTTCTTTTAGAATTTGCAAGTATTATTTTTCCGCCTTCAAAACCTTAATTGTTTTCACCATATCGGCTGAATTATAAATCGCTGAGCCCGCTACCAAAACATTTGCTCCAGCTGCCGTTACTTGCTGCGCATTTTGCTCTGTAATTCCGCCATCTACCTGAATATCAAAAGCCAAATTTAAATTTTGCTGCATTGCTTTTAAACGTTTTATTTTGTCAAGACAAGTTGGAATAAATGCCTGTCCACCAAAACCTGGGTTTACACTCATAATTAGAACTAAATCCACAAATGGTAAAATTTCTTCTATACTACCTAGTGGTGTTCCAGGATTCAAAGACACACCAGCTTTTAAACCTGCTTCTTTGATTTGCTGCACCAAACGATGTAAGTGTAAGGTCGCTTCAGCGTGCACTGTAATTAAATCTGCTCCCGCTTTAACAAAATCGTTAATATAATTCTCTGGATTGTTAACCATTAAGTGGCAATCAAAAAACAATTTCGTTACCTTGCGAATTTTACTGACTACTGGTGCACCAAAAGTTAAATTAGGTACAAACTGTCCATCCATTACGTCAATGTGAACCCAATCTGCTCCAGCTGCTTCAACTTTTTTTATTTCTTCCCCCAAACAGGAAAAATCTGCCGATAAAATTGAAGGTGCTATTTTTATCATTCTTAACCATCCTTTGCTAAATTTTTTATTTTGCAATATAGTATAACAATTAATTTTATTTTTTTCAACAGACATAGGAAAAAGGCGAAGCGAAAAAAATCCGCCTCGCCCTAAAATTTGAGGTTCAGAGATTAAAGCATTAATTTCTGAAAACCTTTTATTTTACTATTTAGCCAACTTTATTTTGTGCATCAAGCTTTCTTTTACGCTTATATTGGAAGAAACTTGCTGTTGCCAATATTGCAATACCAATTAAATCTGTCATACCACCTGGGTCAATCATAAATACACCACCGACAAAGTATAACAGTCGTTCCAATTTTGTAGTTGGCGCCACGAAAAAGCCAATCATGGAAATACTCAGACCCCACATTCCAATTAAGGCAGTTAAGGTTGCCATAATCAATGTCGGTATAGTCGCATTAATCATCAATATTGTTGGTGACAATACGAAAACATAAGGAATTATAAAAGCTGCAATTGCCAATTTAGCCGCAACAACGCCAGTGCGCATAGGATTTGAACCTGCAATTCCAGCCCCAGCATAAGCCGCTAAGGCAACTGGAGGAGTTACATCAGCTACTATACCAAAATAGAAAGCAAACATATGCGCTGCTAAAATCGGAATACCCATTTGTTCTAAAGCTGGTGCAGCGATAGTCGAGGTAATAACATAGTTAGCCGTTGTTGGTACACCCATACCTAACAATAATGAAGTAATCATTGTGAAGAACATCGCCGGGATCAAATTTCCCCCTGCTAGTTCTAGTAGTGCTGTAGCTAATTTTAACCCAACCCCAGTTTTAGTAACAACACCAATGATAATCCCCGCTGTAGCACAGGCTACTAATACCCCCAAAATTCCTTTAGCACCATTAATCAGCCCTTCAACTATTTGCCAAGGTGTAATGCGCGTAGATTTTTTCAACATCGATGCCCCAATTGCTAAAACTATCGCGACTAAGGCAGCCCGCATCGGAGTATAACCTGTAACCAACAGATATACTATTACAATTAACGGAATTGCTAAATGTCCTTTTTCAAATAACAAGTCTTTAAATTTAGGTAATAATTCTCGCGGTGTACCTTTTAAACCATGTTTTTTAGCTTCATAATGCACACCTAGCCAAACACCTACGTAGTAAAGGAGCGCAGGAATTGTAGCTGCTTTAACTACATCAATATAAGGCACGCCTACGAATTCAGCCATTAAAAAGGCAGCGGCACCCATTACTGGCGGCATTAACTGCCCACCAGTAGAAGCGGCAGCTTCTACTGCTCCTGCAAATTCAGGTCGATAGCCTAATTTTTTCATCATTGGGATAGTAAAACTACCAGTACCAGCTACGTTAGCAACTGAGCTACCAGATACCGTACCCATAAGTCCACTGGATAATACGGCAACTTTGGCCGGGCCACCAGCAGCCCAACCAGCTAAGGCATTTGATAAGTCAATAAAAAACTTACCCAAACCTGTTGTTTCTAGATACGCCCCAAACAAAATAAATAAAAAGATAAAAGTTGAAGATACACCTAAGGGAATTCCAAATACCCCCTCAGTAGTAAAATACAAATGCCCTACTAGCTCTTCCCAGCCTAAACCACGATGGGCTAATACCCCCGGCATATAAGGTCCAAGGAAGGAATATGTAATAAAAAATAACGCGACTAAAATCATCGGCCAACCAACAACGCGTCTAGTTGCCTCAATCAGAAGAATTATTCCTATTAATCCCACCAGTAAATCTGTACTAGTGTTAATTCCCGCTCGAGTAACCAGCTCATTGTAAAAAACTATTATATATATTGGTGTAGCCGTTGCAATTAATCCCAGAATTAAATCTACGGGGTGCAAAGTTGTTCTAGACCAAGAACTACGTCCTGGATATAGTAAATATATTAATAATAGACCAAACGCCAAATGAACTGCTCTTTGCAAATGCGCATCAAGCACACCAAATACTGCAGTATAGATTTGAAAACCTGAAAATAATACACAAATGGCCATAATTAACTTACCCATCGTGCCTTGATAATTTCGCGAACCTGCTTCTTTATCAAATTTTTCCAAGACTTCTTCGGCAGATAATTCTTTATATTCGCTCATAATTTACCTCCTTTAAAAGTTACTTATAAAAATTTTATACCTAGGCAATACATTTATTTCTAACAGGCTTCCTGCTGGATATATCTTATATAGCTCTAGTGTTTCGTTTTTAGTTTTTAATTCAACTTTTGCCTCTTGTCCCGTCCAAACTTTTACAAGGGGAAAAGTTCTTTGCAAAAGCAACTGCATGCGCCCATCCGGCATTATTTTTAATTTGCCATCAGTTGCCAAGAATGGTAATCCTACGCCATAAGAACTAAATCTAGTTTCATATAACAAAAATCCTTGTTCTTGCACCTGAAAAAATTCCTCGACCAAAGTTTTCTGCACAGAATGAGTGTAGCTCAAATACCATTTCCCATCAGGAATATTCACAATTCGGTCTTGTATATTGCTATTTTTCGCCTGAATTACCAACACTTTTTCAGTTTCATACCACAAAAAAATACTTACTAAAACTATAAGTATCCCAAATAAAAGCAGTCTTTTTTTTCGGCTACCAAAAAATACAGGGCCAGTAAACTGACCCTGAACAGTATTTTTCCTCTCAAACAACAATTTTATTTTTCCTTGAAGTATTTATCAGCACCAGCAGCCATTGGTAAAGACATACCCTCTGTTGCAGTTGCTTTGGAAATATTTTTTGCTATAGCATGAGATGATTTTAATCTATCAGTGTTCGTATATAGGGCTTTAGCAATATTATAGCTTAGATCATCAGACATTTTATCTGTAGCCACTAACATTGCTTTAACAGCAACAGTATTGATGTCTTGTTCTTGACCTGGATATGTTTTGGCTGGAATAACTTGTTTAGTATAGAAAGGATATTTTTTAATAAGTCCATCTGCTTGTTGAGCATCTACACTCAATAGTGCTACAGGATTTTGGGTAGAGATATCTTGAATGGCTGCAGTTGGTATACCAGCAGTTACAAAGGCGATATCTACATTACCATCTTTCAAAGCACCAGCAGCTTCAGCAAAAGATAGATATTGTACTTTAATATCAGAATATGTTATGCCATTAGCTTCTAAAACCTGACGAGCATTAGCTTCTACCCCACTGCCCGCAGCACCAACGGCCACTCTTTTACCTTTAGCCTCAGATAATTTTTTGATACCTGATTTTTGAAGAGTTATTATCTGTACTGTTTCTGGATATAAAGTTGCAATCCCCTTAAGGTTTGCCACTTTTTTGTCTTTAAACATTTCTGTTCCGTTCAAAGCATAATAAGCAATATCATTTTGGACAAAAGCTAAATCAACTTTACCCGTAGATAATAAGTTAACATTGGCAACAGAAGCACCAGTACTTTGAGCACTAGCATTAACTCCTGGAATATTTTTATTCAATATTTCTGCCATCGCACCACCTATTGGGTAATAAGTTCCTGCTGTACCACCTGTGGCAATATTAACAAATTGTTGTTTTGCAGCTGGTTTTTGATCTGCTTTTTTATCTCCACCACAACCAGCAACAAGACCAGATACTAAAACCCCAGTAACTAATAAAGCCGTAAGTTTTTTGTTCATACAAATAAACCCCCTCAAAAAATTTTTATGGAATATACTTTCTATGCTTCCGATTATATCATAGTTTTGAATTTTTACAAAGAGTGTATTGTATACTTTACGCTTTAATTTACCTGCTTTTCAAACTATTCTTGCTTAAGCCTATGTTCTTTTTTTTATCCAAAAGTAAACATTTCTCGCTTTTTCAAGGGTTTTTAAATTTATTATTGTTACAAATAAATTTAATATTTTCACCAATGTTTATTTTTGTCTTTATGTTTTTCGTTTCTCATTATTGGCACTATTTAAAATTTTACAATAAAAGCGGTATTTCCCTTGTTGCAATTGTTTTTATGTAACAATAAATATATAATGAAAAAAACAATTGAAGGAGCCCCTACTATGAATTATATAATTTTAAATAAATCTGCTAAAACTCCAATTTATTTACAACTTTATAACTATTTTGTTCAAGAAATATCCACAGGCAAAATCAAACCATTTAGTAAATTACCTTCAATAAGAAAATTATCCTTAAATTTGGCCATTAGTAAAACTACTGTGCAAAACGCTTACGATCAACTCTTAGCCGAAGGTTATATCTGTAATCATTCACGTTCACATTATTCGGTCTGTGATTTTTATAAAGAACCACTTATAATGAATGCACCTGAAAAACCCCGCATCATTTCTCTAGATAAAATCGTGTATGATTTTTCCAGTGGTGACGTGCCTGCAAACAGCTTTAATTTTAATGTTTGGCGGAAATATCTAAATTCTATCTTGCGTACTCCTGAGATTTTATTTGATAATTTTAATAATGCTGGGGAGTTAACCTTGCGTCAGCAACTTACTTCATATTTAAAAGATTCTCGGGGCATTAATGCTAAGCCTGAACAAATAATAATCGGCGCGGGAATCCAGTCTCTATTATTCATCGTCTGCCAATTATTACATCCTGAATATACCAACATAACTTTTGAAAAACCTGGTTTTGTTTTAGCCCAGCAAATTTTTCAAAATATAGGCTATAATTTAAATTTTATTGAAGCAAATCAGCAAACATTTACTAGTAAAAATTTACCATTAAGAAAAAAAAGTTTAATCTATCTCACACCCTCAAACCAATTTCCAACTGGCTTTATTATGCCCATTAATCAGAGGCTTGATTTATTATCTTGGGCCAATAATCATGGTAATTTTATCATTGAAGATGACTATGAAAGTGAGTTTAAGTACTATGGAAAACCAATACCTGCTCTCAAAGCACTAGACCAAGCTGATAATGTAATATACCTCGGTTCACTATCTAAGATTATTCCTGCAGCTATTCGTATTAGCTATTTAGTTTTACCAGAATGTCTGTTGGCAAGTTATAATCAAAGGCAACCGTACTTTAAACAAACAGCTAGCAGCCTTGAACAACTTACCTTAGCAAAATTTATTGAAAATGGCGATTTCTATCGACAAATTAGGCGTTTGCGTAAAATTTATTTTGAAAAAAGTACTACCTTTTTTAACCTTCTACATAGTATTTTTTCAGATAAAATTATTTTCGAAAAAAAACATCATGGTATCAATGTGCTTGTTAGCGTAAAAACTAACTACACTGCTCAACAATTATATGAATTAGCTTTAAAAGTTAATTGTAAAATAAAAATTATCGAAGATTATAATTCGGATTTCCCCACAATTCTCCTTTATTTTAATAAAATCTCAAATAATGACTTAGAGTTAGCTTTACGGAAGCTTTATGCTGCTTGGTTTAGTTAAAGTTTTTCTATTTAGTTTAATCTAACTTTAAAAATTAAAAAAAGTGTGCTAGAATATAGGGGTTTTCTATAGCCAAAAAATTTATAGCAAAGGTGTTTAAATATGTACATAAGAATTTTGTTTTTTTTAACAATAACTTTATATTTCTTGGGTATAAGTACCGTGTTTTTGCCTAGTCATAATCGAATTAAAGGACATAGACTTGGCTGTTTTTTAGCTGGACTAGCAAGTTTTTTGTTAATAATAATTGGAAGTTCGCTACTTATAGGTGCAACCGATAATATCTCTTTATTTAATTTGGAAAATACTTTTTTTAAACTAGAATTAGATAAACTCAACTCTTTTTTTATAGTGATCCTCGGTTTGGTTGGCACAATAACCAGCATCTACGCTTATAGCTATGGTCTTAGCTATAAAAATGATAAATTGAAGATTTTGACTGCAGAATATAATCTCTTTCTGCTTACTATGTGCCTAGTTCTTGTAGCCTATAATGCTTTAGCATTCCTAGTTGTTTGGGAATTTATGGCCATTGCCTCTTTTCTTTTGGTGAATCATGAACAATATAATCGTGTTACCTGGCAAGCAGCCTATCAATATATTTTAATGACTAACTTAGGTACTGCCTTTATTGTCGGTGCCTTTTTCCTTTTATCTGTTAATAACTTTACAAGTTTAGATTTTTCCGTTTTCCAAGAAAATCAATTTAATTCCCAAAATAACAGCCTCATATTTTTCTTATCATTAATTGGTTTTGCTACTAAAGCTGGCCTAGTCCCGCTACATGTTTGGCTTCCGAAAGCTCATCCAGTTGCGCCTACACATGTTTCTGCACTAATGTCCGCTGTAATGTTGAAGATGGCTGTTTATGGATTCTTAAGATTTATTCTAGATTTTTTAGGTACACCTGATTTTTCTTGGGGGATTGCTACTTTATTTTTAGGGTTAATTAGCGCCTTAGTCGGAGCCTTATACCTCCAGGTTGAAACCGACATAAAAAAACTTTTAGCTTATTCTAGCATTGAACATTTAGGAATTATTTTTTCTGCAATTGGCGCTGGTTTAATTTTTAGTTATGATCAAAATTTATATTGGGCGAGTATTTGCTATCTAGCAGCAATTGTCCATAGTTTCAATCATGCTATTATAAAAACAACACTGTTTTTAGTTGCTGGTTGTATTATTCACAGTACCCATACTCGTAATATTGAACACATGGGTGGTTTATTGCGATTTTTACCTGTAACTAGTAAATGTGCCTTAGTTGCCAGCATGAGTATTTGCGCGTTACCCTTTACTGCTGGATTTTTAGGCGAATGGCTATTACTAATAGGTTTAGTGAAACTGCCAATAATTGTGCATAGCCATAATATTCAACTCCTGATAATTCTAAGTATAATTATGTTTGGTTTAACAAGTGCATTGGCTTTAGCAGGTTTTGTACGTTTCTTTGCAATTATTTTTCTAGGCAAATTACGTTCCAATCTTATTCAAAAAAACCTCCACGAATCTGGCAAAAGCATGTTATTAGCTATTAGCATTCCTAGTATTATTTGTCTACTTAGTGGTTTTTTCTCCAGTAGTTTACTAGATTTTGCAAGTAACATCTTACCACTTAAGTTAGAGCTATCACCATATTTTTCACTAATTACATTAAATAGCACCTCTAGTTTCAATCCTCTTATTTTAACTATTATCCTGGTAACATTAATTGGGGTACTATATTATTCTTTAAAAACTTCTCCCACGAAGCAAGTTCAAGAAGTTTGGAGCTGTGGCATTCATCCTAATCAGCGTATGCAATATTCTGCAACTGGCTTTTCCGAGCCCATTCGCAGAGTTTTCTCATTCTTTCTTAAACCAGAACAGCGTTTTTCATATTTGTTGACTAATGGTCATAATAAAAAAATGCTCTTTAAAACCGATATTCATTATGTTATTACCGAAAAAATTTATGAACCTTTACAAAGATTGCTAGTGAGAATTGCTGGTCTTCTACGGAGAATTCAAGCTGGTGGGGTTCAGCTTTATATTAGTTATGTTTTAATAGCCTTAATCTTTGTATTATTATATGGAGCGAGGTAGTTTATATGCCAGAATTTTTACCTTCTTTTATCCAAGCATTCTTCATTATAGCTTTAGCACCTTTAAGTATAGGTATTACCAAAAAAACTAAAGCTTTATTACAAAATCGTTTCGGTGCTAGTATTCTCCAACCTTACTTTGATTTATTCAAATGGTGGCATAAAGAAATAATATATTCTCCTATTGCCACTTACGTGTTTACTTTTGCACCCATAATATTTTTAGCCACAACAATAATTGCAACCCTCCTTTTATCTAATCAGTTTATCATTTGGAATGTTGGCGATGTTTTCGTATTATTATATTTTTTAGCCGCTGGTCGTTTTTTCATGACGATTGCTGCTTTAGATACTGCTACCACTTTCGGAGGCATGGGGGCATCTCGTGAAGTATACTTGGCAACACTTATTGAGCCAGTAATGCTCTTAGCTGTTCTAAGTGTTTTTAAAACTACTGATACTAGTCTTTTAGCTAATATTTCTGTTTTTAGCGCTACGCAACCAATAAATATTTCTACAACACTTGCTATGTTAGGTTTTTTCATGTTGCTTTTGGCTGAAAACGGCAGAATTCCAATTGATAATCCTGATACTCATTTAGAATTAACAATGATTCACGAAGGCATGACTATCGAATATTCTGGCCGCTTACTCGTCTTTATCCATATCGCAGCCTATACTAAGCAATTGCTGTTTTGTATTCTCTTTGCTAATTTGTTTTTTGTTGGAACTTTACCTGTTATGCTGAAAATTTTCTTAACTTTAATTTTGCTGGGAATCAGTGAAACTTTAAATAATAAGATGCGCCTATTCAGAATTCCTAATTATATAGTTATTGCCGGAATTTTAATTATTCTATCTTTAATTTCTCATAAAACTATTTTATAAAGGAGAGTTAAGCTAGTGGATATTTTAGTAATAATACTTCTGTTTGTTGCCTTTTATCAAACCAGAGTAATGCATCTTAAACGAGCTGTACAACTCATGGCTTTACAATCGGCCTTATTGACAATTTTCTGCTTATCTATTGCCTTTGCCAATACCAATAATGAACATAGCTACATTGCTAGTTTTTTAACCTTTCTGGTAAAAGTACTCCTTATCCCAGCAAGTCTTTTACATATAACAAGTCGTTTAAAAAATGAATACGAATTGGCAACCGACAAAAAAGTCCACTATTCATCTATCGCTTGTGCAATTTTCGTTGTTCTTTCTTATAATATTGTTGACCATCTTTTGCCACTTAGTGAAGCTCGTGATATCATCGCTTCTTCTTTAGTTTTAATTTTTACGGGCTTGATAATTATAATCATGCGTAGCCAGGCTATAATGCAGATCATTGGTCTAATAACCATGGAAAACGGCATATATTTATTGGGTATGAGTATGACAGCTGGTTTACCTTTAATAATTGAACTAGGTATTTTCTTAGATGTTCTTATCGCGGTTGTGGTGTTAGTTATTTTAACCCATCGTTTGCGTTTATCTTTTAAAACTACCGATACCGACGTTCTTAGAAAGTTGCGAGGTTAGAATATGCATTATTTAATATATCTAATGATTTTTTTACCACTTTGTTCAGCTTGTTTATGCTTTTATCCTTTAATAACTGAACAGCAAACCAAATATCTATCTCGTGCAACCAGTATTGCTAATTTTATAATCTGGCTACTACTTTATAAATTCATTCAAGATATTCAAATTTTTTCCAATAATTTTTTTCGCCTAGATGCCCTTAGCATTTGGTTTTTACTTGTTCTAGTGATAATGTATATTTTAGTTTGTTTTGTTTCCGATACATATTTACAGCGTGAACGCCAACAATATACTAATAACCTAAATTACATTAATAAATATTACTCACTGCTACATGTATTTATAGCCATAATGTTTCTTGTCTTAATTTTAGATAATTTAGGTCTTATGTGGGTATGTATCGAAGCCACAACTTTAGTCTCAGCACTACTTGTTGCTTTCAAATTCACTCGACTAGCAGTTGAAGCAGCTTGGAAATATGTTATGGTCTGTACTGTAGGAATATGCTTAGCTCTTCTTGGTACAATAATTTTATATTATGCTCAACTTAACTCCCTTGGTCAAGATAATGCCCTTAGCTGGAGTTGGTTAATGGCCAATGCTGTAGCACTCGATAAAAATATTGTTAAATTCGCGTTTTTCTTTATTTTTATTGGGTATGCAACTAAGTTAGGCTTAGCACCTATGCACACTTGGCTTCCAGATGCCTACAGTCAAGCGCCTTCTCCCATTAGTGGCCTACTATCTGGTGGGTTGTCAACTTGCGTAGTTTATGTATTGATTAAAAATCTAATGATAATTAAGCTATGCATCGATTTTCATCTCATCAATAATATTCTAATATTTTTTGGGATACTTTCAATTGCCATTGCCTTGCCATTTTTATTAGTGCAACGAGAATTAAAGCGCCTTTTAGCTTATTCCAGTGTCGAAAACATGGGACTTATTGCTATTGCCTTGGGTTTAAACTCTCCATTAGCTGCTACTGGGCTCTTAATGCATATTTTGAACCATGCGCTTATTAAATTCAATCTATTTTATTTAGCCAGTCGCATAATTCATGATTTTAACACTAATAATATGATGCGCATTCATGGTATGCTTTTAGCATCTCCAGCTTTAGCTAGATCTCTATTAATTGCAACAATTGCAATTGCTGGAATGCCTCCTTTTGGGATGTTTTTTAGTAAAATGTATATTATTCAAGCTCTATTTGTCGATAAATTTAACTACACAGCCTTAGTTCTACTAGTTTTGTTAGTAGGTATATTTTTAGGTTTCTTTTATCATATAATGCGGATGCTCTGTGACCGTAGTAAAAATCATAATTTGCCTGAATTTAAAGGTGAGGATAAAAACATCATTTATTTTTCTCTGTTTTTATCTGTTTTAACTTGCATTTTTCTAACTGATTTTGCCGGCCCACTTTTACAACAAGCTACTGCGATCCTGGGAGGTATGAAATAAATGCTTAAAGAAATTAAAACAACTGAATTGAGAGCCTATGCTAATAGCTACTATCGTCAGGGTAAAAATAAACTTCTCGCTATGTTTGGCGCAGATGAACAGTTGTTAAATGGTTATTTCGCTATTTACTGTGTTTTTCAAAATAATAGTACCTCAAATCCTAGTATAAATATCTTAAAAGCCTGTTTCCCCGAAAACAGTGATTTGACTTACCCTTCTTTAACACCTTTAATTCCTGCTGCTAATTGGTATGAACGTGAGATGTCCGATATGTTTGGTTTCATTGCCTTAGAACACCCTGACTTGCGACCATTAGTATTACATGAAAACTATCCAGAAAAAACCTACCCACTCCGTAAAAAATTTGCCGCTAACACCAAATTAAAACATAAGCCACAAGTTTTTAATTATCCCAAAGTTGAAGGCGAAGGGGTATTTGAGGTCCCAGTCGGTCCTATCCATGCTGGAATTATCGAACCAGGGCATTTTATTTTTAGCCAAGCCGGAGAAACCGTACTAAATTTAGAAGCAAAATTGTTTTTCACCCATCGCGGCATTGAAAAAAACCTAGAGGGGCTATCGCCTGTCCAAGCTCTATATCTAGTTGAACGTATTTGCGGAGCTTGTGCTGTTTCTCATGCCCTTTCTTTCACTCAAGCTATCGAAAATTTAGGCGAGCACAAAGTTTCAAAGCGTGCCCAATTATTTCGTGTTTTCATAGCTGAATTGGAAAGGATCTATAATCACATTGGTGATACGGGTAATATTTGCGCCGGAATAGGCTTTGCCCCAATAATTAGTCACTGTTCTCGCTTGAAAGAATATATTATGCGTATTAACGAAGATATTTCAGGTAATCGATTTTTACGTGGTGCTATTATCATTGGTGGTGTAAATAAAGATATCTCGGTACTTAAAGTCCGAGAAATTATCAGTGTTCTCAATGATATTGAACGCGAATACCTAAGTATGGTTGATTCAATGTATAAGCAACAAGAGTTTGTAAATAGAGTAAGTACCACCGGAATAGTCCCCAATCATCTTGCTAAAGAGGGAGCATTTTCTGGTATTGCTGCTCGTGCTACTGGAATTTTAAGTGATACCCGCAAAGATTTCCCTTATCTAGTTTATGACGAATTAAATTTTAAAATTATTACTGAGCAAACGGGTGATGTTGATGCTCGAATCAAAGTTCGAATTGCAGAAGTGCAAGAGAGCCTCAAAATTTTAAGACAAATAACACCCCTTTTAGATCAAGTAGATGACCAACCGCTTTTTACGGAAATCGGCGCTTTAAAAACAAACACTCTTAGCATCGGTATGAGCGAATCAGCTCGAGGCAATAACCTGCATGCGCTAATTATTGATAGCCAGCAAAATATTTATCGTACCTTTGTTCGTTCTGCTTCCTACTCCAATTGGCCAGCATTACCAATAGCCGCACCCAACAATATTATTCCCGACTTTCCTTTAATCAATAAAAGTTTTGAATTATGCTATGCCTGCTTAGACAGATAGGAGTAGAAAATGTTTAATTTATTAAATAAAATCTTTAAAACAGGAATCGTGAGCGAAAAACTTGAAACAAATGTTCATTCCCAATTTGCACGTGGAACACGAAAAATCATGCCTAAAATTTGCAATAAAAATTGTCAAACTTGCATTAACGCTTGTCCAGTTCAGGCAATATCATTTTTAAAAGAAGAGCTACAAATAGACTATCGGCGCTGTTTATTTTGTGGTCACTGTATTGATGTATGTCCAGAGAATTTTCTAGCTAGTACATCTGAACCACCGCCAATTATTTCGGCTTCAGGTGAAACACTCGAGATAGCCACAACTATTAAAGCTAAACTAGGACATTCTCTCCATGTGCGTCATCTAGATGCTGGTTCTTGCAATGCTTGTGATTTTGAAATGGGTGCTTTACATAATCCGTTTTACGACATTAGTCGTTACGGTATTGAATTTGTTGCTTCCCCAAGACATGCAGATTTATTGATGGTTACGGGAATGGTAACACGCAATTTACTGCAGGCTGTAGAAATGACTTACCAGGCGATGCCCAAACCCAGTCTAGTAATGGCCGTCGGCGCTTGTGCCTGTGGTGGAAACACCTATGGCAAAAGTTATGCTCAAATTGGTAGCGTAGCTGAAGTTTTGCCAGTGGACATCTTCTTAACAGGTTGCCCACCAACTCCTAAAATGATGTCTTATGCTTTAATCCATGCCAGTGAACTATTGGCACTAAAATTAAAAAAATAAAAACTAAATGAGCTACCTATTAGTATAGGGTAGCTCATTTAGCAATTTTATATTATAATAGACTTTAATTTTTAAAAGTATCCAAAATATCAAAAGTTGCAAAGTAGTCTTTAGGAGTTTCTGCACGACGAATCAGGTCAAAACTTCCATCAGCTTTTAAAAGCACCTCAGCCGAACGCAACTTTCCATTATAGTTATAACCCATAGCATAACCATGAGCGCCAGTATCATGAATAACTACTAAATCGCCAATTTCTGTTTTCGGCAACATTCTATCTATGGCGAATTTATCGTTATTTTCACATAGCCCCCCAGTAACATCATACTTGTGATCACACGGCTGATCTTCTTTGCCCATAATTGTGATATGATGATATGAACCGTACATAGCAGGTCGCATTAAGTTTGCTGCACAAGCATCTAAGCCGATATAGTCCTTATGTGTTTCTTTTTTATGCAAAACTGTAGAAACCAAACAACCATAAGGTCCTAACATGAATCTTCCTAGCTCTGTGAAAATCTTCACATCGTCCATACCTGCAGGAATTAGCACCTCTTCGTAGGCTTTACGTACCCCTTCGCCAATTTGCATAATATCGGTTGCTTGTTGTTCTGGTTTATAGGGAATACCTACTCCACCAGATAAATTTATAAATGTTATTTTAGCTCCTGTTTCTTCCTTCAACTCCACAGCTACTTCAAATAAAATTTTAGCTAAAGCTGGATAATATTCATTGGCAACTGTATTACTAGCTAAAAAAGCATGTAGGCCAAATTCTTTTACTCCTTTGTTTACTAAAATTTTAAAACCCTCAGTTAGTTGTTCTCTAGTAAAACCATACTTTGCTTCTCCTGGAGTATCCATAACATTGTTTTTAATTTTAAAATCGCCGCCTGGATTATAACGACAACTAATTATTTCTGGAATCCCAGCGACCTGTTCGAGAAAATCGATATGCGTAATGTCATCTAAATTAATAGTGGCATTAAGCTTACGTGCTAAAACAAAATCCTCTGCTGGAGTTACGTTAGAAGAAAACATAATATCAGTACCTGAATATCCAAGTTTTTCTGACATCATTAACTCCGTTAAAGAAGAACAATCAACCCCACAACCTTCTTCTTTTAAAATATTAATTAACACTGGATTTGGTGTCGCTTTTACAGCAAAATATTCTTTAAACCCTTTATTCCAGGCAAATGCTTTATTTAATTTTCGAGCATTTTCTCTTATTGCCTGTTCATCATATAAATGAAAAGGAGTAGGTATTTGGGCAGTAATCTCTTTTAACTTTTCTAAGCTTACAAATGGTTTTTTACTCATGTACTAACCTCCACTTTTATCTAGACATTTGGTTTGACTAACTATATTTTATCATAAAGGAGCGAATATCTCAATGAATACTAAACACACTTTGTTACAGTTTTTGCAAAAAAAAGACATAAATCCATCTAGTAATTTATATTTTGTACAAGCAACTTCCGCAATGGCTCAAGGTTTGTTTTGTTCGCTCTTAATTGGCTTAATTTTATCTACAATTGGTCAAAAATTTAATTTTCCTTTTTTAATAGAAGTTGGTAAATTTAGCATGAGTATGTTAGGAGCATGTATCGGTGCAAGTATTGCCTATACATTAAAAGCTCCTCCCCTGGTAATCTTTTCTTGTATCATCACAGGTTTTATTGGCAATAAACTTGGCGGTGCTGTAGGCGCCTATATTGCGGCACTTATTAGTTGCGAACTTGGAAAATTGGTTTCTCGTTCCACAAAACTTGATATCATCGTTACTCCTTTCACTACAATAATCAGCGGTGCCTTAATTGCTACTTTAATTGCCCCGAGTATTGATCGCATAATGAAACTTTGCGGTTTTATAATTATGCAAGCAACTGAGTTGCATCCTTTTTTGATGGGAATTATCGTTTCCGCTGTTATGGGTATTATTCTTACTTTGCCAATATCTAGTGCGGCCCTGAGCATTATGCTCGATTTAGGCGGTTTAGCAGGTGGTGCGGCTACTGTTGGTTGTGCTAGTCAAATGATTGGTTTTGCTGTTGCCAGTTATCGTGAAAATAAATTTGCTGGCTTAATTTCTCAAGGTTTAGGAACCTCAATGCTACAAATAGGCAACATAGCTAAAAATCCTTATATTTGGCTACCACCAACACTTACTAGTATGATCCTCGGTCCTTTAGCAACCTTATTATTTAAAATGCAAAACTTGCCAGCTGGTTCTGGAATGGGTACTAGTGGATTAGTCGGCCAATTTACAACAATTGCTGTTATGGGGCATAGCAATGAAGTTTTGCTGAAAATTTCACTCTTACACTTTATATTTCCAGCAATTTTATCATTTTTAATTTCAGAGCTCATGCGTAAATACAAATTTATTAACTATGGCGACCAAAAATTAGATTAAGGTTAAATAAAAGTTTGCTTTAAATTTTTTTTTTCGTTAAAATTAGGTATATGATTGGACAAATCATATACCTAATTTTATTTGTAAAGGATGTGCATCGTATGCAAAAATCAGCAGCTGAATCTATCTTAATTATTAGCGAAGTCATGATGCCTAGCCAAGCTAACGTCGCAGGAAATATTCATGGTGGCGAAATAATCAAACTTATGGACTCTACAGCCTATGCCACAGCACGGCGCTATGCACGTTCAAATGTGGTAACAGCTCGAGTAGATGAACTGGAATTTCATTTACCGATATTTATTGGTGATTTGGTGATATGCACTGGCAAAGTAATTTTTGCCGGCAACTCATCAATGGAAATCGCCGTAACAGTTGAAGTTGAAGATTTAGAACACGAGGGACGTCAGCGAGCCTTAAGTGCTTTCTTTACTATGGTTGCTTTGGATAAAAAGGGACGACCTAACAAAGTTCCTGAGTTGATTTTAACTAGTGACGAAGACAAACTCGCCTTTGAACAAGGTCAATTGCGTTACGAATCTTACAAAACTAAAAAAAGACAAAAAAAATAGGCTACTAGTATCCTTATTACAAGAAAAATGCAAGACTAAATATTCAATTTAGCTTGTATATTCTTGTAATAAAATAATTAGTAGCCTATAATTAGTACTAAAGTATTTTTTATAAAGGAGGCATTACTATTATTAGTCGTTTACTTAACAATAAATCGCAACTTTATAAAAAACTGCTTTTCGCAATTATTATTTCTCTACCTCTTTTATATATTGCTTTACAAATAAATAACACGCTCGTTCATAATTCAGAAAAAAATCTTAAAGAGATTTTCGCTAGAGCTAATACTTTAATTAATATTAAATTAGACAATAATTTACAACAATTGAATATTTTTGCTCAAGATATCCAGTCAATAAATAGTCTTAACAGGCAGCAACAATTATTATTGTTGCAAAATATTCTCAAAAACTCTGAGTTTTCACAACTTGGTTATGCCGACAACAATGGTCTTGCTTTGATTTCTAACGGCTTAACTTTTAACATTGCCGACCGTGATTACTTCAAATTATCAATAATTGGTAAACACACAATTACGGATTTAGATAATAATCGATTCAATATTCCTGGAAAAGTAGTAGTCTTTGCAGTTCCGGTTCACAACAAAGAAGGTAATTATATTCAAGGTATCTTACTGGGAGTTTATGATATTGAGAAACTTTTAGATACTATATCATTGAATTTTTTTGATAAAAACATTCATATTCATGTATTAAAAAAAGATTTATATGCTAGCTATGAGTTACTACATAAAGAACTTTTCAGTGTTCCTGATTCAATAGTTACAGAAAAATTATTTGCAAATTCCAGTTTTCAAAATTATCTTCATTCTACTAGTTCTAAAGAAGCTATTTTTGAAATTTTTGCCAATCGCGAACGAAATTTTGTGGCTATATCTCCGGTTAATTCAAAAAAAGTCACTAATTTAAATTGGTATACTTTTGCAATTTTTCCTAAATCAACAGTTTTTAAGCACGCTAATGCTGCTATAAGCCAAATTGTATTTTTGATAATTATTTTTTCGGTAGCTTTTACAATTTTCTTTTTCTATGTGCTCAAGGTGAAAAAATACAACAAACTTAAATTAGAGAAATTAGCCTATCAAGATGAGTTAACTAAATTAAATAACTACAATGGTTTTCTAGCAAACGGAAACTATTTAGTAGAAAATTCGCTCTACAAAATAGTTGTTATTTATTTCGATATAAATAATTTTAAATTAATTAATGGAATTTTTAGCTATGACTATGGAAATGATTTGTTAAAAATAATCGCTCAAACTTTAAAAGATACTTTTAAACAAGATACGGTATTAGCTCGATTGTCCATGGATCATTTTGCGGTAATTAGTCGTTATGCCAATAAAGAGCAAATTTTTGATATCCTAGAGCATTTTTTGAGCTTAATAAACCATAAATACACTGGCAAGTACTCTATAAAGTTATCTATTGGCGTATATTTTAACCCTAGCAATCATAAGCCTAATATCTTAAACATGTTGAATAAAGCTAATTTAGCTCGAAAATATGTTAAAAATCAAGAATACCTGCCTTATGCAATGTTCGATAAGGACATTGAACAGAATTTAATTGAACGAACCTGGTTGGTTGATGAGTTAAAATTGGCTATCGAAGCGCAATCTTTTGAAGTTTACTATCAACCAAAATTCGACTTAAAAAATGGCAAAGCCGTTTCAACAGAAGCTTTAATCCGCTGGAATCATCCCCAAAAAGGATTTATTAATCCAGCAGTATTCATTCCCCTTTCAGAAGAAAGACAAATAACGCCTGCAATAACTAAAATTGTTTTAACTAAAGTTTGTAAAAATATCCTAGAATTGCGCCAAGAAAACTTGCCTGTATTAACTTGTGCTGTAAATTTTTCTCAAATTGATTTTTATAGCCCAAATCTCAGCCAAAATATTTCAGAAATTCTCACGGCCTACAACATTGTTCCAGAGTTATTAGAAATTGAAATTACTGAAACCGCAATATTTAGCGATTATCAATACATGGAAAGTATCTTAAAGGAATTAAAAAAACTTGGATTATCAATAGCAATTGATGATTTTGGCAGTGGTTATTCTTCAATCGCTAATTTAAGTGCGCTTACGGTCGATATCATTAAAATTGATCGATCAATTTTGGTAAATGCCTTTAAGGATGATAAGAGTATGAGCATTCTAAATTCTATCATAAAATTAGCTCAAGACATCCAATTGCAAATAGTCTGCGAGGGCGTTGAAACAGAAGCGCAACTCGAGCTTTTAAAAACTTTGAACTGCGACTATGCCCAAGGTTATATTTATTCCAAACCATTATCCTTTTCAGAATACAAGCTATTTTTACAACAAATTTACGCTTAACCTAATCTCAGCAGATTTAACTTTGGAGCTGGAGGTCTATTAATGAATAATAATAGCAACCTAAAAACTATTGCTGCGGCTATTCTTTCTTGTTTGTTGTTTTTTTCAATGTATTATATGCATTCTATAAAAACTTCACTCACTCAAGAATCTGCCTCTTACTTTGTTGAACTCCTAGACAAAACCGCTAAACTTATAAAAATCAAGGCAGATGCAAATTTTCAAATTTTGCGCACAATTGTACCTGAAGCTTCAAAACTCGATAAATTATCACTTAATGACCGCCTTTATTTTCTAAATTCGAAGCTAGAAAACTCACCATTTAAAAAATTAGCATATGCTGACAATACTGGCATGGCGTTATTAAGTTCTGGCGAAAATTTAGATATTATTACCACAAATTTCTATCAAACCAGCTTTTATAAACACGAAAATTGCATAGAAAACGAGCATGGCGATATTGTTTTTAGCATTCCAGTTTTTAACTCAAATAAAATAGTCACAGGCGTTTTATACGCTATTGTGCCTAGTGTAGAATTCTTTGAAGACAGCACTAATACCTTATTAGGTATCAACGATAAAGTAAACTCATATGTTCTCAATAATACTACTTTAAATATGCATTTTCTTACGAAAGAATTGGATAGTTCTTTCTTCGAAAAGGTTAAGCATAACCATATCGAAAAAATAATTCCTATTTTCTCTAATAACAATATTCGTCTAACAGAATTCTTCTCTGACCACCAAAAATATATTTTTGCCAACACCTCAATTCAAAGTCCTGAAAATAATCTAAATTGGAGTTTAATAACAATTTTACCTAGTTCTGTTTTGGCAGTAGCTGCAACTCAAACTATTGCGCTAATTTCGCTTTTATTATTTTTATTGTTGCTAATTTTCATCGGTACAATTGCCTATATTCTAAATATGCAAACTCAAAACAAACACAATCTAGAAAAAATAGCATATATTGACAGTCTCTGTTCAATTTATAATAACAATGGACTAATCTTTTATGGCGAGAAAAAAATTAGACTTTGGCAAATAAATATTGCAGTTATTTATTTAGATATAGACAATTTTAAAATGATCAACAATGTATTTGGCTATGATTATGGTGATCAGTTACTAAAAACATTTAGTTTAATCTTAAAAAAATGTTTTAAATCGCATTCAATAAGTGCACGCCTTTCTATGGACCATTTTGCGATAATTGTCCACTATTCTAACAAGATAGCTTTTTTTAAAACCCTGAATAAATTTATTACTACCATTAAAAACAATTATGCCCATAAACATCTTTTAAAACTTTCTCTAGGGCTCTATTTCCCAGTTGATCATACAAGCGAAACTATAAGTAATATGCTAAATAAAGCTAATATTGCTAGACAAAAAGTGAAAAACAAAGATCGTCTGCCTTATTTTATTTATAACTCAAAGTTAGAACAAGATTTATACTACAAAACATGGCTCCTGGCTGAACTAAAAGCTGCCTTAAAAAACAAAACGCTAGAATTATTTTATCAACCTCAATATGATCTGAAAAATTTTAAGCTCAACGCGGCTGAAGCAATTCTAGTTTGGAATCATTCCGAAAGAGGTTTTATTCCGCAAAGCGTATTTTTTAAAATCGCTGCCGACAACCAGTTGCGAACCGACTTAACTAGTATAATGCTAGAGAAAATATGCATCGATATGCATAGCTGTAAACTACAAAATTTACCCCTCCAAAAAATCACCCTAACTCTCTCTAAATTTGATTTCTATCAAGAAAATTTAGTAACTAATTTCACAGAAACTATAGGAAAATACAAGCTCGATTTTTGCTTATTTGAAATAGCAATCGAAGAGACTATCTTGGTTAACAATTATACAAAAATAGAACCGCATTTGCTAAAATTAAGGGATTTAGGTATTAGTATTGCCATTGACAATTTTGGTACGGGCTATTCATCTTTCTCTACTCTCGGGACCTTAGCCGTTGATGTAATAAAAATCGACCACTCTATTGTGATTAATTCAATAGATAAAAGCAAACAAGTAAATATAATTAAAGCTATTGTTGCTTTGGCTAAAAATATTAATTTAAAAACTGTAGCTACTGGAATTTCAACTCAAGAACAGCTGGATATTTTGGTTGAGCTCCAGTGTGATGCAGCCCAAGGATTACTTTTCTCCAAACCTCTAGCACTTGTTGACTATTTTAAATTGTTAGCGTATATAAAAGAAGATTAATTTAGGTGATTTGCTCACTAAAATTAATCTTCTTTTTTGTTATACTTGGTAAGTAAAAGGCATCAGGACTGTATTATGGTTAGTTTTGTAAACAAATACAAATTCTGATTTCCAAAACTTATTATCTGCGGGGGTTAATATGAGAAAAATTTTAGCTGTGTTTTTTGTTTTATTTTTGTTTTTGGCTTCATTGTACCCAGTAATAGGAATTTTCGCTCTTATTTGTATGTTAGCTCCACCTATATTTGCTGTATTTTCAGGCCGCTTTTGGTGTGGTAATTTTTGTCCTCGTGGAGCTTTTTTAGATTTGTTTTTAAAAAAATATTCGCGCCATCAAACTCCACCTAAATTTTTAAAAGAAAATAGTTTTAGAATTTTCTTTTTTCTTATTTTAATGTCTTTATTTACTTTACAGCTATTTTCTGTACCCAATAGCTTGGAGTCTTTAGGGTTGGTTTTCATTAAAGTTATTTTTTTAACTTCTTTGCTCGGAATTATTCTAGGTTTGTATTACATTCCTAGAACTTGGTGCATGTTTTGTCCAATGGGGAGTTTAAGTAAATTTTTGTCACTTTCTAGAACACAAAATTTGTTTGTCAAAAAAAATTGTATTGACTGTAAAAAATGTTCTAAAGTGTGCCCACTCCACCTGCAACCTTATCTAGACAAAGGTACTTTTTTTCAAAATTCCGACTGTTTAAAGTGTGGCAAATGTATATCAAACTGTCCGGTAAATGCTCTCAGTTTTGAGAAATAGTCTTGCTAAATAAATATAGTATGAGTTTTACATTAATTATTTTTTATGTTATAATCGATTTGTAATTTTATACTTTGTTCTAAACCTAAAGGTCATCTGACGGGGCAGAAATCTTTTTATAATTCTGAATCTAAGGGCTTATACCTAAAGATAAAGATGCTACATATAAAATATATTCTGCCTTTATACCTGTTTAGGTTAAAGGCTTTTATTTTTTTCAAGGAGGACTTATGCAAGAACGTATAGCTCTAATAGGTATAATTGTCGAAGCACCTGAAAATGTCGAGTTGTTAAACCAAATATTACACAATTATAACGAATATATAATTGGGCGTATGGGTATTCCCTACCCTAAAAAATCACTTTGTATAATTAGTGTAATAGTCGATGCCCCTAATAATATTATCAGTGCTCTAACAGGCAAAATAGGTATGATTCCTGGGTTAAGCGTAAAAACAGTTTACTCTAAAAATTAAGGATGGTGATTGCAAGATGTCTACTTACAATAGTAAGTCGCCGATAGCAACAGAATTTATTGATGATCAAGAAATTCTTGAAACCCTAAAGTTCGCCCAAGAAAATAAAAATAATTCCGTTTTATTAAATAAAATTTTAGAAAAGGCAGCTTTATATCATGGTCTTGACTATCGCGAAGCTGCTGTTTTATTGGAAACTAATGATGAAAATATTCTTGAGAGAATTTTTGATTTAGCCCGTGAAATAAAAGACAAGATTTATGGGCAAAGAATTGTAATGTTTGCACCTCTATATTTATCTAATTATTGCGTAAATAGTTGCCGTTATTGCCCTTATCATAGTAAAAACAAGAACATTGCCCGCAAAAAACTTACTCAAGCAGAAATTGCTAAAGAAATAATTGCCTTACAAGACATGGGACACAAGCGTTTAGCTTTAGAGACAGGTGAACATCCTGAATATGCACCTATTGAATACATCTTAGAAAGTATTAAAACTATCTATAGTGTGAAACATAAAAACGGTGCAATTCGCAGAGTCAATGTTAATATTGCTGCCACTACCATAGAAAATTATAAAAAATTAAAAGAAGCAGGTATTGGTACTTATATTCTCTTTCAAGAAACTTATCACAAACCAACTTATGAGTATTTACATCCCCATGGTCCTAAACACGATTACGCTTATCATACCGAAGCAATGGATCGAGCTATGCAAGCAGGAATTGATGATGTTGGCATTGGCGTATTGTTTGGACTAAATTTATACCGTTATGATTTTGTTGGCTTGTTGATGCATGCTAAACATCTTGAAGACAGCTTTGGTGTAGGACCACATACTATCAGTGTGCCACGCATTAGACCAGCCGATGATGTTGATCTTAAGGAATATTCCAATGCTATAAGCGATGCCACCTTTAAGAAAATAGTTGCTATTCTCCGTTTAGCAGTTCCTTATACGGGGATTATTGTTTCTACCCGGGAATCCAAAGAATCACGTCAAGAAGTCTTAGACGTTGGTGTTTCACAAGTTAGTGCTGCCTCCTGCACCAGCGTTGGTGGTTATGCAGAAAAAGAGCTAGAAAACTCTTCGCAATTTGAAGTAAATGATGAACGTAGCTTAGATGAAATTGTTAACTGGCTATTAGAACTTGGCTATATCCCAAGTTTTTGCACTGCCTGTTATCGTGAGGGTCGTACTGGTGACCGCTTTATGCAGCTTGCCAAAAGTGGCCAGATATCTAATTGTTGTCAACCAAACGCTCTTATGACCTTAAAAGAATATCTCGAAGATTACGCATCAACCGAAACTGCCCTAAAAGGGGAAGCTCTTATTACCCAGGAAATAGAGCGAATTACAAATCCTAAGGTTAAAGAAATCGCTCGAAATTATTTACAACAACTTCATGATGGAAAGCGCGACTTTAGATTTTAAACAAATTACCCTTTATTTATTTGCCGATTAATGTTAACATTACATTAATCGGTATTTATTTTAGGAGTGTTACTATGTTATTTAAATACAAGAAAATAATTTTAATTGTTTTGGCAACAATTTTCTCCATTGTTATCGCTATTAATATTATCAGCGCAAAATCTGTATCTATAGTCCGCGATTTGGCTGCAAATCAAAAAACTCTCCAAGGCAAATTATCGCTCACTGATGTAGAAGCTTCTTGGTCTGGTAATATTGTTTTTAAAAATATCCTTTGGGTAGCTCCTAATGGGACAACTGTCGCCCAAATACCGCGGGTAATTGTAAATTTTAATTTGCTCGATGGACTTAGCGGTAAAATTGGTGTTAATTCGATTAAAGACATTACTGTTGAAAACGCTGTTTTCAACTTGACTTATACGCATAAGCTGGGATTAGATATTGTTCAGTTAATAAATTTTGAAAATCTTGAAAAAGATGATAAAACAAAAAAAACCAGCACTAATCGCGAGCCTTTTGCTGGTAAATTTACTGTAAAAAAGAGTAATTTAAATTTAAATTTTGAAGATAAACAGTTTAAATTCAATGAGTTAAATTTCTTTGCTGACTTAACTAAAAACCCGCTTCTATTAGCAAAGCTTGAGATCAAAGAAAAAGATACCCATTTTGATATTGATTTTAACTTTACCCCTGAAAAAACAACCATTAAAGGTACCGCTAAAAATATTGTCGCCACTGACGTAATGGCGGTCTTACCACCTATTGGTAACATTAAAATAGTTAGTGGGAAAATACCTTCAACTAATTTTATAGCTGAACGACAACAAAAGATTTGGCAACTCACAATGCAAGGCAATGTAGAAAATTTATCTGGCTCAGCCCTCGATTATAAACTCGATTCGATAAATGGTAGCTTTAATTTAAATAATCAATCACTGAAACTCAATAATTTTAACCTTAATTTAGAAAATCAAGCAATTAAATTAGATGGTCAAGTGAATTTACAACCAACGCCCGCTTATGATCTAGTTGCAAATGCACCAAATTTTTATATTTCCGCTCTAAGCCCAAGCTTAGCTATTAGTGAATCGGTAGCTATTGCTGCTAAAATAAGTGGGGCCTTAGACGCTCCTAAAGTGGATGGAACTTTTAGCCTAGCAAGTGTTACATTTGAGCCGCTTACCTTGACTAATGTTCACGGTAATTTTAATTACTTTAACACCGTTTTAAATATCACTAATACGCAAGCTCAAGCTTTTAATGGAGTAGTCTATGCTGCTGGTAATATTTATTTAGTTCCCAAAACCTTTAGTTTTAATGTATCAGGTGAAAACCTCGACAGCACTCAAGCTACTGGAACACAAATAAAAGGGCCCTTACAATTTTCCTTAACCACTTCTAGAACAGCAGAAGCTAGCTCTGCTAATGCCCAAGGAAGCTTTGCAATTTATGATGGCGATTTTGCAGGAATTCCTTTTAATTCCTTACAAGGAGACTTCACTCGCGCTAATGAGAAAATGAATTTCTCTAATATTATTATTAAAACTTTTGCTGGCACTTTTAATTCAAGTGCTATACAAGATGCTGCTGGTAAAATTAAGTTTAACAAATTAGATTTAGTTTTTCAAAAAAATGATTTTTCCGAACAAAAAGAAGCTTTAAAAGCTGAAATAAATACTAAGTTAAAAAATAAATTAAAATCAATCTTCTAAATGAGTATTTTTATATAAGTCTTTGAAGACTTGCTCCCTGTTATGCTACTAGCAGAGAGCTTGTCTTTTTGTTTTGTTGAATTGATTTTATAATTTGAGGAGTTCTTATGAAAAATAATATTTCAAAATCACTTGCAACCTTATTAGTTTTAACCGCTTCTATTGCTTATGGAACGCTTTCTACCACTATAAAGTTGGCTTATAAAGCCGGCTTTACTGTAGGCGAAATGGTTTTTGGTCAAATTTTCTTAGCTTTCCTTTTTATGTTTTGTTTTGCACTTATTAAAGATTATAAATTTCTTGGTAGTATAAAGCCCAAAACTATTTTAATTTTAATTGGAGCTGGCAGTATCTCTAGTTTAACAACTATTTTCTATAATCTCTGCCTGCAATATATCTCCGCTTCTTTAGCTATAATTTTACTGTTTCAATTTACTTGGATAGGCATTTTATTAGACTATATTTTCAACAAAGTAAAACCTAGTAGATTACGCATAATTGCTTTATTAATAATTTTACTAGGAACCTATTTTGCCTTAAATATTAGTTATCAAGCTTTGGCTGTTAATCCTTTAGGCATAATATTTGGCTTAGCCTCAGCTTTTAGCTACTCTTTTTTTATCTACTTCAGTGGAAATTTAGCCACAAATATTCCGATAATATATAAGAATTCAATTATGCTCTCTGGCTCATTGATAATTTCCTTAGTTTTTTTTCCGCCAATATTTCTTTTCACTCCTAGTGTCATACCGATTTCATTTTACCTATATTCTTCTTATCTAGCCGTTTTGGGTATGGTCTTGCCATTTTATTTTTTTTCTAAAGGCGTACCTATCATCGGTACCACTTCAGCTACTTTAATCGGAGCCTTAGAGCTGCCAACCGTATTAATTGGAGCCACATTAATTTTAGGTGAAAAGATAGTTTTACATCAAATTATTGGAATTTGTCTAATTATTTTAGGAATTTTTATTTCTACTCGAACTAAAATTTCCACGTGACAAAGTTTAATCTAGTAAGTTATAATTAACCTTGTTATTAAAATACGAACTTAGGAGGCTATAGAAATGACAAAAAAATTTAATGTTGCTATTGTAGGTTATGGTAATGTAGGACGCGGTGCTGAACAAGCTTTACTTAATACTCCTGACATGGAACTGGTAGCTGTAATTTCGCGCCGTACAAATATCGCTGTGGCCTCAAAGGTGCCAGTATTATCCTTTAATGATGTACTTAATTGGCAAGATAAAATTGATGTACTTTTACTCTGTGGCGGCTCAGCTACTGATCTAATTGAACAAACCCCATTTTTCACACGCTATTTTAATACTGTAGATAGTTTTGACACGCATGCTCGAATTCCTGAGCATTTCGCCAATGTTGACAATGTGGCTAAGGCTAATGGAAAAACAAGTATTATTTCAGTAGGTTGGGATCCTGGTTTATTTTCTCTAAATAGAGTTATTGCCGAAAGTATTCTACCCAATGGTCAAGACTATACTTTTTGGGGCCCTGGTGTAAGCCAAGGTCATTCTGATGCTATCCGCCGCATTCCTGGAGTAATTGATGCTAAACAATATACTTTACCGGTAGAGAGTGTTATTAATGAAATCCGCTCTGGCCATTGCCCAAAGTTATCTACTAGAGAAAAACATCATCGTGACTGTTACGTAGTCGCTGAAGAAAATGCTGACTTAGAATATATTGCAAAAACCATCAAGGAAATGCCTAATTATTTTTCTGATTATGATACTACAGTTAATTTTTTAGATCAAGCAACCTTTAATCTTGAGCATAATCGCATGCCTCATGGTGGTTTTGTTTTTCGCAGTGGATCTACTAGTTCCGAGCACAGACATGTAATTGAATTTTGCCTAAAACTAGATAGCAATCCCGAATTTACTGCAAGTGCCATGGTGGCTTATGCTCGCGCCGCTTACAGACAAAATGCAGCTGGAAATCATGGAGCTTTAACTGTTTTTGATATTCCACCTAAAGATATTTCTCTATTTGGTAACGAATTTCTTAGAAAAAATCATCTATAAATATTATGTTAAAAAAACTGTTTCTCTTGCAAAGAGGAGCAGTTTTTTCGCGTACTCGCCACCACCACCTAGATTTACTTTAGTTTTCAGCGCAGCTTATCATGATTTTATATTTTTTATTAATTAACTATTTAACACTACTTAAACATAGTCAATTCAATTTATATTTTAGGAACACTATTTTTATGAAATTTATAATTTTTATAAGTCCGTGATCCCGTGATAAAAATAGGGTGCCTCAAAATAGATTTTAAAACCTATTTGAGGCACCCTATTTTCTAACATATAATTTTAAGGAGTTACTATCTTCATAATAAACATAGCTACTCCAGCATTTAAAACTGAGATACCTATTAATATTGGATAATGTTTAGCGGCTACACCTGCTGTACCTAGTAACCGACCAACATATTGAATTTTAGAACCAAGTAAATATATTGCTGGAATAATTATTGTAATATGCGTGCCATTAATTGCCCCACTATTAAATAAAGCCATAGCCACACCTACTGCCCCACCCATAGACATTAATGCGCTAAGCAAAACCATAATTGCTTCACCGGGTAATCCCCAAATTGCCATAACCGGAGCAAATACCTTCCCGGCTAGAGTCAACAAACCTGTAACATTTAAAATTTTAATACAAACATACGCCATAAGTACATTAGGGATAATATTATCTATAGCTACGTCCCAGCCTTTACGAGCCCCACGCACAAATATATCCATTAATGAAGGAGCAGCTTGTTTAATAATAACTTCTTCTGTATTTTTTTCTTTAGTATCAGCCATTATTAATTCCCCTCCTTACAAAACCTATTTACATAGAGGCGCATAATATTAGCCCCAAAAATCTTCATCAAAAACAAAACTGCTAAAGGCAAAGCAATTGGTACAGTTAAAAAGCCAAATAAAGCTGAACCAGAAGCCAAATAATTGGTAATTAAGCCACCAGCTGTAAATTGAAATGCCGAAAAAATCAAGCGTTCATTGTCGGTTATAAGTCCTTCATTATACAAAGCCTTAGTCATACCTGCGCCAGCATCAGTACTTTGCAAACTAGATACTAAAGCAATACCACAAACACCTGGGATACCTAGGATTGGTTTTAAAATCGGCGTCATTAATTTTTGTGCCGCTTTTAGCCCACCATAGTGTTCTACAACTTCTATCAGTCCTAAAGCCAACATTACCCCTGGTGCTAAACCAAAAGCAAATAAAAATCCATCACGAGCCCCATTACCACCTTGTCCTGAAAATGTAGCTTTTGCTGCATCTTTCATTGTTCCAAACTTACCATTTAAAGTATCAAAGTCAAAAATATTTAAACCATGACCAGCCTTTGCAAACAATCCTGAGAAAATTGCAATGGCAATAAATAGTACAATATAACCTGATACAGGCACTTTATTTACTGCCGTTTTCAAGTCATCTTTAAGATTATCCATTTTTCCACCCCCATATATTTATTGGTTACACTATTTACCAATATCTCATATTATAACAAAATAATATTGTATTTTTCAAGTGTTAACACAAGTATACAAAAAACCTCGTAAGTCCTAGAGTTTTCCAAGCTTAAATGTAATATTAATATTTTTGATAAATACATTGGATATTGTTTTTTTAATCTTTTAAGTTTTGTAACTTGACTTTTTTTTTGTTAAAATATACAATCAAGTAAACATTATAAACTTATAAGAAAAGAGGTCATTATATGAACGTCAAGGAAATTTATAATTTACTCCATAGTATGCCTGAAGAAGGTATGCAGGAATTTAAAACTTCAGAATATCTCGCTAAACAGCTTGAGATTTTAGGCTATAAAGTAACACGTAATATCGGCATAACTGGAGTAGTTGGCACCTATAACACCGGTGTTCCTGGTCCCACACTGGCTATTCGTGCTGATATGGATGCCCTTAAACATCTTATTAGTGGTGAAATAAAATTCATTCACTCTTGTGGTCATGATGCCCATGCGGCTATGGTTTTAGTTGCTGCTAGCCGTCTAATAAATAACGTCAAAAAGGGAACACTGAAAATAGTATTTCAACCTGGTGAAGAAACACTTCTTGGAGCTCAAGCCATGATTAAAGATGGTTTACTTGAGGACATTGATATTATGCTAGGATTACATTTACGGCCAATTCAAGATGCTAGTATGGGACAGGCCTCGCCTGGAGTATACCATGCCGCTAGTGCTGTGTTAGACGTAACAATTCAAGGGTTAACCGCTCATGGTGCCCGTCCTCATTTAGGGATTAATGCCATCGATGCTGCCGCACTTGCCATACTTGCCGTAAATTCAATTCGCACCAATCCTATTATTGCTTGTTCTGCCAAGGTTACAGCTATTAACGCTGGTGGCGCTGCAAGTAATGCTATTCCTAATAAAGCGACGTTGGTATTAGACGTACGTGCTCAAACTAATGCTGCTATGCAAGACTTACAAGCCAAAATTAAAGCTGCCATAACGGCAGCGGCTGCAACTATCGGTGCTACTGCAGAAGTTACAATTCGTGGTGAAGTTCCTGCTGCCGAGCTTGATGATACCTTGACTAACGAAGTTGCTGAAGTTATTGAGGAAGTTTTAGGTGCAGAAAATTTAATTCCTCGTTTACAAAATCCTGGGGGCGAAGATTTTCACTATTTTGCCGTAAAGAAACCAGGCTTGAAAGCAGCCTATTTCGGATTAGGCTGTGATTTAAAACCAGGCTTACATGATCCTAATATGGACTTTAATAAAGATGCTTTAGAAAACGGCGTAAATATTCTTACAAAAATGGTCTTGAAAAAACTTGGCTAAAAATATAATTACCTATTTTGTTTTCTTAATTTCTTGACTACATAAAACATGTTGTGTTTTGCAGCAAACTTCTGCATAGCACAGCATGTTTTTTTTAAATGGGTGCTCCAATATAATAGTGTAATATGCGAAAAATTTTGGCTCTATAATATAAAATTTTCTGCATGTCCCAACATATTTTTCAGAAAAAATTCTGCTTAAAAATACCAAAACTGGATTAAGAACTTTTACATTCTTAATCCAGCCTAATTATCAATATTTAATTTATGTAGCAAATCACTTTACAAGCAAGCTAGTATTATTTACTACTTGGTAGTACTCTTGTTCTAATATGTAATTCTTGAAGTTGTTTTTCTGCTACTTCTGAAGGAGCTTGAGTCATAACACAAGTCGCACTTTGTGTTTTAGGGAAAGCAATTACATCCCTAATTGAACTTCTTTGAGCCATAAGCATAATTAAACGATCTAACCCAAAAGCAATTCCACCATGTGGCGGGGTGCCATATTCAAAAGCATCTAACAAGAAACCAAATTTTTGTTTAGCTTCTTCATCAGTTAAGCCAATAGCTTTAAAAATTTTCTCTTGGATATCACGACGATAAATCCGAATACTGCCGCCACCAATTTCTGTACCATTTAACACTAAATCGTAAGCCTTAGCGCGAATATCACCAAGATTACCATTGTCTAATAGGTGCAAGTCTTGATCTCGAGGTGAAGTGAATGGATGATGCATCGCTACATAACGCTTGTTCTCTTCATCATATTCAAACATTGGGAAATCAACAACCCATAAGAAGGCTAATTTATCAGGGTCAATTAAATTTAAACGTTTTGCCATTTCTAAACGCAAATTACCTAAAGCTGCTGCTACTACCGCTGGTTTATCAGCTACGAACATAATTAAATCGCCTTCTTCAGCTTGGGCAGTTGCTTTAATTTTTTCTAAGTGCGCTTCACTGAAAAACTTAGCAATTGGTGATTTGATGCCTTCTGGAGTTACCATCATCCAAGCCAAACCTTTTGCGCCATAAATTTTAACAAAATCTACTAAAGCATCTACTTCTCTACGGGCAATATTGCTATAGCCTTTTACATTAATTGCTTTTACTTGACCGTTTTCTTCCAAAGCTGCATTAAACACTTTGAAATCTGAATTAGCTACTGCCTCTGACATATCTATTAGCTTCATATCAAAGCGAATATCCGGTTTATCAGAACCATAATAATTCATTGCCTCATCATAAGTAATTCTATGGAAGTTTTCGGTTAATTCTAGTTGCATTGCGTTATTGAAAATATATTTCGTCAAACCTTCCATATAAGAAACAACATCTTCTAATTCCACAAAAGACATTTCCACGTCCAATTGTGTAAATTCTGGTTGACGGTCTGCTCTTAAATCTTCATCACGGAAGCAACGTACTATTTGGAAATATTTTTCATAACCAGATACCATCAATAATTGTTTAAAAATTTGAGGTGATTGTGGTAATGCATAAAATTTACCAGCATTAACGCGACTAGGAACTAAATAATCACGTGCTCCTTCTGGCGTACTTTTTGTTAGCATAGGTGTCTCAATTTCTAAAAATCCTGCTGAATCCAAGAAATCGCGCATATATTTAGTAACTTTATGACGCAAAATTAAGTTTTTTTGCATTTCTGGACGCCGTAAATCTAAATATCTATATCTCAACCTTACTGTCTCATCTACATCAATATTATCTTGAATATAAAATGGTGGTGTTTTAGCAGCATTCAAAACTTGTAATTCCTTCGCGATTAACTCAACTTCACCAGTAGCAATATTAGCATTTATTGTATTTTCAGAACGTGCCCTTAGTACCCCTTTAATTTTTACAACATACTCACTCCGTAAACTTTCAGCAACTGCAAAGTCGCCGCCAATTTCTGCTGGCGAAAAAACTACTTGCAACACGCCTGAACGATCGCGTACATCTGCAAAAATCAAACCACCGTGGTCACGTCTTTTAGCTATCCAACCAGCAATTGTAACTATTGTTTCAGGTTGAACATCTGTCAATCTAAATTCGCCACAATGATGGATTTCGTTAAGTTTTAACATTCTTTATCCACTCCTAATTTACTTAATAACATGTTTAAATCTTGATTTTTTATAGAAACTTGCTCACTAGTGAGCATATTTTTATAACTATAAGTTTGTTCTTGTAGTTCTTGTTCGGCAATTATTATTACATGTTTAGCCTGTAATTTATTAGCAGCTTTCATTTGCGCCTTCATTGAGCGATTAGCAAAATCTATTTCACAACTTAAAGCATACTTACGTAATTTTACTGCTAATTTAATTGCTTCTTGATTAGCTTCTTCCCCTGTTGCAACAATATATACATCTACTGTACTAGCTAGCTCTTTTATTAGATTTTGCTTTTGCAAAGCTAATAAAATTCGCTCAATTCCCATCGCAAAACCAATTGCCGGCGTAGGATTTCCACCACATTCGGAAATTAAACCATCATAACGGCCCCCACCACAAACGGCACTTTGTGCTCCTAATGGCAAATATTGTATTTCAAAAGCAGTTTTTGTATAGTAATCTAAGCCTCGAACTAAGTTATTATCTAATTTATATTTAATTCCTAATGCCGCCAAGTAATTTTGCAACTTTCCAAACTGTGTTGTGCATTCTTCACATAAGCATTCCTTAAGTGTTGGTACGCCCACACTTAATTGTTTGCATTTATCGATCTTGCAATCTAAAATCCGCAGTGGATTTTGTTCATAACGACTTTGACAATCTTTGCAAAGTTCTCCTAAGTTCTCTTGAAAAAAAGCTTGTAGTTTTTCTTTATAAACAGGGCGACACTTTGGACAACCAACAGAGTTTATTAACACATTTAAATCAGTTAAACCAAGTTCTTGTAAAAGATTGACTGCTAGAGCAATAACCTCTGCATCAATTAAAGGATTTTCCGAGCCAATAGCTTCGATGCCGAACTGGTGAAATTGTCTAAACCGCCCAGCTTGAGGACGATCATAGCGAAACATTGGGCCTATATAAAACAACTTGTTTAAATAGTTATCTGCATACAATTTGTTTTCTAAATAAGCGCGCACCACTGAAGCCGTATTTTCTGGGCGCAAGGTAATACTTCGACCCCCGCGGTCTTCAAAAGTATACATTTCTTTGGATACAATATCTGTCGTATTGCCAATACCGCGCAAAAACAATTCTGTATGCTCAAAAATCGGGGTGCGAATTTCTTTATAATTATAACGCAGACAAATATCTCTAATTAAGCTTTCTATTTGTTGCCAATTAGCTGTAACACTTGGTAATATATCACTAGTCCCTCTAGGGGCTGTAGTTAACATCTCAATCATCACTCCTGTTTTTTGATAGCATTTCTAAAAAGTTGCTCACGCTTTGTTAACAAATTTTCAATTTCGCTTATATAAGTTTCAACATTCTTTGGCATGAAAAAAGTTGTTATTTTCCCATTGTCTGAAATAATTTTAGTAGTTGCTGAAGGCCCAATTCCTAATACGGTAAATTTTTCACTCATAATCATTGCATTATAGACACATTCATAGCCTTTAATTGCATAGCCGATATTTTCTAAATTACCCAAAATATAATGTTGTCTATATAAATAGTACGCTTCTTGGTTAAGCTTTTGCATAAAATCACTAGCTAAAATAGCCATCTGGCTTAAAGTATTAACTTGATAGTATCTACCAACATCTTGAAATAACTCAGTTCCCTTTTTAAACGCCAACGTATGAATTGTAATATTATGTGGTTTAAACTCCTTTAACTGTGATAAAGTAAACCTTACATCTTCTATATTTTCCTGTGGCAACCCTAAAATTATATCTGCATTAATTGTCCATTCTGGATAATTAGTCTTAACATAATAATACCACTTATAAAATTCTGACAAACTATGTTGCCTTCCAATTAGCTTTAAAGTTTTTTCATTTAAAGTTTGGGGATTCAAACTTATTCTATTAATTCCTAAAACATGCATTTGTTCTAATTTTAATTTGCTTAAACTGTCAACTCTACCAGCCTCAAAAGTAAATTCACGTTTTACAGTTCGAGGAAAATAGCGCTTCAATATGTCAACAAATTTCCTAAAGTGTGTTTCTGAAAAACTTGTCGGAGTTCCCCCGCCAATATACAAACAAGCCACATTTAAGTTATACTCATTTGTTAATTGTAACACATTTTGTATATCTTGTTCAATTGTCTGTAGAAATATTTCTATAGTTTCAGCTTGATTTGGGAGTAAACTGCTAGGAAAAGAACAGTAGCTGCACTTAGTATTACAATATGGTATGCCAATATAGATAGAAATATCCTGCTTACCATAACCAGCAAGCAGGTGATTCTGAGCTCTCGCTACTTCAATTGCTAGTGTAGCTTTTTCCGCTGTTAGTGCGTAGTTATCTATTAGATAACTACGCACTAATTCAGGCTCTTGAAATTTTTTTAATAATTTACTAACTAGTTTTAAGGGACGTACACCTCGTAAAATACCCCAAGCAATTTTTCTTGCCGGGAATATTTGTCGAAATGCTAAAAACAAGCTCAATTTAACTTGTTGCTTGTGCTTATGTTCTGGAATTTCTAACAAATCAATATTTTTCGCAAACAGCACTTCCCCAGCTGATAAAATTGTTAATTCTACTGCACCTAATCTTTTTTTAAGTTTAATAATATATTTAACCGTTAACAGATCTGCTGAATATTTTAAAGCATAAAGTTCAGCTATGTCTGCAACTAACTTTAATGGTTGGGTAAAATCAGTCAAGTTTTCTAAAAAATATTTATTTTTCTCCATCTTGGCACTCTCGACAATATCCAAAAAATTTTACTTGGTGATCTGTTATTTTGAAATTATGTACCTCTTGGATGCTTTTTTCCAAAGCTTCTAATAAGGTATCCTTAAATTCAGTAACAGCGCCACATTTTCCACAAATCAGATGATGGTGATGATGAATTTCCTGTAATTGGCGAAATTCATATCGAGTACGTCCATCACCAAAATCTATTTTATGTAGTATCGCAATTTTTTCAAGCATATCCAAAGTTCGATATATAGTAGTTAAACCAATATCAACATTTTTATTTAGTAATAGTTTATAAACATCTTCTACACTTAAATGTTCTTCCGGGTGTTCCTCAAATACCTCGAGTACCACTGCCCTTTGTCTAGTTAGTTTATAATTTTCTGCTTTTAATTTATCACGTATTTCATCCATTCTACTCATTTCAGCCAAAAAATCACCCTCTACTTACAAAAAATATATGCTTAAAAGAAATTTTCAAAAAGGCTGTAACTGGTACAGCAAAAACCATTCCTAAAATACCAAATAACTTTGCACCTACCAATAAGCTGAAAATAATCATTGTAGGATGCAATTTTATGGCATTGCCCATAACTTTAGGAATAATGATGTTACTATCAATTTGATTAAATATTAGATAGAAACAAACTACACTCGCTATCATATCTGGCATATGAATAACTGTTAGAATAATGGCCGGAACAACCGCTAAAATTGGTCCAATTATTGGCAATGCTTCTGCAAAAGCAGCTAACAAGCCTAATACTAATGGATAATCGATATCAATCATAAAAGCATACGCAGTTATAACCGTTCCCGCAATAAGGCTTAATTTTGCTAAACCACGTACGTAGGCAGACATTGCATTTTGTACTTCATAAAAATATTCTTCACATTTTTCTTGATATTGTAATGGTAAAATACTCAAAAAATTATCTCTTATTTTTCTGCCATCTTTAATAAAATAAAAGGTTAATACCGGAACAATTATTATTTGCAGAGCATTAGACAGAAACTCAAAAATTGCCTTAATAGTGTTATGTATAAAATTTGCTATGTACATTTCAGCTTGATTAATAGTTTGGTTAAGCATTGAATTAATATTATCTGGTAGTAATAATTGTAATTGCAATAAATTTTCTCGGATATTGCCTGCCAGTTGTGGTAAACTCAATGATAATTTATCAATTTCTGCAAGCAACGGAAAAATTATAAAAACTAAAGATATGATAAAAAAGCCACTCGCTAAAATAAATGCTAAAATAATTGCTAAAAATCTAGGTAACGGAAATTTATTAGGTCCTATTTTTATTCTACCTAATTGCTCTACAAAAGGATTTAAAACAAAAGCCAAAGCAATAGAAATAATCAAAGATACCCAAAATTCCATAGTAACATAGATACTAATTGCAACAATTAACACCAAAAATATTTTTAGCCAAAAGTTTCTTAGTTGAAGAAAGTTATCTGGTAGCGTTTTCATTATTGCAAAAATGGGTTCATGCGTTTTTCCCAAGCAACATCTGTGCTCGGTCCATGCCCTGGATACAATTTAGTATTTTCTGGCAAAGTTAAAATTTTAGTTTTCAAATTAGAGATCAAAGATTTATAAGAACCGCCCGGAAGATCCGTTCTACCGATAGATTCTAAAAATATACTATCACCCACAAACACATGCTCACCTATTTTAAAGCTACACCCACCTTTTGTATGTCCTGGAATTGTCAATACTTGAATTTCTAAACCTGCTATGTTCAATAATTGTCCGTCCGCTAGATTTTCTTCTGCCTCTTTAAATATTCGATCAGCCCCAATAAAAGATGATAAATTTTGCTTGGCATTCGTAAGCATTGGTGCATCATCAGCATGTATATAAACTTTAGCCAAACAAGCTTCACGAACCTTGTCTAGTGCTGAAATATGATCAGCATGTCCATGAGTCAACAAAATTGCCACTACCTTTAGTTCATTTTTTTTAATAAAATTAATGATTTTATTCGCCTCTGCACCAGGGTCTATTAAAATAGCTTGCTTATCTTGTAAATTCTCAATAATATAGCAATTGGCTTGTAAATCTCCCACTGGTATTGTGTGTATTTTCATATATTTTTTTCCCTCACTGTTTCTAATAGTTTTTTTTACTGTCTAATAAAATTGTAACTGGTCCATGATTTTTTATATCTACTAACATTTCTGCCTGAAATTGTCCACCAAAAGTTTTTATCTGCTGTTGCATGCATAATTCAATAAAATCATTGTATAAACTTAGAGCAATTTCTGGTTTTGCAGCATTATCGAAACTTGGCCTGCGACCTTTTCTACAGTCTGCTAGTAAGGTGAATTGTGATACCACAAGTAATTCACCCTGTATATCTTTTAAAGACAAATTCATTTTATAATTTTGATCTTCAAAAATTCTTAAATTAACTATTTTTTCGACTAAATATTTAACATCCACAATGCTATCCATGCTTTCTACACCAAGAAAAACCAATAGACCTGCTCCTATACTCGAAATTTCTTGACCTTCAACTTTAACGCTAGCACTCTGAACTCTTTGTAATACTGCTTTCAATAATCTAACCCCCTGATGTTAAATACCTATACACACTATAAACATTTTTAACTCTTCTCATTTTTGCCATTATATATTCCAAATGATCTAAGCTACTTACCTCTAAACCTAATGTTATAGTGGCACTTTTATTTTTTTCGTCAACTTTTGCGGTGACAGAAGTTATGCTAACCTTAGATTCCGAGGCAACCATCATTATATTGGCCATAACACCTGTATTATTATTAGAATTAATTTGAATTGCTACCCTATATTTACTATCTGATGTACCAATATCCCAAGCAACTTCAATAAGTCTTTCATATTCATCTGGATTATTAGCAATATTTTTACAATCAATAATGTGTACTGACACACCGCGGCCTCTAGTTATATAACCTACAATTTGATCCCCCGGTACAGGATTACAACATTTAGCTAGTCGCACTAATAAACCAGACTCACCTTTAACCAAAATCCCCTTGCCCTTACCAACTTTTTCACTGCTACCTTTTGTCTTTAATTCTGCAAGCATTTTAGACATATCACCGTTTGTAGTTGCTTTTTCTTCTTGTTTATATAATTCAATTAACCTAGTCATTACTGCTTGAACAGTAACGCCGCCATAACCTAAAGCTGCCAAAAGATTGTCATCTCCTGCCACAGTTATTTTCTGCGCTACACTTTTTAATCTATCTGGTTTCAGAAAACTTTTACTGTCATAACCTAAACGCTTAACTTCACGTTCTAATAATTCTTTTCCTTTAGCAATATTATCATCTCGGCATTCACGCTTAAACCACTGCCTTATTTTGTTTTTACTTTCTGATGCACGGGCAATATTTAACCAGTCTCTACTCGGTCCATTAGCTTGTTTAGACGTTATAATTTCTACAATATCGCCATTAGAAAGCTTATATTCCAAGGGAACTATTCTTCCATTTACTTTAGCTCCAATACACCGATTACCGACATCTGTGTGAATGCGATAAGCAAAATCAATAGGAACTGAACCCATTGGCAAATCAATAACATCACCGCGCGGTGTAAAAACAAAAACCTCATCGGCAAAAACGTCTAGTTTTACAGAATCCACAAATTCTCTTGGATCTTTCATATCTTGATGCCACTCTAGTAGCTGCCTAAGCCAGGAAAGTTTTTCATCAAACCCAGAATTTCCACCTTTACTTTCCTTATAACGCCAATGTGCGGCAATTCCATATTCTGATATTCTATGCATTTCAAAAGTTCTTATTTGAATTTCCAGTGGTTGTCCGAAAGAGGTCATTACTGTAGTATGCAGAGACTGATACATATTAGATTTAGGCACAGCAACATAATCTTTGAATCTCCCTGGAATAGGGCGCCATAGAGAATGTACTACCCCTATTGCTCCATAGCAATCCTTTACAGTATTAACCAATACTCTTATTGCCAGCAAATCAAAAATTTCATTTAGTTCCTTATGACTTTTTAGCATTTTTTTGTGTATACTAAAAAAATTTTTAGGTCGTCCTTGAATTTCACACTCAACCCCGACTGCTAACAGTGCTTCTTTTAATTCTTTTACGGAATTAGCTATAAGCTCCTCACGTTCTCTTCTTTTCTGCTTAACCTGTTCTACAAGATCATAGTATTTTTCCGGTTCCATATATCTAAAAGACAAATCTTCTAATTCCCATTTTATACTATAAATTCCTAAACGATGTGCTAATGGCGCAAAAATCTCTAATGTTTCTTTGGAAATACTCCTTTGTTTCATGGGATTCATAAACTTCAAGGTTCGCATATTATGCAAACGATCCGCAAGTTTTATCAATACTACCCTTATATCCTTAGCCATCGCCAAAAACATTTTTCTGTAGTTTTCCATCTGTTGCTCTTCTTTAGAAATATACTCAATTTTGTTTAACTTAGTTACTCCATCAACCAACATAGCAACAGTATTACCGAATAATTCTTTAATATTGTCAATAGCCACAGGAGTATCTTCTACAACATCATGCAAAAAAGCTGCTGCGATAGTTTCTTCATCTAATTGCAAATCTGCTAAAATTTTACATACTCCTAATGGATGAGTTATATACTCTTCACCAGAAACTCGTTTTTGACCTTGATGCGATTTTTCGGCAAAAAAATAGGCCTTTTTGGCAAACTCAAATTGTTGTTCCCCTAAATATGATTTTAGCAATGTAAATAATTCATCTTTAATTGTTTCTGGCACCACTTTTTTCTCAGCTTCTTCGCCCATAAATCTATTCTCCTTCAATTCCACACAATTGCTAAAACAAATCCGAAATATTAGTTGCCTTTAGTTTTTGCAAAAACTCCTGTTTTAATTTATTATCAATATGTCGTTTTTGGAAAATCTTAGAATTATTCAGTTCTTTCTTTTCTTTTTCACAACTATTTTTCAAACTAAAACAATCTCCACTACACTCTAGTAAATTTATTTCTTGCAAGATAGACAAATAATCAAAATCAAATTCTTGAAACCAGTTTTTGTTTTGCAAAACACTTAATAGTATTCTATCAGAAAGCTGTAGTTCTTGTCTTAATAATATAAAAAATTTTTTCATTTTTTCACGATCTATATATTCTTCTTCTAGTCGTAACAAAGCTTTATCAATTTCAACAAAAGAAAAACCTAATATAATTTCTAATTCTAAGCACTTGCTTATTTTTTTTTGAAAATTCTCCCATTCTTCTTTTAGAGGTAGATCTAGGATAAGCAATTTTTTATAAAAACAATCATACTTAGTTAAATCAGTTATGACATTATCAAACTTTGTCAACGTTAAAGCTTTTTTACTATATATACAGGTTGTTTCTTGCTCGCTTTCATTTACTAGTTCGTTCAAATCAAATTTCTCCATTCTCAAATCTATCCAAGAAACCTGCTTTTTTAAATCTTTTATGGTAATTTGAATTGGGTCTATCCAATCTGTAATACTTAAATTAAACACCATATTAACACTGTCATTTACTTGTAACCACGAAAATTTTCTTGCTTCTCTCCAAAAAACAGCATTTTTAAATATCGAGTTTTTAACAAAACTTAAGTTTATACTCTTGCCATCTTGAAATGATCTTTTATTTAATAGTTTTAATCCATATATTGCAAAGCTAGGTTTGGGATTCCCCTCACCAAAAGGCTCTAATTTTTCTAGTTCGTCCATAACTTGCTTCGTCAGTTCCGAAAAATCAGAGACTAGTGCATCGATTTTTACAGTTGGTACAAAGTCTCCTTGCAACAAAGTATTCTGTACATAAGTTTCGAATCGTTCTGAAAAAGCTGGCAAATCCTTCTCCCTTAGACTTAATCCAGCGGCTTGATGATGTCCCCCAAAATTTAAAAACAACTCTTTCATACTGGCTAAAGCCTTATGGAGATCTAGAGCCCTAATACTTCTCCCCGATCCTTTAGCAATACCCTGCTCGTCTACACTAAAAATAATTGTTGGTAAATAATATTTTTCTACTAACCTCGAGGCCACAATTCCAATAACACCCGCATTCCAATTTTTACCAGCTAATACAATCGTTTTCTCAGGTGGTTTTTCTGCTAGCATTTTTAAAGCTTCATCCAAAATTTCTTGCTCAATATTTTGTCTTAATTCATTTTCATTATTAAGAAATTCTGCAATTTCTTTCGCTTCATGTTCTTTATCAGTTGTCAATAATTTTACTGCCAACTGTGCATTTCCTAATCTTCCAGCTGCATTTAACCTCGGGGCCAAAATAAATCCAATTTTTCCCGCATCTATTTTTTTCCCTGCCAATTTACTAACAATAATTAACTCTTTCAAACCCAAAATATTAGTAGTTCCTAAAGCTTTCAATCCTTGTTTAACTAAAACACGATTTTCATCTTGTAATTCCACAATATCTGCCACTGTAGCTAATGCTACTAATTCTAGCAAGTCATTATAATAAACTTCAAAATCATTTTTTTCTATTTGCCAAATTGCCTGACAAAGTTTATAAGCTACACCTACCCCAGCTAACTTTTTAAATGGGTATTTACAATCAAGCTTTGCAGGATTAATTATAGCAAATGCTTCTGGTAATTTTTCCGGTGGTTGATGATGATCTGTAATAATAACATCAATTTTTTCTTTAATTTTTTCTATTTCAAAATAATTACTGATTCCACAATCAACTGTTACAATTAATTTTGCTCCTAATGAGCAGATGTTTTCTAGTGCCGTTATATTTAGCCCATAGCCTTCTGTTTTTCTATCGGGGATATAATAACTTATATCTTTCGCTCCCAAGTTTCTTAAAAAGCGATACATTAAGGCTGTCGAACAAATTCCGTCTACATCATAATCTCCATAAATCACTATTTTTTCGTTTATTTCTATCGCTTTTAAAATTCGCTTTGCCGCTTTTTCACAATCAGTCAATAGTAACGGACTGTAGTACCTAGTTTGATCTTGCAAAAATTCCTCTATTGCTTCTAAACTAGTGACACCACGATTAACAAGAATCTGAGCTGTTAACGTTGATATCCCCGCAGCCTTAGCTATTTCCAAAACTTCATTTTTTTTATTTTTCTCTACTACTATCCATTTTTTATCTTCCAATCGAATTCCCTCATTTGCAAAATCAAATGCCTTAATTATACCATAAAATCAAGGTTTATTTGCAATTTACTCAAACCTCATCCTCTTTAATTACTGCTTCACCAGTTGTAGCGTTTTTTGTATTAATCTGAGCTTCTAATAAAATTATTTTTTCTTGCAATTCATTTATTTCTCGTTCTTGCTTGCGTAGTTGCCAAAAGTTTTTCAACTTAAAATACATTGTAAATAACATTGCCACCAAAAATCCTAAACAAATACTACCTAAAATCACTAACACCAAGGACGTTTCGAATTCCCAAAAAAACATTCGCACCCAAACCGCAACCGCATTTTGAATTGCAAATGCCGCTGCCAAAAAACTAATTAACATTGCTAAAATTATATATATCATTAGCCTCACCTCAACATTATTTTAACGCATAATATACTAATTGCATAGCAACCAATAACTCGCCGCGCTCATCTACATTTACAGAATGTAACTTTATATTCATAATCCCTTGTGTTTGAGTGATTTTTAGCCAATTTAGCCAAGAAAAATAAGAACCCCGTGCTTTACATTCCGTGATATATTCGCCTTTTTCTTCAATTTGATAAACAGGATTAAGACTCTCGACTTGTAAATTTTCTTTTTTCAAAGAATTATTAATTTCAGTAATAATTTGCACTTGATCTAACTCATTGGGTAAAATTGTTTCTAGCATTGCTAATTTTTCGCGTTCTGCTTTTATTAAATCTTCATATGCGGCTTTTGAGATATTATATACCTGTAAGTTGTTATATTTATCTATATAAGCCATTTTTTCAATCTGACACAAACGATTTTCTTCTTGAATTGGTTCAACAATAAATTTTCCAAATATAAGTGTAAACAAACAACTCGCTAAAAGCATATAAGCGAGTCTATTTTTTTCTATCATTTTTTCCCATATTTGTCTTAGATTTTTCATTTCTCACTCCCGTAAAAATAAATTTAATTTTTGCTTGAATTACTTGATTTTGTTCAATTGATTGTATTTTTGTTTTTTTAGTAACATTTTCTTTCTCTAGATTTCCGAGATAATTACTTAAAATAGCAATATCTGGTGCTTCTATCGTCAATAAATACTGATTATCAGTGTCTTGAACCAAAGAAATAATTTTTACCGTATCCGGGGTAAAATACCCCAAGTGTAAAAAAATTTTATACCAATCATTTCGTTTATCAACGTGTTTTTCAATTATCTCCGCTCTTTGCTCATAATTTTTCTTTACAGTAGCCAAAGTTTGAGCACGTTTTTCCCATATCCCTACTTCTAGTTGAGTCTCTGTTATTTTCTTGAATTCCTCATAATTTTTATGCCGCTCCCAGCAACTACAAAAAGTCGCAAATACACAAACTAATAAAGTTACTATAATCACGCCTTTTTCCAACCAAGACAATGGTAATTTATTAACGGGAATTAAATTAAACCGCTCAATTTTACTAGTTTCTGAGACTAACGACAAAGAACAGTTAAATTGATTTTCTAAAATGCTTTTTTCGCATAATTCATCTTGCTCTATCATTTCAATTTTTTCCCAAGGATTTAGGAGCGTTATTTTTAACCCTGTCTGTTTCTCTAAAACTTCTTCTTCAACTATTAATTTTGCTAGCTCGCCATAAACAGTAATTTCAGTAAGCGAAGTTCTATCAACTTCTTTCGCTACCAACTCTAGTAAGCTACATATTTCTTGTGCTAGTTGTTTTGCCAAAAACAACTTATCGAATGGAGCACCTTCTCTTTCAAACCCTTTGTTAACGAAAAATTCACTTCCAGTTCTACTATTCATATCCGCTGTTATGGTCACGCTCTTTTGTTCTAAGGGCAGAGAATCTTTAATAATCGAAATCGTAAATTCACAAGTATTAATCTCCAATAAAACAAAGTCTTTCTTTTCACTGGAGATTAAACTAATTACTGCAAAAATATCTATTATTACTAAGTGTAATTCCAATTTAGCAGATTTTACACTTTGCCTTAACTTGTCTACTATATTTTTTTCTACCGCCCAAAAAAGTACTTTTTTTTGTTCTTCATCTTCTGTTACTTTTTCATCGAGCACCAAATAATCGTAATAATAATTATCTATTGTTTTAGGTAAATATTCTACTAAATCCCATTTAATCGCTGCCTTAAGCTCTTGATTATTTAACTTTGGAAAAACAAGTTTATGGAAAATACTTTCTCGACAACTGATGCTTATATATATTTTTTGTTTTTTGCTAGGTATTTTTTTTAACTGTTTCTGCAAAATTTCTATCCATAAATCCAAAATTATTTCGTTTTTATCTACCTTGTTATTCTTCATAACAGGTATTATCTGATAATTTTGTACAGCAATCTTTTCGTCCTTTGTTATCGTTAGATTAATGATTTTAACAGAGACTTCATTTAATTCAATAGCTGTAATAGTTTTTGGGACCCTAAAAATATTTTTAACAAAAAACATTTCCACCCGCCTTCTTTTAAGAAAAAATTTCTTGATAACAAACTATAATTTCTGCACCCCAATAAAAACTAATTAGGCTTGCGACAGATAAAAATGGTGCAAAAGGAATATTTTTCTTCATATTATTGACATCCCGCACTAAATAATAAACTCCTACTATGCCCGCTAGCATAAATGCTATTATTATACATAAAATAATCAAAGGAAACCCTAGCCAAAGACCTAAAATAGTATTTAAATAAACATCACCACTACCCATTCCACCTAAAAAACCAAAATAAATAAAACCCATAACTAACAATCCTACTAGGCTACCATAAACATGAATTTCTAAAATTACCTTACTATTCAACAAATAACTTATACATAAAATAAATTCTAGCAATATACTTTCTGTATAAATCACTTGTTTTTTTAAATCAATAATACTAATCGACATCAATCCTAAAATAAAATTTCCTAAGAGAATTTGTGCGTTATAGATTTCCTTAGTGTTGTTTAAACATATTTTTCCCACCACAAAAATAATAAAACCAGCAAATATTTTCAGCAATAAATTTTTTGTTATTTTATTCTTCCCCATGAAAATACTTTTTGTTTCTTGAAATTGCATTTTTATCACTTGCTGCCAGCTAACTTCATTCATCCATCTTTCAAAACAACCTATCCAAAAAACACCTATTAATACTAGCATAATATTATCGTTCAATATTTTCCCCTCCCTAAAATTACAAGCCCAAGAGATTTTTCAATAATTCTGGTTTATCAGTTCGCGACAAAACCTCCATTAAATCTACTTTATTCTGTTCATACAGTTTCTGCAATGATTTTTCCATACTATGCATTCCTTCCGTAGTAGTTGTTTGAATAAAAGAATTAATTTGCTCCACCTTTCCCGACCTTATTAGATTTTTAATTGCGGTGTTTATAATAACCATTTCTGTTGCTAAGATCAGCCTCCCCTCTTTTCCTTTGAAAAGTTTTTGTGCTACAATTGCCGATAAAACAAGTGATAATTGCAGTTTTATTTGTGCTTGCTGGGCACTTGGAAAAATATCAATAATACGATTAATTGTTTGCGGAGCATCATTAGTGTGTAAGCTAGTCAAAACTAAATGCCCTGTTTCAGCGGCCATAAGGGCTGTTTTTATTGTCTCTAAATCACGTAATTCCCCAACCAAAATCACATCCGGATCTTCTCTCAAAGCTGCTTTTAAGCCGCTAGCAAATGTTTTCGTATCTACATATACTTCTCTTTGAGAGACCAAACTATTTTTGTTTCTATGTATATACTCTATTGGATCTTCTAATGTAATAATGTGTTTCTTACAATTTACGTTTATGAAGTCTATAATTGCAGCTAGTGTTGTACTTTTCCCTGAACTAGTAGGACCAGTTACTACTATCAATCCTTTCTCATTTAAAGATATTTTTTCTAAAATTAATGGCAAGCCTAATTCTCTAAAATTAGGTATATGCTTATGCAAAAGTCTAATTGCTAATGCAAGACTACTATGATTTTTGTACATATTTATTCTCAAACGAATATTTTCTTGTGATTCCCACGAGAAGTCAACTTCTCCATTTTTCTCTAAAATCTTTTTTTTAGCTTCATCAAGTAATTGTGAACAAATCTCCTTGAAATATTGTTCCCCAACAATCTCTTCCTTTAAAAATACAATCTCACCTAAAATTCTTAAAGTCAAAGGAGCATTGGCCATAATATGTATATCTGAAGCTTGATGTTCGCGAGCTATTTCGATCAATCTATTCATCATTAATCACCTAATCTATTATATTGTAAGCAACTCTCTGTAGTTCTGCAAAAGTTGTTTGTCCTGTTAATACCTTTTTAATTCCATCCTGTAATAATTCACAGTACTCATTTTTTTTAATAAGCTCATCTAATTCAGCTTTACTTTTACCTTGAACAATTGCTTCTCTTAAATCTGGGGTAATTTTTAAAACTTCTTGAATAGCTAGTCTACCTGAATAGCCTGTAAAATTACAATCAATGCACCCAGACCCTTTTAGTAAATTTATATCTTCAAAGTTTTTCAACTGTGAACCTCTTAGGTCGATAATTGATTGCAATTCAAGTTTACTTGGATAGTAGCGCGTTGCACATTGCGGACAAACTTTTCTCACTAACCTTTGAGACACAACTCCAATTAAAGAAGCAGCCAACAAATAATTTTCAATACCCATATCTGCAAGTCGTGGAATAGCTCCTAACGCATTATTAGTATGTAAAGTACTCAACACTAAATGTCCAGTAAGTGCAGCTCTTACAGCTATACTAGCCGTTTCTGTATCTCTTATTTCCCCAACTAAAATTATATCTGGATCCTGTCGCAAAATTCCTCTCAGTCCATTTGCAAAGTCTAGACCAGCCTTTTGATTAACTTGAACTTGATTAATGTTAGGCAAATAGTATTCTACTGGATCTTCAATTGTAACTATATTTTTATCGATAGTATTTATTTCTGAAAGCGCCGAATATAAAGTTGTAGTTTTCCCCGATCCAGTAGGCCCTGTAAGCAAAATCATTCCATAAGAATTACTATATAATTCCTTAAATATAAGTTTATTGCAAGTACTTAAAGCCAAGCTTTCAATGTCTAAAGGCTGCTTTTGTTGATCTAGTAGTCTTAAAACAACTTTTTCTCCCATTATTGTCGGTAATGTAGCAACTCTGATATCTAAGTTGGGCTTATCTTTAAGTTTCAATCTACCATCTTGTGGCAATCTTTTTTCAGCTATATCTAAATTAGACATAATTTTAATGTGGGAAACAAGTTGCGCTTGCAAATTCAAAGGCAAACAAATTATTTCTTTTAAAATTCCATCCAAACGATATCGCACCCGCAAATTATTTGTAGTACTTTCTAAATGGATATCACTGGCCGCTAGATTAACAGCTTTTGTTATTATTTGTTCAAATAAATCTACTACTGAAGTGATTCCCGTAGAACCTAAATCCTCTTTTATCAAAATAATCATCTTCTTTTCTATTTTTTCACAAAAAAAACTGAAAATATTGTATAATTAACTATATAATATTTTCATTATTTTTACAAATTTATTTGGAAGTGATGTAATTGTTAGAAAAAATCAAAATTATTTGTTCGCCCCAAAACTGTTTAGTCTTAATTTTTCTGTTCTTTTTAATTTTAGCCTATGCTAATCTTTTTACTAAAACTGAGCCCCCCGTCAATAACGAACTTTCGCCACCGCAACAACTCCCCTTAATTTCTCTGCAAATTCTAAATAAATTATATCCTCAAGAAAATAGCACAATTACAAAAAAATTAAAAAATCCTTTTTTGACAAAACAGTTTAAAGAAAATGATAGTGCTGAGAAAAAATATACTTCTGCCGATAAAAAAATACTATTTCATTTACAAGGCACCATAATAAATCAACAAGAAAAACTAGCTATAATTTCGATAAATAATACCGTTGCAGCCTATCGCCAAAATGATTTTGTTGCAGGCTATACTATTAAAGAAATTGCTGCAAACTCAGTTACTATTTTCAATCAAAATAGCCAAAACTTAGAAATTCTAAACTTAAAGGACTGAATTTTATGGAGATTTTACGCAATTCTTTGCTTATCTTATCTTTAATATTTTGCTCTAATTTTTTTATTTGTTATCCCTGTAATGCCCAAGAGAAAACACTTAACCTAAATTTAGAAAATGCTGATTTGCGAACTGTCCTAATTTCTATAGCCAAAACAAGCAATATTAATTTAATTTTAGACAATTCCATAAGCGGTTCGATAAGCCTCCACTTGCAAAATATTGAAGCTGAGACAGCATTGAAACTAATAAGTAATGCTGCTGGTTATAATTGGCAGCATTACAATTCTAATATTCTAATAAGCAAAAATATCAATAGTAGCCAAAATTTAAACAATCTTTCAATAATAAAATTAAAATATCTCAATGCAAAGGAATGCCAAACTATTCTAAAGCCTCTTTTAGGCGAAACAAAGATTAGTATCGATTCTACGGCCAACTGCTTAATTTTCTCGGGTAATCAAACAGCACAGAGTAATATTAAGCTACTTTTAACACAATTAGATATTCCTAGCAAACAAATTTCTTTAGATGTAAAAATAATCGCTGTAAACAAAGAGCACACTGAAGTTTTGGGCGTGCAGTGGCTTTGGTCCGAACTACCAGCAACTACAAATAGCAGCAATAACGATCACAGCTCTGAACAAAGTTTACCAGGCAAACTAAAACTCTCCTCAACACAAGGCCTTAATTATCAGGCAACTTTAGATGCTCAAATAAATAGTGGTCAAGCAAAAATTCTAGCTAATCCTAAAATAACAACTCTACCTGGTCGCGAAGCTAAAATATTTATTGGCGATCATATTCCTGTGGTAACTGAAAAAAATAATAATGGTACAACAACTCAAAATACCGAATATATTGACGCTGGAATTAAGTTAATCTACACAGCGTATATTAATTCCGACGATTATATTACTGCTTCTGTTCACACTGAAGTTAGCACCCCTACCTTGATTGCCAGTTTAAGAAACTATAAAATAAGTACTCGCCAAGCCAATACAACTGTAAGATTAAAAAATGGCGAAACACTTGTAATTGCGGGTTTAATCGGGCAAGAAGATTTGCAAAAAATAACTAAGATTCCTCTTTTGAGTAATATCCCCTTTTTTGGCAACCTTTTCAAACATCAAGAACAACATAAACAATCTACTGAAGTTATAATATTCATAACTTCAAAAATATTGGACTAAAAACGCTAAACGGCGCTATTCCCACCTTAAACAAGGTAAAAACAGCGCCGTTTAGCGTTTAATTTAATTTAAGCACGTTCAATATAGTCGCCAGTTCTAGTATCTATTCTTAATACATCACCGACATTTATAAACAAAGGAACTTTCACAACATAACCAGTGTCCATAGTAGCCAATTTAGAGCCACCCGTAGCCGTATCCCCTCTGATTCCAGGATCTGTTTCAGCAACAACTAATTCTACAGCATTAGGCAAATCCACACCAATAATTTTATCTTGATATACCATTACACCAATCTTATTATTTTCTTTAATAAAAGACATTGCATTTCCCAAAGTTTCTTTATCAAGTTCACTTTGATCAAATGTTTCTAAATCCATGAAAACATACATGCCTTCATTTTCATATAAATATTCCATTTCACGGCGGTCAATATGTGCTTTAGGCATTCTTTCACCAGGATTAAAAGTTCTTTCTACAACAGCACCACTACAAAGATTACGCATTTTCACACGCACAAAAGCTGCGCCTTTACCTGGTTTTACATGTTGGAAATCAATAACTTGCCAAGCATCGCCATCAATCGTAACCGTAGTTCCAGTTCTAAATTCATTAGTTGTTATCATTTTGAAACCTCCACCTTAAATTTCTAATATATTTCCAACAGCTGTTTTTCTGTAGCTGTTAAAATATCTTTACCGTTTTTAGTCACAACAATTAAGTCTTCAATTCTAACACCGCCAAAACCTGGAAGATATATCCCTGGTTCTACCGTTATTACCATGTTTTCTTGTAAAACAACATTGGTATTCCCCGCTGCAATCCTTGGTTCTTCATGGATTTGTAAACCTACACCATGTCCAGTACTATGTCCGAAAAATTGTCCATAGCCTGCTTGAATAATTTCTTCGCGGGCTGCAAAATCAACTTCTGCTGCAGTTATTCCTGTTTTCACTTTATCTAATGCTTTAAGTTGGGCCGTTAACACTATTTGATATATTTCTCTTTGTCTATTACTGGCTTTTCCCATAACTACTGTTCTAGTAATATCAGAATGATATCCTTGACAAACAGCCCCAAAATCAATAGTAACAAAATCACCAGTGCTTAAAGTTCTTACCCCTGGTTTAGCATGCGGCTTACTAGAATTTTCTCCAGAAGCAACTATTGTTTCAAAAGCCAACTTTTCCGAGCCTAAAGTTCGCATATAATACTCTAATAATGCTGCCACTTCAATTTCGCTCATACCAACTTGCAAATTTTTTGTCAATCTTGTAAAGGCTTGATCAGCAATCATCGCTGCTTTTTTAATACATTCTATTTCTTGTTTAGATTTAATTATTCTGAAATTATCTAAATCAACTAAACTCCATGACACCCGTGGCAAAACTTGGCGATATTTTTCCATTTGTCTTGCCGTTACATACTCAGCTTCAACTGCTATCTTGTCCATTGTATTCAAATGTTTTTTCATAAATTCCGTTAAAGTTTCATCACCTGAAATCTGAATTTCAGCTTCTATTTTGAGCTCTGAACGAATCTGCTCTTGGTAGCGAAAATCAGTAAATATCACTACTCGGTCTTCTAAAATCAGCAAAGTAGCGTTAGAACCAGTAAAACCAGTGAAGTATCTAATATTGGTAAGATTAGTCACTAACAATGCTTGATATGAATTGTTTTTAAGATATTCTTGTAAAATCATTTTTCAACCTTCTTTTTTGGAAAATGAACAGACTTTAAAATTTTAACATATTTTATTGCTTTTTACTATAATATTTCTATTTGAAAAGGTAGATTTTGCAAAATTTTTTCTGCTTGCTCATATAAATCCGAAGTTGTTCGTATTAATATTTCACCAGCCCTACTATCTATAGTGCTAACTAAACCAACATGTTCATAGCCTTCAAATATCCAACCTGTAAATCCAATTTTTTCTTTAGGCACAATTGCCCTAATCAAGCACTGTTCTTTAGACATTAATTTTCCTCCGTACTAAAGAATTTTCAGCTACAAATTGCAGATATGGTACACTGATAATTTGTCTAGGATGAGGCGCAACACTTATTTCTTGTCCTTTATCATCTTGCATATCTACTAAAACCAAAGAAAGAAGTTTGCCATTTGGTTGCAAAATCTCTAGTTCTTCCCCACTTTTAATATTGTTACGCTGTTCAATATATAGTCGCTTAGCAAGAGCATCATATTTAACCGTTAAACCAACAAAGTCGTGTGTTTGCTGATAGCTCGAAGTAGTATATACTTGTGAATTTTCATCAGTTTTTCCCGTCATAAATCCCTGTGTATAACTTCTATGCGAAACTTTAGCTAATTCTTCTAACCATTTTTCTTGAACTATATAGTTTTCTGGAGCCGCAAAATAACTGTCTATCGCTTGACGGTATACACTTACTACACTAGCAACATAATGCATACTTTTCATTCTTCCTTCAATTTTAAAACTATCTACGCCGGCTTTAATTAACTCGGGCACATAATTAATCAAACATAAGTCTTTAGAATTGAAAATATAAGTACCGCGCTCATCTTCCAAAACTGGGAAATGCTCATTAGGACGATTTTCTTCTACTAGGCTGTATTTCCAGCGACAAGCTTGCACACAAGCCCCTTTGTTTGCATCTCGACCAGCCATATAATTACTTAGCAAGCACCGCCCTGAATGGGAAATGCACATCGCCCCATGAACAAAAACCTCTAATTCCATTTTTGTTTTATCTTTTATTTCTGCAATTTCTGTTAGCCCTAGTTCTCTTGCTAAAACAACCCTATCAGCCCCTAATTTTTGCCACATTTCTACAGCTGACCAATTACTAGTATTGGCTTGTGTACTAACATGCAAAGACATTTGCGGAACTGTATTTTTCGCAATATTCCAAACACCCAAATCAGAGATTATTAAAGCGTCAACTTTTAGCTCTTGTAATTCCAATAAATATTCGGGCAAGTTTATTAAATCTTCATTATGAGGGACTATATTAACAGTAACATATATTTTTTTATTTAAAGAATGTGCATATTCAATCATTTCTCGCATTGTTTCTTTGTCAAAATTTGAAGCAAAAGCTCTCAAGCCAAAGTTTGTTCCGCCAAGATATAAAGCATCAGCACCATAAAGTAAAGCCATTTTTCCCTTTTCCAAACTGCCTGCTGGCGCTAATAGCTCTGGTTTTTGCATTATTCGCATTCTAATAATTCTCCTTTAAATTTCTATCATTACTTTCAAAATCATTTGATCGCTCTCAAGTGATCTTCGTAGTTGGTGCTAAAAGTATGCTTGCCACCTGAACTAACTACAAAATACAAGTATTCCGTTTTTTCCGGATCTAAGGCAGCTAAAATTGAAGGCATGCCTGGATTAGCTATTGGTCCTGGTGGCAACCCGCTATTAATATAAGTATTATAAGGGGACTGAATTTTAGTATCAGCAATACTTAATTCTTCCTTTGGATATCCCAAAATATATTGAATAGTAGCACAAGACTGCAAAGGCATCTCTTGTTTTATTCTATTTTCAAATACACTAGCCACTACTTTGCGTTCTTCTGCTACTTGCGCTTCTTTCTCAACTAAAGACGCTAAAATAATTAAGCGTTGGATATCCATCTTCTTTACTTTTAACTTTTCTCGAATTTCCTTATTGATTTTTCTATCAAACTCATCCACCAACAATTTTAAAATTTCCGCTTCTTTCATCTCTACACCAATATAGTATGTTGCTGGGTATAAAAAACCCTCAGATTTGAATTTTATATTAGCGTTTTTTGTCTGCATATATTCATAAGGAGCATAATTTTGAGCAAGTTTTAAAAATACATCTTTCTTTCCCAGTCCTTCTTGTTCTATTAATTCTGCAATTTGAGTAACATTATAGCCCTCAGGAATTGTTAATTTTGTATAAAAAACACTACCTTTACCCAAAATTTCTACTATTTCTTGTTCTGACATTCCAACTTTAAATTGATAAGACCCAGCTTGTAAAGATTTTTCTAAATTCTTCATCTTCGCAATTTTGGTAAAAGAATTTTCTTTCGGCAAAAGACCTTGTTTTATCAACAAATTCATAATATCGTTAGTATTCATGCCACTTTTTACATTAACCATCACTGTAGCACCTTGATTGGGCAAATCTGCAACTTTACTTTTACTGCATCCCCAAATAAAAAAACTACAAATCAGTATTAACACTATAAATAGAAGTTTCTTCGTATTCATATTTTCACTCACTTTTAACATTTCTGTAGATTTTTAGAACAAAAAAAAGCCTTACGGCTTTTTTTCTTATAATTAACTAACCCGCCTAGGATTCACACAAAATTTATTCTTGTTCTTCCCAAAGTTTTTCATAGGCTTCTTGTGCCTTTTCAAATTCTTCTTCTGATGGGTCACAATATACTTCTTCACCATTTTCATCAATAACTATTTTCGCAATTATAGCTTCATCTTCTTCAGCTTCACAATCACACTCTTCATGTTCACAAGTTTGCAATGGAACCAAAATCGCATATTTATCTTCGCCTACAGCAAAAATTTCTTCCTCAACATAGTAAAATTCATTGCCTTCTTCGTCTGTTATAACAACCACATCTTGGTCTTGCATTTCCATTTCATCCACAACGCTATCTTTATTGTCTGACATCGTACACCTCTTCTATCTTTTTTTTGCAGAATACCTAAGTTCTCTACTTGAGTTCATTGTATATTATAAAAAAATTACTGTCAATAAAACATTTTAAAGTTTTAAAGTTGCCTATCCAAATAACCTTGTAAAATTATTACAGCTGCCATTTTGTCGATAACTTTTTTTCTTTTATCACGTCTTACATCAGAGCTTATTAAAATTTTTTGTGCTTCCATAGTCGATAAGCGTTCATCCCAATAGTGGTACTTAATTTGTGGGAATGCGTTTTTTAGTAGCTCAGTAAATTTTTCTACTATTACACAACGTTCCCCAATACTACCATTCATATTTTTGGGATAACCTACCACAATTTCACTGACATCATACTCTGATATTAATTCTGCTAAACGAGCTAAATCTTTCACATTGCCAACACGGCGAATTACTTCTATACCTTGGGCAATCATTTTTGTAGCATCGCTTATCGCAATCCCAATAGTACGATCGCCAACGTCTAAAGCCATTATCTTCAAATACTTTCCCCCTCTAAAATTGCTGGTCAATCTTTTAGATAATCTTTTAACAAGTCTTCTAAAATTTCATAACGCTCGACTTCCCGTAGTTTTGTTCGCGCATCTTTATAACTAGTTATATAAGTTGGGTCGCCAGATAATAAGTATCCTGCTAATTGATCTACAGGATTGTAACCTTTCTCTTGCATAGAACGGGCAACTTCAATCATTATCTCTTTTACTTCTTTTTTATTTTTATCATGCCTAAACATCATTGTTTCTTGTATATTCAATGTCTCCACTCCTTTACAATCCACTTGCTTGTAGTTTATCACAAATTTTAAAAATTCTCTACAAAATATTTGCACATCCAGCGTTTTTTTCTTATTGAGAGATTGACTATTGCCCGCAATTATTGCTATAATAATTGTGTTTTTACATAATGATATCAGCAATGATAGAGACAGTACTTGTAAATCATAACTATCCAGCGAATTAGGGGCAGTGTAAGCCTAATTTTTTATCTTACAAGGAAAATCACTCTTGAGCTATAGACTGAGTAATATTTTATTAGGTCTAATCGTTTTACATACGTTACAATGTATCAAGTGGCTTATTTCATAAGCTAACAGGGTGGTACCGCGGGTATAAGTCTCGTCCCTATGGGGATGGAGGCTTTTTTATTTTATGGAGGTGTATTTATAATTATGTCTACGGAAAAACTAGATTATAGCAAAACATTAAATTTACCAGTTACTGACTTTCCTATGCGGGCTAATTTACCAGAGCGCGAACCGGAAATTTTAAAACACTGGTATGAAAAGCAAGTATATCAAGAAAAACAAGCCCTACATGCTGGTAAAGAAAAATTTGTTTTACATGATGGGCCACCATATGCCAATGGTAATATTCATATTGGCACCGCTTTAAATAAAATTTTAAAGGATATTATTGTCAAATATAAGTATGCTCAAGGATTTGACACACCCTATGTGCCTGGTTGGGATACGCACGGGATGCCTATTGAACATGCGGCCATCAATAATTTGGGGTTAAATCGTCATGAACTTGATCCTTTAGTATTACGCAATGAATGTAAAAATTATGCTTTAAAATGGCTCGATACACAACGCGATGATTTCAAACGCTTAGGCGTTCTCGGTGATTGGGATAATCCTTATATCACGCTTGTGCCTGAATATGAAGCTGAGCAAATTAAAGTTTTTGGCAAAATGGCTAAACAAGGCTATATTTACAAAGGTCTTAAAGCTGTTTATTGGTGTACTTGTTGTGAAACGGCTTTAGCTGAAGCAGAAATCGAATACGCTGAACAAAAATCGCATGCTTTATTTGTCAAATTCCCTTTAAAAGATGCAAAAGGCATTTTACCACCTGGATTAAGCGAGAAAAAAGTTTTTGCTGTAATTTGGACAACAACCCCTTGGACTCTACCAGCAAATGTAGCTATTGCTATTAATCCCGAATTTGAATATAGTTTTGTAGCTTCAGAAGATGGTGAAGAAGTTTATCTTATGGCCAATGAGCTTATTGGGCAAGTTCAAAAAGAGTGTAAAACAACGTTCACCACAATTTTTAGTATAAAAGGTGATAAACTGGAAAGTATGCTCTTTCAACATCCATTTTTAGAACGTGAATCACCAATTGTTTTTGCTGATTATGTTACCTTAGATACTGGTACTGGTTGTGTTCACACTGCTCCTGGTCATGGTCAAGAAGACTTTGAAACAGGTATGCGCTATAAGCTACCTGTAATTAGTCCTGTAGACAAATCAGGTAAATTTACAAAAGAGGCCGGCGATTTTGCCGGGATGTTTGTCTTTGATGCCAACGTACCAATTATTAAACATTTAGCTCAATTAGGCGTACTATTAGGCAAGGGTACTATTCGTCACCAATATGCACACTGCTGGCGTTGTAAATCGCCAATTATCTATCGTGCTACGGAGCAATGGTTTGCTTCAGTAGATGGTTTCCGTGACGCAGCTTTAGAGCAAATAACTAAAAAAGTTGAGTGGATTCCCAGTTGGGGTGAAGATCGGATTCGGAATATGGTTGCGGATCGTCATGATTGGTGTATTTCCCGTCAAAGAGTGTGGGGAGTTCCAATTCCAATTTTCTACTGTAAAGATTGCCATAAACATTTAATTACAGACGAAACAATTACGGCTATTTCTGAGCTTTTCGCTAAAGAAGGTTCCGATGCTTGGTGGTCTAAAACTGCGGCAGAAATTTTACCAGCAGGCACCACTTGCGAATGCGGTTGTGCAGAGTTCGAAAAAGAAACTGATATCATGGACGTTTGGTTTGATAGTGGTTCTAGCCATAAAGCTGTACTAACTAAACGACCTGAACTTCAATGGCCAGCTACTTTATATTTAGAAGGCAGTGATCAACATCGTGGTTGGTTCCAATCTTCCTTGCTAACATCTGTAGCTACCGAAGGTGTTGCACCTTACAAATCAGTTTTAACTCATGGCTTCGTAGTTGATGGTGAAGGCCGAAAAATGTCTAAATCCATTGGCAATGTTATTTATCCTCAAGAAGTTATTCAAAAATATGGCGCTGATGTGTTACGTTTGTGGGTGGCATCAGCTGATTATAAAGCAGATATTCGAATTTCTAACGATATTTTAAAACAATTATCAGAAGTTTATCGTAAAATTCGCAATACTTTCCGTTATATTCTAGGAAATATTGCTGACTTCAATCCTGATCAAGATGCCGTTGCTTTTGAAGAAATGACCGAACTTGACAGATGGGCCTTAATGCGACTTGAGCAAGTTAAAACTAAAGTTACTAATGCTTTTAATGAATATGAGTTCCATGTTTTGTACCATACTATTCATAATTTCTGTACAATCGACTTATCTTCCTACTACTTAGATATTTTAAAAGATCGACTTTATGCTTCTACGCCAGACAGCCTTGAACGTCGTTCTGCTCAAAGTGCCATGTATGAAATTTTAGTGGATTTAGCAGTAATGTTAACCCCCATTATTTCTTTCACTACAGAAGAAATGTGGCAATATTTACCTAAAAAAGCAACCATGCCAGCTACCAGCATTCAAATGATGCCTTGGCCAGTTGCTAAAGCCGAACGACATGATGTAGCTTTAGAAGAAAAATGGGCAAATTTCATAGAAATTCGCAATGAAATTACTAAAGTTTTAGAGGCTGCTCGTCGTGCCAAAACTATTGGTCATTCCTTAGATGCCAAAGTAGTTTTATATGCCACTGGTGAGTCTTATAAATTATTAACTACGGTGCAAAATCAATTAGCAAACTTACTTATTGTCTCTCAAGCTAAAGTTTGTGAAGGCACTGATTCTACGGCTACAGCCACAGCTTTAGCTGATTTACAAATTAGTGTTCTCGCTGCTACCGGAGAAAAATGCGAACGTTGTTGGATTTATTCCGAAGAAATCGGACAAAATCTAGCACACCCAACGCTATGCCCACGTTGTGCAAGTGTTGTAAAATAATAATTCAAAAATCACAAAAAAGTTCGGCAGAAACCTTTCTGCCGAACTTTTTTATCTTATTTGCCCATTTCCATTGACTATGTATTTTATACTTGTAAGTTCACTCAAACCCATTGGTCCACGCGCATGCAATTTTTGTGTACTAATTCCTATTTCCGCGCCTAAACCAAATTCAAATCCATCGGTAAAGCGTGTTGAAGCATTAACATAAACCACTGCCGCATCAACACGTTTCTGAAATTCTTGTGCATTTTGGTAGTCATTAGTTACTATCGCCTCTGAATGTTTTGTTCCAAACCGCTCAATATGTTCTATAGCTTCTGCTAGATTCTCTACAATTTTAATTGAAATAATCAAATCCAGATTTTCTGTAGCAAAACAAGCATCATCAGCTAATTTTGTTCCTGGAACTTCTATTAGTCCTTGTTCACAAACTTGCACTTTCACATTTTGCTGTTGCAGTTTTGCAACAATTACAGGTAAAAAGTTTTTCGCAATATTCTTGTGAACTAATAAAGTTTCCATAGAATTGCAAACTGCGGGGCGGGATACTTTTGCATTTATAACAATATTTTCAGCCATAACTAAGTCCGCACTGGAATCTACGAATACATGGCATACCCCAACCCCTGTTTCAATAACAGGAATAGTGCTATTTTCAATCACAGTCTTTATTAATCCAGCACCTCCCCGTGGAATAATTACATCAATATACTCATTTAATTTTAAAAGATAATTTACCGCCTGCCGATCAGTATAAGCAATAAAGGTTATTAATTCCTTTGGCAAACCTTTTGTTATTAAACAATTTTGCATAATTTCTACTAGTGCTGTATTAGAATTAATCGCTTCGGATCCACCACGCAAAACTGGCAAATTACCTGACTTAAGACACAAAGCAATCGCATCTATCGTAACATTAGGACGTGATTCATAAATAATACCTAAAACTCCCAAAGGAACTCGCACTTTATTAATTTGCAAACCATTTGGTAAAGTTTTTCCCGATATAACTTCCCCGATTGGATCAGGCAATTTCATAACCTGCCTTATCCCTGTTGCCATATCCCTAATCCTATCCGAAGTTAGCCGTAGTCGGTCTTGCATTGCAACACTAACTCCTTTTTCAGCAGCTTGAATTAAATCGCGTGCATTGGCCTGCAAAATATATTCTATCTCTAACTCTAATTTGTCAGCCATTGCACCTAATAGTTCATTTTTTTGCAAAGTTGACATATTAGCTAAAATATTAGCCACATTACGTGCTTTTTTCGCTTGTTGCTTAATTTGTTCTAACATAGAAAACCTCCTGCAACTACTTCATTTTGTTAAAGCAGGCCGCAATTTGCGACCTGCTAATTTTTAAACTAATATAACCATATTATCGCGATGAATTACTTCTTCATAAGCTTTATGACCTAATAATTTTTCCACTTCTGAACTTTTTAACCCTTTTATCATCTCTAATTCTTGAGAATTAAAGTTAACCAACCCACGCGCTATCTCTCTACCAAAAACATTATAGATGGGTACGGTAGCACCTATATCAAATTTGGCTTCTACTGAAACTATTCCCGCAGATAATAAACTTGAACCTCTTTCAATAAGTGCTTTTTCGCACCCTTGATCTACTATTATTTTTCCTTTAAGCCTGGCTCCGAAAGCTAACCAACGCTTACGAAATTGCAACTTAGTTTCTTTAGGTAAAAATATAGTACCTAAATCTTCTCCTTGCATTAATTTCGCAATAATATCTTTTTGTTCACCACTAGCAATAAGCATACTAATCCCTGAATTTACAGCAATTTTAGCCGCCTGAATTTTAGTTGCCATACCGCCTGTCCCAACTGTACTTCCAGCACCACCGGCTGATTTTTCAATTTCTATTGTTATGTCAGTCACTTCTGCCACCAATTCAGCATCAGGATCTACTTGTGGATTAGCTGTATATAAACCAGCAATATCTGACAGGATAATCAAAACATCGGCATCAACTATACTGGCTACAATAGCAGATAAAGTATCATTATCGCCAATTTTAATTTCATCAACTGCGACCACATCATTCTCATTAACAATAGGAATAACTCCTTGAGCCAACAAAGCCATAAAGGTATTTTTACAATTCGTATAACGTTTTCTATCTACTGCATCAGCTTTAGTTAATAGAATTTGGGCTACAATCTGTCCATAATCAGCAAAAATCTTCTCGTAAGTATGCATCAAAATACCTTGACCTACGGCAGCCGCTGCCTGTTTTCCCGGAATTGTTTTCGGTCTCTCGCTTAAGCCTAATCTAGCAACCCCAACCGCAATAGCACCAGAGGAAACTAGTATAACTTCTTTGCCTTGATTTACCAAATCAGCTATTTGCCTGGCTAAATTTTCTATTTTAGAAAAATTTAATTTTCCTGTCTTATGTGTCAAGGTACTGCTACCAATTTTTATAACAATTCGCTTGGCACTAGATAAGTTTGCTCGATTTATTAACACACCTACCACAATCCTTCTATTGTTAATTTATGGTCTATATTCAAAAACCATATCTCTAATTCTAACACTATCCCCTTCTTTAACGCCCTTAGCTTTAAGAGCATCTTCAATTCCCATATTGCGCCAAATCACTTGGAATCTAGTTACAGCTTCTTCATTATCGAAATTAGTCATAGCTACTAAACGATCTATAGCTTTACCAACCACTAAGAAATCAGCATCTTCACAGTCCGTTAAAATTTCAAATTTATCGGGGTCTTCTTCTAAGTTTGCAACTACGACATCTTCTGGTTCTTCCACAAAATTTTCCAACATATGCAAAGCTGCAAACATTGCTTCTTGTAAACCTTCACCTGTTGCTGCTGAAACTGCAAAAACTTGAACCTCCTTATCTTTGATGTGTTCTTTAAATGCACTTAAATTTTCTAAAGACTCAGGAAGATCCATTTTATTAGCCAAGACAATTTGTTGACGCTGTGCCAATTTTTGACTATATAAGGCTAATTCTTTATTTATTTTTTCGTAATCTTCAATTGGATCTCGTCCTTCCTGCCCAGACATATCCAATACATGTAATAAAACCTTCGTTCTTTCAATATGGCGCAAGAAATCATGTCCCAAGCCCACACCTTGGCTAGCCCCTTCAATTAAACCGGGAATATCTGCTAAAACGAAACTCTTTTCGGCATCTAATCTAACCATCCCTAATACTGGTGTCAAAGTAGTAAAATGATAAGCTGCTATCTCTGGTTTTGCCGAAGAAACCTTAGATATAATACTAGATTTCCCTACACTAGGGTAGCCAACTAGTCCAACATCAGCAAGCAACTTTAATTCTAGTTGTAACATATGTTCCTCGCCGGGTTCACCTTTTTCTGCAAAAATAGGTGCTCGATTTACACTATTAGCAAACTTAGCATTACCACGTCCTCCACGACCACCTTTTGCAATAATACATCTTTGTCCATTTTCTTTTAAATCTGCTAATATCATTCCGCTTTCAAAATCTTTTACTAAAGTACCCAGGGGAACTTTAATTATTATATCTTCTCCCGCGGCACCATATTTGTTGCTAGTACCACCTTTTTCGCCATTTTCTGCCACAAACTTTCTCTTATAACGAAAATCTATTAAAGTATTAATATTTTCATCTGCCAAAAAAATTATATTCCCACCTCGGCCACCATCGCCGCCACTGGGACCACCTTTCGGGATATACTTTTCTCTTCTAAATCCTGAATGTCCATCACCACCAGTTCCTGCATGCACAAAAATCTTCGCTCTATCAATAAACATTAAACTACACCTATCCTTTTAATATTAAATTCACACTTTTTAAAAACTAGTTAAATTACCTTAAACTACATTATACCTTAAAAACAGCTACAATTCAAAGTTTATATAACATTTTAAAATAAGCTACAATTGTTAAAACAATAGTTAGGGGACAACCAATTTTAAAATATTCCCCAGCCGTTATCTTAATATTTTTACCTTTAGCTATTTCCACTACTATTAAATTAGCCATTGAACCAAATAAAGTTAAATTCCCTGCAACTGTTGAAACTAAAGCTAAACTAGTCCACCAAATTTCTGTATCGGAACCAGGAATAAAATTTTTCAAAAGTAACACAGCTGGTACATTGCTAACTATATTGGAAAGAACAACTGTTAGTCCAATAAAAAATATAAAACTATCTTGTAAAGTACTGCTTAAATTCTTTAATAACAATTCTAACAGACCACTTTTTTCAATACTACCAATTATTGCAAACAGTCCAACAAACATGATAAGTAAATTAAAATCAATGCCTCGATAAATTTTATTCGGATTAACTCGTCGAGTTAAAAGCAATAAACTCGCCCCCAATAATGTCAATATCAATAAATTGTGCCCCAACATATAGCCAACAACAATACCCAGTAAAACAAAACTACTCTTCAGCAATAAATATTTATGATAAAAACAATTACTCGCTTTGTTAAATACCACTACTTTTTTTAAACTAGCCCGATATTGAAAGGCAATCCAAAAATAACTTAATACTAACCCTAATAACACAATCGGCAATGTTTCAGAGATATAAAAGCTAAAAGATATTCCTGATAAACTGGCAACTAAAATATTTTGCGGGTTGCCAATCAAGCTACCTGCACTCCCAATATTTGATGCAATAGCTAGTCCGATTAAATGTGGTTTTGCTGCTACCCCAAAATTATTGCAAACCATAATAACAATAGGTGTAAACAATAGACATACGATATCATTAATTGCTATTGCTGATAAAAAACCTGACATTATAATTACAGCTAGCAATAATTTACGTTCACTATTTATATGCGTATTCAATAAATTTCCAACCAGCTCAAACATTCCTGCCAACCGTAAATTGGCGACAATCACCATCATACAAAAAAGAATCGTAATAGTTTGAAAGTCCACAAAACTTACCAACTCTAAAAAATCATTAATTTTTGTACATAGTAAAACGGAAACCGCGATAAGAACACTACCAGTTCTATCAACTCTAAAAAGCGGACTTTTACCTAAAGTGAAAATTATCAAAACGAAAATCATGACCGCTAAAACAATTAACTGTTCTGATTGCAATATTAAAATCTCCTTATTTGCTTTTGCTTATTCAAAAATTTTTTTAAATTTATCTAGCTATTTTATCATCTTCACATATAAAAAAACAACAGTGTTTGGCAAGTTTATATAAGTATTTTAAAGTTCCTAAGCAACATCTGCTCTTCTTTAATTAAAATACTTATCCACTTGTCAAACACTGTTTAGTTAAAATTAGCTATTTTTTATATTTTTTTCTTTAAAAGATAGACACTGCTGATTCGATAAATTCTTAGTAACCCGACAAGGAATAATCTTGGATTTAAATCCCATAGCTCGGCAAGCATAAGGCATATTCTTATCCCAAGTTATTTGAAAATATCTACACCGATAGCACAGTTCCAATTTCTTCGCCATTTTATTTGTCTCTTTTTGCCCAATAGCCTGCTAACATTGAACCAGAAATATTATGCCAAACACTAAAAATTGCACTAGGCAATGCTGCTAAAGGATTTAAATGTGCCATCGCTAAAGCTGCACCCAGTCCAGAGTTTTGCATTCCAATTTCAAATGACATTGTTTTACAACGCCGATGATCAAGTGAAAACAAATATTTAGAAACTAAATAGGCAATAAAATATCCCAATAAATTATGCAAGATTACGCCGATTACGACAACTCCAGCTACAGTAGAGAGTCGCCCAGCACTAGCAGCTACTACTGCTGATACAATTGCAATTATCGCCCCAACAGAAACCAATGGTACAGCGTCAATCAAAGCTTCGACATATTTAGCAAATAATTGTCTTAATACTACCCCTAAAATAACTGGTATCAAAACAATCTTCACAATATCCACAAATAAAGCCCATGCATTAATGGGAATAAATTTCCCCCCTAATAACAAAAACAAATATGGTGTAACAAACGGAGCCAGTAAAGTTGTCACAGAGCTCATCGTAACAGACAAGGCCACATCACCTTTTGCCAAAAATGTCATTACATTTGAAGATGTTCCGCTGGGAACACAACCAACTAAAATAAAGCCTGCTGCAAGTTCTGGGCTCATATTTAGGCCCATCGCTAAACCAACACCAATTAAAGGCATAATTATAAATTGCATTACAACACCAATAAGCACATCTTTGGGACGAGTAAAAACAGCAGAAAAATCTTGTTTTGTCAAAGTCAAGCCCATACCTAACATTACTATCCCTAGTAATACGGGAATATGTTTGGCTATAGGTTTAAAGGTCGCTGGAAAATAAAATGCCGCAACCGCAAAAACAATAACCAACAAGGCGAAACTTTTGTTTATAATTTCAGTTATATTTTTTAACACGTGCTACTTCCTCCTTATTTTTATATTTTTTTTGTTAATACATTAATAATAATATAATAATTAGAAAAGATAATCAAGCGAAAAATATAACACAAGGTTTATTTAAATTTCGGGACTAAAGTCCCTATTGCTAATTTATGTCAGACTGTTATAATACTTAGCGGAATTGTTTTTTTTTAACGCTAAATTCACTGAAAATTCTTTCAATTAAAAAACTAAGTTAATTGTTTTTTTAAGTTAAATAATGCCTTACTTTACTTAAAAAAATTGTTTTTTATTTGTTTTTTATAAACATGAAAGTTCAGAGGTGATTTTGCAAGGCAAGTTATCTTACAAGGAGGCTGATGCCAAAATAACAATTTTAAGTTATTCATTTTAATTTATAATCCAGAGGAGGATTAATTATGGACGGAGCAGCTACAACTAACCCTTGGTTAATTGCATTAATTAACATGACTATAGTTTTCGCTGTACTAGGAATGCTTGGTGTGGTTATCGGATTCATCAACAAAGTGGATCCTACAGCAAAAAGATAATCTCATTAAAGTATCAAATTCACTAACAGTATAAGGAGATGTAAAAGAATGGAAGCTTTTTCAATCGCATTAGCGTCAGTTTGGTCTGACAGCGGTTTCACAGCATTTACTGGTGGTAATGCTATCATGGTTGTAGTAGGGATACTATTACTTTACATGGCAATTGGTAAAGGTTTTGAACCACTATTGTTATCACCAATAGCTTTTGGTTGTATTTTAGGTAATATGCCTAAAACAGGTTTTACAACTGATCCCGGAGTTATGCAAGTTATTCTTTATGGTATTCAACATGAAATCTTCCCACCACTTATCTTTTTAGGTGTAGGCGCTATGACAGACTTTGGTCCATTGATTGCTAATCCTAAAACACTTCTTTTAGGTGCTGCAGCTCAAGCTGGTGTATTCGTTTCTTTAATTGGAGCTATGCTTCTTGGTTTTAACGTAAAAGAAGCTGCTGCTATCGGTATTATCGGTGGAGCAGACGGCCCAACTGCTATTTATTTAACAATGAAGCTTGCCCCACATTTACTTGGCGCAATTGCGGTTGCTGCTTACTCTTATATGTCACTAGTTCCACTTATTCAACCACCTATCATGAAACTTTTCACTAGTGAAGCTGATAGATGTATCGTTATGGAACAACTTCGCCCAGTAACTAAATTTGAAAAATTAGTATTCCCTGTAGTCGTAACTATTATCGTAAGTTTGTTGTTACCACCTGTAACTTCTCTTATCGGGATGTTAATGCTTGGTAATATATTTAGAGAATCCGGCTGTACACAACGTCTTTCTGAAACATCAGAAAATGCGTTGATTAATATAGTAACAATTTTCTTAGCAACTGGTACTGGTTTGACAATGGCTGCTGAAACTTTCTTGACTCTTGACACAATTTTAATTATTTGTCTTGGTCTTATTGCTTTCTGTGCTGGTACTGCAGCAGGTGTTATTTTCGGTCAAATTATGAAAATCGCTTCTGGTGGTAAAGTAAACCCACTTATCGGTTCAGCTGGCGTTTCTGCTGTACCAATGGCAGCGCGTGTATCTCAAATCGTTGGTCAACAAGCTAATCCTTCAAACTTCCTTTTAATGCATGCTATGGGACCAAACGTAGCTGGGGTTATTGGTACAGCTGTAGCAGCTGGTACAATGCTTGCAATGCTTAAAGGTTAAGATTTGTAGTTCAAATTAATTCCTCTAAAATTTACTCATATATTTGGAGGTATGCCGAAAATAGTTTTTTGTATTGCATCCACAAAAAATTATCTTAAGCAATTTTCCAGAAGCAACCAAAAAACTGTGTTGTCTAGTGTGCTTTAATATATACTGGAGCGTATATTATTGATAGTACATGAGATGACACAGTTTTTATTTTATTTAAAGCTAAAACCACCTAAATAATATAAACTTTATTGTTAAAAAAAGCTAGTTGTTATATAATGATATGTGTTTTTAATTAATATTTGTAATGAGGTGTATTCAATGGAAAAAACTTACTCTTTAAAAATCGGTAAAGAAAAAATGCAACTTGTACTACCTGAAAGCAAGGTTTTATATCACATCGAAGGCAATGAGTATCCCCCGATAACTGATTTAGCCAGCGCTATTGCTGCGGCTATTAATAATCCCATTGATAGTAAGCCTCTTGCCCAAATCGTAACCCCAGGAGATAAAGTTGCTATTTTAGCTAGTGATGTCACGCGTGCTTGGCTAAAAATGGACCAATTCCTACCTATAATTCTCAACAATTTAAATAGCTTTGGTATTCCCGATCAAGATATTTTTTTAGTTAATGCTACGGGAACACACCGGGCACATACTGAAGCCGAGAACATTATAACTTACGGACAAGAAATCGTAAATCGGATTAAAATTTACCAACATAACGCCTATGATAATGATAATTTACTGGAACTTGGCGTAACCAGCCGAGGCACACCAGTGTTTTTAAATAAATTAGTTTGCCAAGCTGATAAAGTTATTCTAACGGGCGGCACTGTATATCACTTGATGGCTGGCTATGGTGGTGGTCGCAAAAGTGTTATGCCTGGTATTAGCGGGGATAAAACCGTTCAGGCTAATCATAGTATCGCTATGCATCCTGAAGTTGGTAAAGGAGTCAATCCCCTTTGTCAAGCCGGAGCTACAACTGGCAATCCTTTGCATGAAGATATGGTTGAAGTAGCTCAAATGCTAAACCCAGACTTTTTAATAAATTTTGCTTACAATGCCAATGGTGAATTTGCCGAAGTTGTCGCTGGCAATTGGCTAACGGCTTGGGAGAAATGTTGTCAATATGTTGATAAAATCTTTGGCATAGAAATCAATAAACAGGCAGATTTAGTAATTGCGACTGCTGGTGGTTTTCCTAAAGATATTAATCTTTATCAAGGTTCCAAAACTGTTGATAATGCCTATTTTGCTTGTAAACAAGGCGGCACAATTATATTTTTATTAGAATGCCCAGATATTTATGAACCGCCGGCTTTTACACAATGGTTGCGGTTTGAAGACATCCAAGAATTTGAAAATGCTGTACGCGCTGATTTTTCTATTCCAGCTTTTATCGCTTTCAAACTGACCGATACTGCGCAAAAATACAATTGTATTGCTGTTACTAAGCCAGAAAATTTTGAAGTATTTAAACGAGTAGGGATGAAAACTGCAACTAATTTAGACGAAGCCTACGCTTTAGCACAAGAAAGTTTACCAAAGAACTTTACGGTAACTCTAATGCCACAAGGCGCAAATACTTTGCCAATTATTAAATAAACTGTTTTTAGGAAAGGAAAGTTAAATGAACTTTATTGCGGATTGGATAAATTTTTTGCGTAATGATTTAACTGCTACAGGAATTAACCACGAACATATTCCCGCAGAACTTATTCCTCAATACTACCTTGCTGTCTTAGACAAACTTAAGTGGAGTCGCGACAACAACATTGCCCTAGATATCTCTACTTTGAGTAGTCTAAACGATGTATCTATTATGGCTGCCGCTGGAGAACTTGCCCTTAAGTGCCAACAAGAAATTGCCGCTAATGAATCTTATATTAAAGAGAATGAACAATTAATTCATAATTCTTTATTAAAACAATGTCCTGAATTAACAGATGAAAAATACACAATTTTTCTAAATTGGCAAACTTGGGATGAATGTGAATTAGTTTGGGAGTTTAGCGAATCTAAAATAGCCCTAAAAGAAAAATTAAAATTACGCTTAAACTAAAGTAATACCCCCTACATTTTATAAAAATGTAGGGGGCTTATTCTCATAGTTCACTTATATATTCACGTTTCAAATTGCCTTTTAAGCCACAAACCAGTTCATAATTAATTAAGCCAGCCTGCTTAGCCAAGTAGTCTACAGTTATTTGTTCAAGATTATTACCACCAATCAATTGAACTTCGTCGCCAACAGCTATTTCGGCTTTATTTAGACCTAAATCCACCATTAAAGTACTCATACAAATATTGCCGACAATCGGATACATTTTATTTTTTATCAACACTGCTGCTTTATTAGAGAGATTTCGCGGATAACCTTCTGCATAACCTACTGGAATTGTAGCAATCTGCGTAGAATTTTGTGCTGTAAAAGTCCCCGAGTAACCAATTTTTTCTAAACTCTCTATTTCTTTTATAAATAGCACTTTACTTTTAAAACTCAAAACTGGCTTTAAAGCTGATAAGTCTACGGGAATATTTTCATCAGGCTTTAAACCATACAAAGCTATTCCTGCTCTTACGGTATTTCCATATAGTGGCTCTAAAACAAAAATGCCTGCGCTATTAGCAATACTTATTATTTCAATTGAATCAATTACTTGGGAAATTTGCGCTACTGCCTGCTTGAATTTTTCAAGTTGTTGCTGCGTAAATTCATTAAACCCAGCATCTGCACTAGCTAAATGCGTAGTCACACCTTTAAGCTCGATATTATTGCATTGTAATATGTAGTTAGCATAATTAGCCGCTTCCGAATATTTAATACCAATTCTATTCATCCCTGTATCAACTTTCAAAACTACTTTTGCCTTTATTTTAGCTTCTTCAGCAAATTTTTCTAGCTGCTCTAGTTGTTGATAACTACAAACAGTGAGCATTATATCATTTTGCAAACATTGACAGTATTCATCAAAGTCAATTAAAGAAATTATTAGAATGGGTATTTTGATCCCTGCTAACCTTAGTTCCAAAGCCTCCGGCAAATTTGTCACTGCTAAGTAATCAACTCCTTGGTTAACTAAACATTTACTTACCTCAACTGCGCCATGCCCGTAAGCATTAGATTTCACAATTGCCATAACCTTCATTTTTTCCCCAATTTTACTTCTAATAACTTGTAAATTATTGTTTAAATTATCTAGATTTATCAAAATGCTTGTAGCACTCATTTTTCAACCTTCTTTTCTGATTCTTTTTTGTAAAAACAGCTTTTTTTTGCTATACTAGGCATTATGGAATACCAAGATATTATACAACTTTCTTCCAAAAAAATATATATTTTTCTTATATAATGAGGTGTTATTTTGATTGAAATTATAGCCCACGATCTTACAGCTACTATAAATATTGCTAAGCTGTTAGCACAAAAAATTGATTTTCCGTTTAATTTGTGTCTAGACGGTGATTTAGGTGCTGGTAAAACCACCTTCGCCCGAGCTTTTCTCGAAACTTTAGGTGTTGCTCCTGAAACAATCTCCAGTCCAACTTTTACAATTGTAAACGAATATTCAACGGCTACGGCTGTTATTAATCATATCGATTTATATCGTATCAACAATTATCAAGAATTAGATGCTCTAGGCTATTTGGAACTACTTAATTATGCACAAGTTAACTTAATTGAATGGAGTTCACTTTTTCCTAACTATAAACCTTCTGAAACCATTGAACTTGCTATTAAGTTAGTTTCCTCCAACGAAAGAGTATTAATCTTTTCTGCCACTAATCAAAAACTAGCTAAGTTATTACAGGAGTTAAAAAATGATTATTTTGTCAATTGATACCTCAACTAAGATTTGTTCTTTAGCTATATCTAAAGCCGATAAACTGCTGGCTCAATGGTATGTAGATAGCGGTCGAACACATTCAACTGGAATTATGTTGCAACTGCAACTTCTCTTAGAGCGTTCGGCAATCAACAAGCATAGTTTAAATGCCATAGCCGTAAATATCGGGCCTGGCTCTTTCACCGGCTTACGCATTGGTTTAAGCCTTGCTAAAGCTCTTGCTCTTGCCTTAAAAATACCTTTAATTGGGATCTCTTCGGCTGATGTTTTAAGTTACAATGCTCTTTATACAAACCAGTATGTAGCAACATTGATCGATGCCCAAAGAAATAATTTTTATTATACTTTATATAAAAATCATCACAATACTTTTATAAAAATAACTGATACATCTATCCACTCCGACAAAAACATCATTAGTACTCTTAGCGAAATACCAGAGTCAGTTTTACTAGTAGGTGATTTTTCTCCTGATTTATTCGCGGAACAATCTAAAAATATCATAATTCCTCACGATGCAGCACGTTTCCCCCATGCTAGCAATTTAGGTCTTTTAGCCAATATAAAGCTACTAGCTGGAAATGTTGATTCCGCAACAACCTTAAAAATAGACTATATTAAACCATCTGAAGCCGAAATTGTTTGGGAGCAAAAAAATGCACAAAAGAACTGATTTTGTAATTAGAAAAATGACTTGCCAAGATATCCCGGCTTTGTTAGAGGTCGAAACAGATGTTTTTACCACAACTTGGTCTGAACAAGCTTTTTTAGATGAATATAATAACCCCTTAACAACTTATCTACTAATCTGTGAACAACAGCAGGTTATTGGCTATGCTGGTTTTTGGTTAGTTGTAGATGAAGCTCAAATCACTAATGTAGCTGTCAAACAAAATTGGCAAGGCTTAGGTTTAGGTCGAGAACTAATGCAGGCTCTAATTAAAGAAGCCCGCAAACAAAAAGCACAAAGCATTTCTCTTGAAGTTCGAGCTAGTAATCTAGTAGCTCAGAATTTGTATACCTCTTTAGGGTTTCAGGAGGTAGGAATACGTCCTGGCTACTATTTAGACAATCAGGAAAATGCTTTGCTGATGCAGCTGATCATATAATTTTGAGGAGTGACTTTTTTGAAACGAATTTTAATTTTAGGTATTGAAACCAGCTGTGACGAAACCTCGATTTGTGTTTTAGAAAACGGCAAAAAAATCTTAGCTAATATTATCTCTACCCAAATTCCAGTACACCAAAAATTTGGTGGTGTAGTTCCGGAAATAGCTTCCCGCGAACATCTTGACCATATAGCGCCCGTACTCGAAGAGGCTCTTTTAGAAGCCAAAATTGAATTGTCAGAAATTGCAGCTATTGCTGTTACTTACGGACCTGGTCTAGTGGGTGCGCTTTTAGTTGGACTATCCTTTGCTAAAGGACTCGCCTTTGCTTTAGATAAACCTTTAATTGGTGTCAATCACCTCGAAGGGCATTTTTACGCCAACTATCTCTGCCACCCAGAATTAAAACCACCTTTTATTGCTTTAATAGTTTCTGGCGGACACACCTCTTTACTACATGTTGCTGATTTTAATAATTTTACAGTTTTAGGACAAACTCAAGATGATGCTGCCGGTGAAGCTTTCGATAAAGTTGCCCGAGTTTTACAACTAGGATATCCTGGTGGTCCGAAAGTCGATACGTTGGCCCAAACTGGAACTGCTTGTATTCCTTTTCCTGTTGCTAAACTCAAAGGTATTTATGATTTCAGCTTTAGTGGTCTAAAATCAGCTGTTATCAACTATTTACATTCGCAACAACAAAAGAATCTCCCGATTAATCCCGCCGATGTCTGTGCTAGTTTTCAAACCGCTATTGTGAGTGCTTTGGTTGAAAAAAGCCTTTTAGCCTTAACTAATCACAATTTGAATAGGCTAGTCTTAGCTGGCGGTGTTTCTGCCAACAGTAAACTCCGCGCGGAATTAGAATTGGCACTAAAACAAATAGATGCTCAACTTTTTTATCCAAGCAATATTTTATGCACCGATAATGCCGCAATGATAGCTTGTCGCGGCTATTACTTATATGAAAACGGTATATACAGTGACTTAAACTTAAATGCTAATCCAGCTTTAAGAATTTAAATCTAGACTTTATCATAAAAGGGTGAGCGAAATTGCAAAAAATCTTAGCAAATTTTTCTTTAGCAGAACAAACCAAACTAAAATCCATTATGAGTATTCTCAATTTCGCTAGTGATTTATCACATGCGCAAATTAGCATTTATCTGAATTTGCCCAGTGAAAAAGCATTGGTAGTCCTTGCTCAAGCCAAGCCAGAAACTGCTTTTGTCTATTATCGCAAAGAAAATATTGGCAAAAATATTGCTTATATTGACGAACCACTAATTTTTCATGCTTTCAACGTAGGTAGCGCTGTCCAAGGAAAACGTGAATGGGCTTCGGGAATGTTTACTAATATGTATTTACACCCACTTACACTGGACAATCACATTTTTGCCGTAGTCGCTTTAGAATTTGTCGATTCTTTACAATGCTATCCTTCTCAAGGCCTGTTTATGAAAATTGCTATTGAATTACTAGAAAATCCCGAGCAACTTGACGTAAACTTAATAAAAGAACGGTTAAGCACCCGTGATGGGATGATAATCGTTAATAAGGAAGGTTTGATTATCGGTCTTAACAATATTATCCAAAATATCTACTTAACTCTAGGCGTTTCTAAAATTATCTCACGACGTATTACTGACCGAAACTTATTTTTAGATGGATTAATTTCTGCCTATAAAAATAATTTAGCTACAGCCTACGAATTGAAAAAAGATAATCAGATTTTTGCCCAACGCCTTATTCCCATAACGAAAAACAAGCTATTAAAATTTGCCATAATAATCATGGTTGATATTACTGAACTAAAAAAGCGTGATACACAACTTTTGGTAAAATCAGCTGTTATTCAAGAAATTCATCATCGGGTAAAAAACAATCTACAAACTATTGCAAGTTTATTAAGAATCCAAGCCCGCCGTACTGACTCTCCCGAAACTAAACTAGCTTTAAAAGAAAGTATTAATCGAATTTTAAGTATTTCTGTTGTCCATGAGTTTTTGTCCCAGCAAGATCAAGATTTAATAGATGTCCAAATTGTTGGTCGCAATATTTTTGAACTAATTATTAAAAACATGCTTGATCCCGCCATTCAAATTACTACGAAATTTTATGGCAATACCATTATTTTGCCATCAGAACAAGCCAATAGTATCGCTTTAGTAATTAACGAATTAACGCAAAATGCTGTAGAACATGCTTTTATCGGGCGCGAACAAGGGTTTATCAGCCTCAGTATTTACATTACACCCAAAAGCTATTGTATTGAAATTCAAGATGATGGTACTGGCTTACCGCAAAATTTTTGTCTCGAGCAAACGGGTAGTCTAGGCTTACAAATTGTTAAAACTCTAGTTGAAAGTGATTTAGGGGGTAAATTTTCTTTAATGAATAATCTAGGTACCCTAGCAAGAATTGTTATTCCCAAAAATAAGGAGGCTTAAGATGGATAAATTAAAAATATTAATTGCTGATGATGAAAGTATTATTAGAATGGATTTAAAAGAAATGCTCGAAGATGCTGGGCACATTATTATCTCTGAAGCCTCTGATGGACAACAAGCCGTTGAACTTGCACGCAAATTACACCCCGACTTAGTAATAATGGATATTAAAATGCCAATTCTTGACGGGATTGCAGCTTCTAAAATATTAACAACTGAAAAAATTGCTCCTGTTTTATTACTGACTGCTTATAGTCAAAAAGAAATTGTTGAATCTGCGAAAAACTCTGGAGTCCTCGCTTACCTCGTTAAACCGCTGAAAGAAGAACAACTATTTCCCGCTATTGAAATTGCCATATCTCGATTTCTAGAAATTAAAAATTTGGAAGACGAAATCGATAAATTGAAAGATACCATTGAAGTTCGCAAAATTGTCGAAAAAGCCAAGGGTATCCTTATGCAAGTGCATAATTTAACCGAAGACGTAGCTTATAAAAAGTTACAACAATACTGTATGGTTAAGCGAAAAACTCTCAGAGAAGTATCGCTAGCAATTATAAAATCTTTTGAAAACCAGAAAAAAAATACTTGATTTTTTTAGCAAAATTATATATTATATAAACATACTTAGCACTCAGTAATAATGAGTGCTAACAAAATAAAGTTTTACATATTAAGGGGGATTATTGAAAAATGTTAAAACCACTAGCTGACAAAATAATAATTCAAGTAGTTGCTAAAGAAGAAGTTACTAAAAGCGGTATCGTTTTACCTGGTACAGCCCAAGAGAAACCTCAAGAAGGAGTAGTAATTGCTGTAGGTGCTGGACGCATCCTTGACAATGGTAGTCGTGTGACACCAGATGTTAAAGTAAATGATAAAGTAGTTTTTGCTAAATATTCTGGTACAGAGTTTAAATGCAATAATCAAGAATACTTAATTGTATCTGAAAAAGACATTCTTGCTGTAATTCAATAACAACTTTAATTTTAATAAATAAGCATTACATTAAATGGAGGTAATTTATCAATGGCTAAACAAATTTTATTCAACGAAGATGCACGTCGTGCTTTGGAGCGTGGCGTTAATGCACTAGCAAATACTGTAAAAGTTACACTTGGTCCTAAAGGCCGCAATGTTGTTTTAGAGAAAAAATTTGGTGCACCGACAATCACAAATGATGGTGTAACAATTGCCCGCGATATTGAACTAGAAGACGCTTTTGAAAATATGGGCGCTCAACTTGTAAAAGAAGTAGCTACTAAAACCAACGATATCGCTGGTGACGGTACTACCACTGCTACTTTGTTAGCTCAAGCCATGGTACGTGAAGGCATGAAAAACGTAGCTGCTGGTGCTAATCCTATGATTGTAAAAAAAGGTATTCAAAAAGCAGTAAATGTTTTAGTAAGTGAATTGAAAAAAATATCTTCTAAAGTTGAAGATAAGCAAGCAATTGCTCAAGTAGCTTCAATTTCTGCTGCTGATGAAGAAGTTGGCCAACTTATTGCAGACGCGATGGATAAAGTTGGTAAAGATGGCGTTATCACTATTGAAGAATCTAAAACTATGGAAACTGCGATGGAAGTCGTAGAAGGTATGCAATTTGATCGCGGCTATATTTCGCCTTATATGTCTACCGATGCTGACAAAATGGAAGCAGTTCTTTCTGATCCATATATTTTAATCACTGATAGAAAAATCACCATGATCCAAGATCTCTTACCAGTATTAGAGAAAGTGGTTCAACAAGGTAAAGAGCTATTGATTATTGCTGAAGATGTTGAAGGCGAAGCATTAGCTACTTTGGTCGTTAATAAATTGCGTGGTACGTTTAAAGCCGTTGCCGTTAAAGCTCCTGGCTTTGGTGACCGTCGTAAAGCAATGTTAGAAGATATTGCTATCTTAACTGGTGCAACTGTAGTTAGCGAAGAATTAGGTCGTAAATTAGATAGTGTACAAATGGAAGATTTAGGCCGCGCTGCTCAAGTTCGCGTAACTAAAGAAATAACTACTATTGTAGATGGAAATGGTAATAAAGATGACATTAAAGCTCGTGTTGCTCAAGTGCGCGCACAAATCGAAGAAACAACTTCTGATTTTGATCGCGAAAAACTACAAGAGCGCCTAGCTAAAATGGCTGGTGGTGTTGCTGTTATTAAAGTTGGTGCTGCAACTGAAGTAGAGATGAAAGATCGCAAATTACGCATTGAAGATGCTCTAAATGCAACTCGCGCTGCTGTAGAAGAAGGTATTGTTGCTGGTGGTGGTACTAGCTTTATTCAAATCCAAAGCGCTTTAGATGCTATTGATGTTACTGGCGACGAAAAAACTGGTGTAGAACTAGTTAAACGTGCAATTGAAGAACCTGTGCGTCAAATAGCTAATAATGCTGGATTAGAAGGCTCAGTAGTTGTAGAAAATGTAAAACGCGCTGCTAAAGGTATCGGTTTTAATGCTTTAACTGAAGAGTATGTAGATATGTTGGCTGCTGGTATTGTAGATCCAACTAAAGTTACTCGTTCAGCTTTACAAAACGCAGCTAGCATTGCAGCTATGGTTTTAACTACTGAGAGTATCGTAGCAGATATGCCTAGCAAAAACGAACCTGCTATGCCGCCAATGGGTGGCATGGGTGGTATGGGCGGCATGATGTAATTCAACTTTCGACCGCTAAGCTCCTTATCTATAAATAACAAACTAAAATATGATTTACTAATGAACATTGTAGAGTTATACTTTACAATGTTCATTTTTTAATAATTTACTTAAAATCTGTTAATATTTTTAACTAAATAAAGTAGCTCACACAAACTGATATGCTCCCTCCTAAGCAACAAGTTTCTATTATTTTACTTGTCTACCTAGAAGGAAGCATATCAAAAAGCCATTGTATAAGCTACTTTATTTTTTATTAAATTTTAAATTTACTAGTTTCTGATTTCAGGTTAACGGCCAAACCAGCTAAAATATCCGTTGAAGAAGCGATTTCTTCCATCGTAGCTGATAGTTCCTGCGTCGCCGCTGAAACATTTTGCGATTGCACGGCTACATTTTTCCCCGAATTATTAATATCCTCAATTGCAACTAAAATTTTACTATTGCCTTGAAACATATTTCCTACCAAAGTACTTATTTCTTGTGTTTGATTATTAACTGCTTGTATTTGCTGATAAATTTCCGCAAAAGCCTTCCCAGCATTATTAACAACTGCGGAACCAGTTTCTACCTCTGCTTTGCCAGCACTTATTGCTTGAACTGCTTGAGTTGTATCCCGTTGAATAATAGTAATTAAGTCTACAATATCCTTAGAAGCTAAGGCTGACTGTTCCGCTAATTTTCTAACTTCCTCAGCTACAACAGCAAAACCCCGTCCATGTTCACCTGCTCTAGCAGCTTCAATGGCTGCATTTAAAGCAAGTAAATTTGTTTGGCTAGCAATACTAGATATCGTATCGACAATCTTGCCAATTTCTTGAGAACGTTCACCCAAATCATTAACTGCATTTGCCGAAAAAACTACAGTTTTGCTAATGCTGGCCATTTGTTTTACCACAGTATCAATGGCCTGGCTCCCGTTTTTCGCATTTAAAGTAGCTTGATTGGCATTTTCTCTAGCTTTATTAGCTGTATCCATAGTGTTTTCAATATCTAGAGCTGTTTGCTCTACAACTTCCTTGACCACTGAAATAGCACTAGATTGACACTCCGCATCGCTTGATACCTCACAAATGGAATTCGCTACTTGAGAAGAGACTTCAGCCGCTTCCATGGCATTGGTGCTCAGTTGTTTAGAAGAGTTTTCTACTAAATCACTACTATGTTGAATGGTAGCAATTACTTTTTGGATATCGCCCACCATTGTTTGCATAGCCTGGGCCAATTGACCAACTTCATCTTTACTATTGCTGCTTACTTTTACTCTTAAATCACCCTTGGCTATTAATTCCGCACTCTTAACTAAAGCTTCAATGGTTGCTGTTATTTTTTTAGAAACAAATATTATTACGCCAATTGCTAATAGCACCGCTAAAACAATAAAAATACTTATATTTTTAGCAAAACTAGCTATTTCCGTCTTAAAAGGTGTTGGCGTACCCATAAACAATATGCCTACAACCTGTCCTTGAGCATCTACTATCGGCTTATATATCGCCTCGTTTTCAACACCTACAACACTAGCTTTACCTTCAAAAACAGCTTTGTTATTTAAAACTCTTTCCACGACCTCATTACTAGCCTTTGTACCAATTGCTCTTTTACCTTGAGCATCTTTTACACTTGTCGCGACCCTAGTATCAAATAAAAATATTGTTACATCATTTTCTGTAGTAGTTTTTATTTCATCAACAATACTAGCATTATCATTAATTAGGACATTCCCCTTAAACAACTTATCACCTTTTACCTGCCAAGCACCTGGTAGTTTTGTATCAATATGTTCTTGCGCAAAGCTAATATCATGTTTAACTGTTTTTTTAGCTATCGCAGTTAATAAATCTTGCATATTACTTACAGCATAAAATCCTAATAACGCAGTAGTTACCAGCATTATTGTTGTACAAACCACAGCAAATTTCCAACTTAGTTTTTTCAATATTTTGCCCCCCCATAAATAATCTAATACCAAAAAGATATCACTATCATTATACTTTAAGATTTTAACCTGTCAAGAATAATTTCTTTGTTAAATTTTTTATAAAAACTCTAAATTAATTATAAAGATACAGGAAAACTGAGTTTTCCTGTATCTTTATAATTAATTTTATAATTTCATTTCTAAACCTAATCGCCAAACTCGTCCGTCAACATTTAACTCATCTACTTTATTATTGAAGATATTATCTATCCCCACATAAGAGCTAAAAGACTTATTCCAAGTTTTGTGAACTGCCAAATTCAAGCTTGAATAGTTAAAGTCTTGCGCTTTTGTCGCACCTGTAGGAATATAGTTGTAATCATTCAACCATTCTTGCCAAAGCGTAATACTTAGAGGCTTTGCCGTATTATCAGTATATTCTAGCTGCAAGCTGCTGATATTTTTAGCGCGATCCGTAAGTCTAGCACCCGTATTTTTATCGGTAGCATCCAAATAAGTATTCGTCAGTTTCACACTGAAATTTTTATTCAACTTACGCCCTATTTCTGTTTCGATTCCATTAATTTGCGCTTTATTTATATTAATATAACGACTTTTGGTTTCTGTTGGAGTCGTAGCTAGTCTTTCTGTGGAAATTAAATTGGTAACATCATTATTAAAATAACTAATTTTAGCCCAATTATTATCGCGTTCCGCTTCTAAGCTAAATTCAAATGAAGTAGTTTCTTCTGGTTGCAAATTAGGGTTGCCGAGTACCGTTACAGTTTTACTGCCCATCTTTCTGCGCATATCCATATATAACAAGCTAATCGTTGGCGCTCTAAATCCTTTCCCATAGCTTGTTTTAAAGCGGGAATTATCCGAAAATTTATAAGTCGCCCCCGCTTTAGGACTAAAATTAGAACCAAAGCTACTATGTTCATCTAATCTAAAAGAAGGCGTAAACAATAGCCGCTCGTTTACTACCCATTCATCTTGCAGATAAATAGCTTTAGAATTGATTGTTTTTTCCGAGCCCTTTTTAGCTAGGCCTAAATAATTATCTGTATATACATTATCGGCGCCTTCACCTAACCTAGTACCTTTATAACTATATTGTCGATACTCGCTACCAAAAGTTAATAAGTGATTTTCGGCAACCTGCATACTATTGCGGCCCTCTACAACCCAAGTGTCGTATTTAGCATGATCGAAATCTGCCCAAACATTTTTATTGGTTTTACGTGACTCTTTTTTAAGTCTATTAAAATAAGTTCGTAATTCATAGTCCCCTTTTGTTGTCTTGCCCTTATAGGCTAAACTATAACCATAGCGCTCATTATCAAACCATTCTTTTTGATTTATCGAAGAAGTTCCAGCATCTTGGTAGTAAGTTTTTTGATTTTCTTCCATATATTCTAAATCTAAAACTAGTTTTTTATTTTTATCTAACTCATAGTCAGCGCTTATATTAAAGTAAGATTTATCGCCAAACATATTCGTATTAGTTGAAAGTGCCTCATCTTTTTTACGGACATCTGTAAAACGTATATCCGCACTTACCGCTAATTTACCTTGTTTACCAAAATCAAAGCGCGTGGAAGTACTAGATTCTTCTGAGCCAAATACAAAGCTTTGCGTCGTCTGTTGTTTAGTTGATCGTTTAGTAATAACATTTATTACGCCGCCCAAAGCATCAGAACCATATAAAGAGCTCCCAGGACCACGAATAATTTCAATTCTTTCTATATTATCTAAATTAATTCTATTTAACTCGTAAACATTGGACGTGGAAGAGGCATCTTCACCAGCTATTCGCTTGCCATCAACTAAAATCAGAGTATGAGCACTATCCATGCCACGAATTGAGACTTGATTACCCGCCATAGCTGCTTTAGATAGATTAATGCTTGTAGCACGTCTTAGAGCCGCTGTCACCTTTTCTGCGCCTAATTTTTTTATATCAGCGGCTGTTATTACCTCTACTGCATTTGGAATTTCTTTTATTTCCTGCTCGGTTCTTGTAGCCGTTACAACTACCTCGCGCGTTTTTAGATCATAATCTGTAGCGGATTTTTCTTCGGCAAATACGGGCATTGCCCAGGCCGAAAAAGCTAATAGGGAGGCTAAAATCTTATATTTTCTGTTATTCAATGATATCTACTCCTCGTATTATAAAGTTATAAATTCTGCTTTCTTTATGAAAAAATAAACCTTTAGTAAGCATTACTACTTATGCGCTATGTTATAAGCACCATTTTATTAGCAATTTATCCTTGTGCAGCAATTTTTTGAAAACTAAACTGCGTTTCTCCGGTATATAAACTATGAATACTTTCAATAATAGTTTGCGCAATATTTATTTTCCAAAATTGCCCTGCTATTGTTAGGCAAAATAACACCCCGTTATTTTTAACTAAACCACGTTTCTCCCAAATATCAAGTAGCCATAAAAGTTCTTGTAGCCGCTTGTCTCCACAACTTTCTAAAACAGCAATATCCAAATAACCTTGTTCTAATTGATGTAATACGGCACTATATAAATCTTGTAACTCTGACTGTCTACTCAAACTCATAATTGGCTTGTTGCAATTTTCTACAGCCTGAAGATAGCTATTTAAATCACGGTGGAGCATACAACTGTAGCCTGCCAGTTTACCACCAGCACCAGCACCAAAAGGTAGCGTTTCTGCACCTTGTTTATTTAAAGTATTATATAAACTGCGTTCTCGATTTGTTTTTGCCCAATGACAATTACTTAACCGCCTAAAAGGACGTTTTTCAAGCCATTCATAAGCAAAAGCAAACATTTCTGCCTGCTGCACAGTTGTAGCCGCCGGTTGAATTTCACCAGCCGCAATTTTCTTTTTCAAATCACTATGTTCATAGACATTTAGTTGATATAAATCCATGCCATCAATTTTAGTTGATTGCAATAACTCTAAGTCTTCTTGCCAAATTTTTAAAGTTTGCCCTGGCAAGCCATACATCAAATCTATAATTACAGCGGCTTGATTATAACTAGCAAGCAACTCTAAGCTCCGTAGAATTGTCTGTTTATCATCTATTCTACCAATACTTTGTCGAATTTCTGTATCAAAAGTTTGAACTCCAATCGAAACTCTATTTACACCATTTTCTAGCCAAGCTTCTATTTTTTCTGCCTGTAAATCATTTACTCTGGCTTCTAAGGTTATTTCGCAATCGTTTGCTAAGGGCAAAGATTTTTTTAAAGTATGCAAGATTTTTTTTATATTATCCTTATCTAAAACACTCGGCGTACCCCCACCCAAAAATACGGCATTTATTTTACCTTGTTGCAAATAGCTTGCTGTTTCCGCAAGCTTAATTTCTTTACAAAGTTTTTCAACATACAAATCTTCTAAGTTTTTATTGCTATAGTTTTGAAAAAATCCGCAATATAAGCACTTGGTTTTACAAAAAGGGATATGGATGTAGGCTGTACGTTGCTTAAGCTGTAATTCCTTGTTTGCTACAATTTTTTGCCAAGTGTTTTGTACTTCTAGTGGCGATAAGGTTTTAGAATAACCTTTAGGATGTACTACTCTTTTTTGTGCAAAAGCCTGAGTTAACGCATCCCCAACATTATTTCCGAGTTGTAAAGCAACCTGTGCTTTCGGTAAATTGGCAAATATTTTTTCCAACTTACTCATTAATTGTCCCTTTTACTAAAGCATAGGTCTGCTTAGCAAATTCCGCAGCTTTTTTAAAATCTTGTTCATCGGGATGCTTGCTGGCTTCTTGATGTTTAGCAATGCGTTCTGGCGTCATGGCATGGGGATGTCCAGCCGGATACTTTTTAAAACTTTCTGCAAGACTTTTAGCTATTTTTCCTTGGCAAATAAAGCTATTTACTACCACACTGCCCTCTGGTAAAAGTGCGGCTGCATTATCTAGACTATTTTGAGCATGCTCTGAATCTGGATAAGCTCCTAAAGTAGCAAATAAAGCTACTTTTTTATTAGGTAACTGAGCTAATAAATTAGCGGCTTTTTTATCTGCCGTACCACGATCAACCCAAAAACCTACAAAAACCAAATCATAATCCGTTAAATTTGTTGATAAATCTTCAACTGCAACTAACTTTGTCCCTTCGGGCAATGATTTAAAAATTGCCTGGGCTACCTGCTTGGTATTGCCCGTTAAGGATGAATATACTACTAATGTTTTCATCTGCTTCACCTCTAAATATTTTTATATGGAAAACAGGCTAAATACTCTGTTTCAGCTTGTTTTAGTTTCATAACTAACATCTTCACATTATATAATTCTTCTAAAACCTCAGTTTTAAAAACTTCTTCAACACTGCCATCGGCAATTATCCGACCTTTTTTCAAACCAATTAAACGATGACTAAATCTTGCCGCGTGATTTAAATCATGCAATACCATAATTACCGTAATTTTCATTTGGCTATGTAAGTGCTGTACTAATTGCATAAGTTCAAATTGATGCTGTACATCTAAGTAAGTAGTCGGCTCATCTAATAATAGCACTTTTGGTTTTTGCGCGATGGTCATCGCTAACCAAGCCCGCTGCCGCTCTCCTCCTGAAAGCATATCTAAGCGTCGATGTGCCAAATCTTCTAGATTAGTTAGCTGTATTGCCTCAGCAATTGCTGCCGCATCTGTAGTGCTTATTTCTGTAAACAAGCCTTGATATGGCAACCGGCCACACGCCACCAAATCTCTAACCGTCATATCACCTGGAGCTTGGGCAGCTTGTGGTAAAATTGCTAACTGCTTAGCTACTTCTTTAGTCGATAAATCCTGTAACAATTTACCATCAAAAATCACATTGCCCTTAGACGGTTGCAAAATCCTGCCCAAGGCCTTTAAAATGGTAGACTTGCCCGAACCATTAGCACCAATAATACTTACTATTTCGGGTTTATCAAAATCTATGGACAAGTCCTCTACAATAATTTCATCTGCGTATTGCAGTTTAACTTGCTGTAAAGCTACGCTCAATGTTTTCATCTATGCATCTTCCTTTTTAACAAATATAGAAAAAACGGTGCTCCTAGAAAGGCCATAAAAATTCCTACAGGAATTTCTATGGGACTAAATACTGTTCTAGCAACTGTATCAGCCACAACTACCAGTACCGCTCCAAAAAACATTGACGTTGGTAACAGATATTCAAAGTCAGAGCCCACAATTAAACGCATAATATGGGGAATAATCAAACCCACAAACCCTAATAAGCCAGCTACACTCACAGCTGAAGCGGCTAGTAAAGCTGCTAAGATAATTAAAATTATTCTAGCTCGTTCAACTTTAACACCCAGCCCTTTAGCAACTTCATCACCTAATTGCAAAGCATTTAAATATCTATAGGATGCTAAAACACCAACAATCCCCACTGCACTATAGGGCAAAATCATTTTTACATGTTCCCAACTCCGTCCTTGAAAACCACCAGCCATCCAATTAACCGTACCTTGAACGCGATCTGAGAAAAACACCATCAAGGCACTCATTCCCCCGCCAAAAAAAGCGGCAATTGCCACCCCGGCTAAAATTAACCGCAACGGATTTATGCCTCGTTCCCATGACAACGCAAATACTACACAGGTTGCAACTAACGCCCCCACAAAAGCAGCAATAGGAATTAAGCCTGTATATTCTGGCAATAAAATCATAATTAGCATTGCCGCTAAGCCAGCCCCTGAAGAAACTCCAATTATACCTGGATCAGCTAAGGGATTACGTAATACTCCCTGTAAAATGCACCCTGCTAGGGCTAAATTAGAACCTACTAAAGCCGCAGTTATAACGCGCGGAATTCTTAAGTGATAAATAATCCGATAAGATTCGCTATCTAGCGGTGCTAAAATGCTTTGATAAATTTCAGACACTGAAAATTTTACCGAACCTTGAACAACGCCAAAAATTAGCGCCGCAATTAAACAAACAATTCCTAAAATGATGGCGGCAATTCTCTGTTTACTACGCTTATCCTGTTGAACAGCTTGTGGAAACATTTATTTTTTCTCCTTTGTGTATAAGTAATTAGCAATAATTTGTAACGACTCCCCAACTTGTGTGCCTGGATTTACCGAGAACAAAGGAGCTGGTAATTGATAGACTCGAGTATTTTTTACAGCACTAATATTTTGCCAAATAGGATTTGTTGATAATTCTTGCCGGAACTTTGCTAGTACTTTTTCTTCACTCCCATGTGTTATCAAAAAAATAACCTCTGGATCTTTAGCTGTAATGTATTCCATACTTAGCGGCACAAAAGCTGTATTTAGCTTGTTTTCTGCATCAGCAATATTACCACCACCTAAACGATTAACCAGATCGCCGCTAAAACTTTTATTAGTTGCCATACTGAAACTAGCGGGCGAACCCCATATTATTAAACTTTTAGGCACTTTTTCTCCCTGTATTTGAGCTAAAATTTGTTGATACTGTGTTTCTATCGCTTGCTTTTTCTGGGCAGCTAAACTTTTTTTATTAGTCAATTCCCCATAAAAATCTAAAGTTTGCAAAACATCTTCATACTTATCTAATGAGTTTATAATTATGGGAATATCAGCCTTAGCTAAAATATCAATTAGATTATGATGAAAGGGAATATCTATCCCCAAAACTAAATCTGGTTTTAAAGCTAAGATTTTTTCAACATCTGGACTATGAATAATTCCCACGGCTGGAACCTCTTGCGTTGCCTTAACTAATTCCAAAGGCAAGGCACTACTTAAAGGTTTTCCTACCACCGTTCCACCAGCAGCATAATATAATTCCAAATTCGAAGCATTTAAAGCCACTACTCTTTGGGGATGTTGTGGTATTTGCAATTGTCTACCGATACTATCCGTAACTAGGCGTTTATCTACCGCCTTTTTGGCAAAAATTTTGCCTTCACTATGGGTCGCTAAAAAAATTGTAAGACTAATCGCCACTAAGGCAAAGATAATTATTATATAGCGTAAATATTTGGGCAAAACTAAATCCTCCTTAATATAAGCATAGATATTTTCTCTGCTACTTGTTATTGCAGAAATTTAACCGTTCTTAAAATGTCTTTTAGTGTCCTCAGCCAAACTTAATTTAACAACCGATATACAATCGGTACACTAGCTTGCACATAACCGCCAGTTCCATGTTGATAAGGACACGAGGCTTGTATAGATTTTAAAGCAGCTTTATCTAAAAGTTCACTGCCGGAAGAATCTTCAATAATTGCCGATAATAAATTCCCTTGGGGGTCTAATTTCATTAAGACAGTGACCGTCCCCTCAACTCCTCGCTTACTCGCCAAATAAGGATATTTTTTATGCCGTTCTAGTACATCTAAAAATCCATCTAGGTTAATACTAGTAAATTCTTGTTTGCTAGCAGTTACTGTGCCTGGACTCTTATCTTCTTGATTTAGGACTGAGTTATTCACAATTGCTAAATTAGTAGCCAAACTCCCACTTTCTTTATGCCCAACTAAATTAGTTTGTTGCTCAAGTTGTGACTGTGTAAAGTTGCTACTTGTAACCTTTTGTGCTACCATGTCATTTGTACTATTTTTATTATTGTTTGTATTTCGAACAGTTTCTAGATTGGCATTTGTATTTAAATTATTTGCTGAAAATGTTTTTGAATTTTGCAAGTTAATTCTAACCTGATATTCTGGCACTTTATCTTTGGCTAATCCATCTCCTACTAGGAGCAACAACACTAGAGTTAGAATATGTATTAGCATCGACAAGCTCAAAGCTTTATTCCAAGACAAGTTCAAGTTCACCAGTCCTTTCTGTTTAGTTTTTTAAACCGCTCCTTAGTTAGTTAATACTAACTTCGTGTAAAAAAATAAACTACTTATTTAATTTTCCCTAATAAATATTAGTAGTAGCATTATCTCCAAACTTGAATTTTTTTATTTTGTATTATAATTGCAACTTTAAATCAAGCTTGTAAAACTCAGTTCGTAAATAATTAATAACTGGTTAGCTTTGCCTAACCAGTTATTAATTATACGTTAGCTTTTAATTAGTGTCAACACACAAGTTATTCAAAACTAACTTTTTTTATTTATCTGGGGGCTGAATTTTTCTAGCCCAATAAACCACTGGGGTGTCTGTAATACTGGTAACAATGAAAATTATATAGCTTGTATAGATAATATCTACTAATACTGCTGTTTCATAAACTCCATAAAAAGCTGCTATAGTAAATAAAACCGTATTTAAAAGTTGTGAAATTAAAGTAGAAGCATTATTTCTAAACCACAAAAATTTATTTTTACACCCATACCTATCAGTTGTTTTTTGCCAAACTTTATGATAAAGCCATACATCAAATCTTTGCACCACAGCGTATACCAACAATCCCGCAAACATCACTCGGGGAGTATTAGAAAATACCGCCTGCATATGCGGAAATATTTGGTCATTTTCACTAGGCAAATAGTTTAGCCAGATTTGACTGACTACAATAAACATTGCCGAGACTATTATCCCAATATTCACCGCTTCATTAGCTTTTTTCTTACCTTGTACTTCACTTAAAATATCAGTAACTATAAAAGTTGAGGCAAACAAAATATTTCCTAGGGTTTGTTCCATTCCATAAGCTTTTATCAAAATCAATACCTCGATATTCGCTGCAATAGTTGCAAATACCGTCCAACATAATAAGCCTTTACTGCCAAACAGCTTATAAAACACCAGTACCGCGCTGTATACAACCAGTAAGTTAATAATCAATAATACTTCATTACTCACTAGCTAATACCTCCCCTACCCCAAAATCAGTATTATCTAGCAAAATGTCTATTTTGGGGTTATTTTTATAGCGCGGATAAATTTCCGCAATAAATTTAGCTCTTAATTCATAATCAGGTCTAAGAGCTGTTGTATTCATTCGAAAAACATTAACACAAACCCGCTCAAAATGCAATAAGGCACATTCTATATCATTTAAAATGCTCTGTATACTTTGACCCTTAATTCCGACTAAGAGGCAACATTCTTCAAAATAATTACTTATTTGTTGGGGCGAACTATCGCCTAGTCCTTTTAATAAAACATTTTCTCGAAAATTAATATCAAAAGTTTCTATCCCAATTTTCATTTTTAAATTTATACCACTACTTTTAAACTCAGCCTTTAATTTTGCTATCTGCTGATGATAAGCATAATGCGCTTCACAATGCAATTGTTTAATTTTTTTATTTTGGCAAATTGTTTTTATTAAATCCATTGTCGCTTGGTCTAATTCAAAAATACTACCTGAATTTACAATTTCTAGCACGCCAAATTCACCTGTAACTAAGTCCAAGGCTTCTTTGTTAAGTTCGAAGTTAGCCAGCAAATCCCCACTACTGTCTAAATGATAATCACAAAAAGCACATTTTTTCCAAAAACATCCTCGCCCCCGTAGTAATACTATTTCCCGCGGGTTTTTGTCTTTAATTACTGAATAGCGTTGTAAGTTTTTATTTTTTTCCATATTTAAGTTACTCCTCTTTCTTTTTTACGGAGGGTGCAAAGGCAAAACTCCGAACTTTATGGCTATTCTATTTTTAGCACAGCGAAAATTATATCATTTTTTTTACTTTCTTGCTATATTTATTTTCCAACAAATTTATATATGCTATAAGTACCTTTCCCGTCTTCTTTAGCCTTGTATAAAGCTTGATCAGCTAAACTTAATAGTTCTTTTAAGTCTCTAGAGTGTTCAGGATAAATAGCTATGCCAATACTAGCGGAATAAACTATTCCTTTTCTCCGCCCCCTTAAATTAGCATTTATATCTTTCAGTAAAACTAATAGTTCTGCCTTTGGTAAGTCGTGCAGATACAATAAAAATTCATCACCACCAAATCTACCTATCAAAACATCTTGTTTATGAAAAAAATTACGTATTTTTTTATAAAATAAATTTATTATCAAATCCCCATAGTTATGGCCCAAGGAGTCATTGATTAATTTTAAATTATCCATGTCAATAAAGAATAAATATGATTGGGTTTTTGTGTTAACTATTTTTTCTTGTACTTTACTTAAAAATATATCCCTTCTTAAAGCTCCTGTCTGTTTATCAATCATTCCCCCTACTGAATATTTCAAAAGTTTATCAATATTTTCTTGACTGTCATTATTACAAATTATCTTTTTGCTTTTTATAAGCATCGAGTCTACACAACAAGTATTTTTATATATTTTTTTATTTAGTAGCTTCATGATTTTTTTTGTTATCCAAACAAATATACTAATTTTCAAAGCAAACAACATTAATAATGCCAATAAATAGTTATTTAAATTAACCCTACTAAGCAGCAACCAATTTGTATTTTCTATCCAACTATAGACATTCCAGTAAAACACACCTTTAGCCTTTGAATATGATAAGAACGGAATTATTTCGCCATTATTATAACGTTTTTCAAATTCATCTTGTGAATATCCAATTATTTTTTCGCCATGCTTTTTAGCATTACTATTCAAATACTCATCTTTATAGCTATGTGCAACTATTTTGCGATTTTCCTGAATTATTAACGAATAGCTTTCATCTTCTTGATAATACGCCCTTAATATGTTCTGAATATTTTCAAATGGCAAAACAAAGTACAGCAGTTCTTCCTGCCCCTGCTTTTCTCCTAATTTATTCCACATTGCATAAACATAACGATTACTATCTGCGTTCCAACTAACTTCAGTAATACCCCAATTTCTACTATTACCTAAGGTAATTTTTCCTACATGCAAAAAATCATTGTAAAAAATTTCTTTATTGTTATTTTGCCCATCTAATATCCCTATATCAATTATATGAAATTTATCTTTATAAATTCCTGTCCAAGCACGCACTCTTTCTGTGGTTTTATCGATCTGATTTTTTTCATGATCAATAGTTAGTGCTTCCAGCAATTTCTGATATTCTTTTAGTTCTCTGACTACTGCAAAGTTAATAAATTTATTATCTGCCCATAGTTTAGCATTCATTCGTTTGTATACATATACACTTGAAAAAATAATATCTAACAAAGTCAAAATTATCAGCAAATATTTTATATGTTTTTTAACTTTTTCCGTTATATCTTTACCGATAATAACTATCACCTCTTAATTCGCCAATTAAATTAAATAAAATGACAGCCGTTGTTAATCTACAACTGGCTGTCATTTTAAAGACCCTATAGTTTTGCGTCATAATGTTTCCACTATTTTGCCAAAATTTATTTCTCTATAAAATATTCTGCAATAATAATTCAACTAAAATATCTTCTTTATGTCAACATTGCCACCTAATCGCCAGATACTAAAATTAGTATAACCTAGTTTTTTAGCAACACTCATCCAATATTTTAGTGTTTCAGAATCAGCATACCATACCGTTTGCCCTACACCATTTTCATCTAAATATTCAAAGTTTAGTGCTTGGCTAGCAGAATTTCGTAATACCTCGGCACTGTGTTTTTTAGCAAGTTTAACCGCTTGTATTTCTGTAATAAATCTTTTTTTACCATCATTCGACCAGATACAACCACCAGTAGCAAAAGCAATTGTTTTTTCACCTGGTAATTTTTGCATTTTTTTCAAAGTATTATTTATAAAATTCTTGTCGGCTTTTGGTCCTGGTTCGCTATGTATGCCATATAAATTATATAACATTACCACGTATTCAGGGCCACTACTAAATCCCAAATGAGTAAATTTAGTACTAGGTTCTAATACAACTCGTAGCTTTAAATTATTTTTTAGCGCTTGCACGAACAATCTATTTACAAAACGAGTAAAATTATCCCCTAGATCTGCATCTTTCCAAATTTGCTCATAATCAAGTTCAATTCCCTGATAACCAAGCTTTTTAGTCATATTAACGATTTCATCAATATGAGCATCCATTTTTCGTTCATCAGCAAAAATATTTTTTAAAATCTCTGTATCTTTTAAGCTAATAGAACCATCTGCTTTTTCTCTATCATTAACAATAGTTAAATAGTTTTCCAGTTTTTTATTACTCTTAACTATCGCTTTAGATTGTTCTTGTAAGTTTTCCGGAACAAACAATTTACCCTGCACATCAAAATAGGCCGCAAAATGACTCAATTTATTTATTTTATTGTTTACTTTTTTCAGCTCACTTCTACCTGATTCCAAATCCCAATACGCAATCCAAGTAGAAACCTTAGTATCTGCTGTTATAACCATATTTTCGCCATAATTGCAGCCAGTTAGCATAAAAACTAATGCAACCAAAATACTGAGTCTAGCTATTTTGTTTTTTCTTATATACAAACTTCCACCTCATCTACATATTTACTACAAACCAACTGATTATCTTGTTCCAAAACTTAGTTGCTGTATATTTTATTTTTTCAAAACCGCTTAAATTACTATCAAATAAAACCGTTTCTTTTGCTTTTCCTGCGTTTTCAGTTATTTTTAATTTTTCAAACACTCCATCATAAACATCATCCGCCAAATTTCTTTGACTCCAAGCATTAGCACCCCAAGAACTCTCTAAATATAGATAACCCACATTTAGATTCTTAATTTCTATATTTTTCGCAACTTCTTTATCATCCACATTCAAGCTTAATTTATCATCTTTAATATCAATAAACAGTTTACGTTTACCAGCAGCACTAGCACTTAAAGGTGCTTGATATTCTACTGCTCCTTCAGCCACTTTAGCTGGTTTATCCAACATTTTATCTTTTAATTTTTCCGTGTAAATTGTAGCTTGCTTAGCAGAATCTGCGTATTTTATAAAAGTTTCTAAAGTCCTTTTTTCTGCAGCAGCTCTATCTTCCGCAACTGAAATTGGCTGTTTACCATCATGTTTATCTAAATTTAGTTTATATATCTCACGCTCTACATTTTTAAGTTTCTCCCTTACATACAGCATATTATTTACAATGCTAATAGCTAAATAATTTTCTAGTTTTTCATCAGCTCGTAAATAAATAGTTTGTGCACCTAATTTATTCCCAGTTAACTCAAGATTTATTTTATTATTGAAAAAATATTTACTATTCTTAAGCTTAATTAAACCATTTGTTAAAGGTTGTGAGGTCACAATGAGTTTTTCTGGTTTGGCTTCAAGAGCTCCTTTTAAAACTTCCCACTCCGCATGTCTCTCTAAATCGCCTGTTACAAAAGCTAACTTCTGTTCGTTGTCATAATTAAGCCGCATTAACAGATGATTGGTATACCAATAAGCTTGCGGTTGTATTCTGGTTAAATCATAGACGCTACTATTGCGCTTGTTTAAAGAAAAACCTTCTCTATTGAAGTTCATTTTAAATAGCTTTTTAATCCAATACTCGTTTATTAAACTCACTTGATCATTGTTGCCAAAACTTCCCGTGTTAGAGTGCATTAAAATGTACATATCGGGAACAAAACCTAGCGAATCAGTATAAATAGCCTGCATAGCTTGATAGTCATAAGCTATACGTTCTCGCATTTTTTCATAGCTTTCTTTAGGTACCCCATCAGCATCTCTAATATAATCCATTAAATAATGATTATATTTTCTAGCCAAATAAGGTGCTAGCATAGAATGTTTTAATGAACTCAATTCACCTAAATAATTATTGTATCTATCAAACACATTAATAAACGCTAAGCGATGCCCATTGCTACCGATTTCCCAATAAGTACTTTTTTGCAAAGCTAATAATTCCTTAGGTTTTAAAAATTTCGGATCTGGTTTTGCAAACTTCTCAGAATATGTCAAAATTGTTGCTTTGAAATTCAAATCCGCTAAAATTTTTTCTGCAAAAATCGCTGTATCTCGACGCCCATCTTCAAAAATTAGGAATACTGATTTTTCTGGCAAGAGTTTCCCAGAATTATAGTACTCTTCAATATCTTTTTGGGTTATTGTCACATAGCCATCATTTTTAAGTGCCTGCAGTTGTTCTTGCAACCGCTCTACTGAAATTAAAGTCTGATCACCACTACGATCTACTCCGAAATAAGCCAGCGCTATAAATCCCCGATCTTCGCCAACCTTGCCACTCCCATGTTTAGCATCTTGATATTCTTGCCATGTCGTAAGATTTAAGGCAGCAACTACAGCTACAATAGCCAAGAAAATTATTTGAAATATTACGCGTATTTTTTTATTGCGATTTTTTTGTTTTGAAAACTGCTCATTTGCTAAGCTCATATCTCATACCCTCTTTACTTTCCGCGTTTTTTTTTCATGCTGGCTTCAATATCCGCAGGTGTTAAGCGTGTACCCCAAGTGTTTTTCCAAAAAGTAAACCAAGCAATTGGCATTTGCCACAGCAAAACAGCTTCGTAATAAGCAACAAACCATAATCCATAAACCCAAGTTGTGCTTTTTTTCAACAGTAATTGAGCCATACTCATTAATAAAGCCATCAAAAAAATTCCTGTAACAAAAGTAACTGGAAAAACTCTATGCATGAGCGGTATGTAAATTAAATTATACAGAACAATAAAAGGTGCAAATATTGGTACCAACACCCCCATATAGAAGGACAAAGCCATAAACGGCTCTTTTTTCCACATAAAAGAAGCAGCAATCAAAGATTCTCGCAACCAAGAACGTTTCCAGCGCATTTGTTGCTTTAAAAAAACAGAATAGGTGTTGGGAACAATAGTACTACAAATTGCTGTGTCTTGGTAAGTTGTGCGATGTTCACGCAAAATAAAATTCGTCATACTTCGATCATCGCCAAAAGTTGCTCGTTCGCCAAAAAATTTCTGTTCTAGCCAAGGATCAAGGTATTTAAGAACCAAATCTTTTCTATAACAAGCTAGTGGACCTGAAAGACAAGTAACAGCATCAAAATAACTCTCTGCCGCTTTCATTATTCTAAAAGAAATATAATAGCGAACTGCCTGCATTTTAGTTAAAGCATTCGTATAGGTATTGGCTACATCTGTTCTACCAGATACTCCACCCATATCTGCATCTTTAAATGGTTGAACTATATTTCTTATCGCATAAGGATCTAGAAAACTATCAGAATCCACAAAAACTAATAAATCATGCTTAGCCAATAAAGCGCCCCGTCCCATGGCTTCTCTTTTACCAGCATTTTGTTCTTGTCTGATATAACTAACGCGATTTTCAATATCATAAAGTTTCTCTCGTTCCTTCAGCTCTTCGATTACTGCGCTTATCTTTTCATAAGAGCCATCTATTGAGCAGTCATCTACCACGATAACTTCAAGTTTTTCCAAGGGATAGTCTTGATTTATACAGCTAACAATGGTTCTTTCAATCCAATCCACTTCGTTAAAACAAGGAATTATGATGCTTACTCCTGGTGTAAATTCTTTGTCAATTGGTACTGGTCGATAAAACACAGCAAACAAATATCTTGTAAGTAAAAATGTTGCTGCAATTATGCTATATGTGTACAAAGTTTTATTAAATTTGAAATAAAGCACACTTTCGGCACGCATTAACATAATACACAAGGTAGCAATGAACAATGCCAAGGCCGCTACCCCTAATAAATATCTATTTTTCTTTTTATTAGCGTACTGAGCCAAGGACTGCGTAAACTCCAAACCTACTAAAGTTTTCCCATCTTCACTTTTAGCACTTCTTATAACTTTTGCTAAAATATCAACTTGCATTTCATAACCTTCTGGCATACTTCCTGGGGTTATTTCAAATTTCAAATTAATATCAGTAGCTATATCTAGTGCGGCAGCTAATTCCTCACTAGTTTCCAATAATATTCCTGTAGTAGATATATCTATAGCTCTGGTTATGTCTAGATGCTTATTACCAACAAGATAATACTCCACCTTAACTGGATAATTAACTAAATAGCGTCGCCCCAAATTTTCTTTACCAATCATTTCTTCAAATGTTTCTTCAGCGCTTTTCCCAGGAACCTTTATTAATCGCCGATCGAAATTTTTACGGTATCCAGCTTTATCTGGCACTCTTGACAAAACCCGTCGATCTTTTTTAGATACCACCAAAATATCTTCGTTGTTTTTTAATTGTTCTTGTAGTAATTTATCCATAAAATAAACCTGCCATTCACAAGACTTGCTTATAAATTACTTTATAAGCAGCTTTTAATTTTTTAGTTTACTCATCATCTGTTCACCGGAATTGATTTTTTAATATCGACCGGTACATAATTATCATTCAAGTAATCTGATAATTTACCTACTTTAAACTTAGTCCGATCGTTTGCTGCCTTTCCTTCATTAGCAGTTAACAATATATCAAGTGCTGCTGCTGTATAAGCGCATACATCTGACATATGGAAAATAAGAACAGCTCCTTTTTGGATGTTACCTTCCGGAGTATAGATTACTTCCTTAAATCTATTTACCAATTGACCTGCATTTTCGGCCTTATAGTCATACATATTCCCAGAACCACAAATAACATTAGTATAGCTAGTTTCAAATAAAGCCTCAAAACCAATGCGGCTGATTGCTAAAGTTGGTGGTCTAAAAAATCTTGTTAATACAGGTTTACCATCTATAACTATGTCTCCAGTCAAAGACCTTAATTTTATGTAGGCATCTGTGTAGTCTTTTAAATATTCTTCTTTAGTTGAGGTTCGCACTTGTTTTTTTGTAAGTGGATCCCGTACAACCATTGCTTTGTGTTTGTCTGAATGACTGGCAATATCGTGACCTTCTATTGCAATACTACGTAATAAGTTTGGATTAAATAAGACATTATTTGTTAAAACAAAAAATGTCGCTTTAACTTTGTGCTTTCTTAGTACATACAATAATTTATTTATCGAGGCGTCTGTACCCCAATCATCAAATGTTAAAAAAATTACATTTTCCTGAGTATTTACATAGCCAGTGGTATCAAAACGTCTCGCATCCATCTTCGAAAAACCTAACATTCGATCATCTGGGGTTATATCGCGATTTCCAATATAACGTTTACTCACTTCTGCTAGAAAATCTTCTTTTTCAATTACTAAGTTATTGGAATCAGAACGCAAATTTTCTGGCACTTTAGTAATTTCTACTGGAAAGCTATATTGCGCCTGCTTGTTCGCCAAAATTGAGCCTACCGTTTTTAATTTATAGCTTGAATTATTAAATTTATTTATCTTAGGATTATCAAAAGAATAATTATAAGCTATATTATCTACTTTTAATATTTTTATTTTTTCTACTAAATCTGGAATAATATTTTTTTCATTATAAAAATTTATCCGAAAATATAAAATATCTCCCTTGGCAAGAGCCAGCATCGAAGGTTTGAACACTTCTGCAATAATATCATCTGCCCGCTTATAATTTTGATGTTTAATTTGCATTAAATTTAAAGATTGTCCAATTATTCTACAATTCAATCTAGCTATTGCTATTTTTGTGTTCTCCGAAATCTTCCCCCATGGTTGCTTAATTAAGTTTGTTTCCAAAGCAAACTTATCTTTTAACATTTTTTTAGTTCTAATTATAATTTCTTGCACTTGCTCTACACTTGCGTCATCTTTCGGTCTAATAGCTAAACCAATTTCATGCCCTGCTCTAATTATTCTTTTAACATTTTCCGGTTGCCTTAACATTTCTACTTCTGTAACAAAAAAAGTAGCTTTAATATCTAATGTTTGTAATTTATTCAAAACAATTTCTAAACTACTAGCATCACTAATTTCTCCAAAAGTAAAAGCCAATGCTGGTTCAACCGTTAAAATATTCTTTAGTTCTTCTTGTTTTAGTTCCCCAGCATATGCCTTTTTAGTATTTATTAAGCTAGTAATTGTATTTTGTAAAAAAACAATCACTCTATCTAGTTGTTCTTTGAACAAAAAGTTTCTTTCAATATTAGTTGCCTTTACCTGTCTATTTGCGACTTTTTGTGGTATTTCGCTCAAATATGCGGTTTTATAATTAGCTTTTTTCAAAGCTATTAATAATTTTTCAACTGCATCACTCGTTGCTTTATCTAAAACTACGTCTTCCTTTATAATTTGCTTTAATCCCGGCTGTTTGTCTATAGCCGGCATAGCCTCTGTTTTAACTGGCTCTTTTTTTACTATTTCCTCTGTCAATTTTAGTTTTAATGATATGACACTTCCTGGCTTTATCGTTTTAACAAAATTATCAGCCCCAGACGGAGAATTAAGCTGTTTGACATTTAAATACACATCGCTTTTTACAGCACTATTTAAGCCACATGCTTTAGCGACCTTTAATATTTCGTCTGTATAAATTGTGTCATTGCATTTCAAAAAAGTAGCTGTTTTATCAGTATTTACACTAATTATTTTTTGTGTCTTTGCAAAATCCTTTACTAACTCTTCTTGAGTTAGTTTCTCCATTGCTCTTCTGCCAAAAAGTGTATAGTTTTCAATTTTTTGACCACTATTTTTTATGTTTACCAAAATACTAGGATTTTCAGCACTTTGCATTCCATCTACAAAAAATGTAGCCTTTGCTTCGTGTTTTTTTAATATGTCTAAAATTCTCTGGATAGTTGTGCTATCCGTCAAACCATCAAAGGTAATTATCACTTGACGTTCTTTATTATCTTGTGTTGTAAAAATCTCGGCCTTACTAACATTAGTTTTAAGCTTTTCCAAAATTTGCTTTTGTTCTATTTCTATCGAATAAGCACTTTGAAGATCATTTATATTATTTGAATCGCCCGCAGTTTTTGTCGTAAAAAAGTCCTTCGTAAAAAAACCAATCAAAGCAATTACACAGACTATGAAAATTGCAATAACCCATTTTTTATTTTTTTCTTGCATGTTTTTCACCTACTTATTTATTAAAAGTAATATGTTACACTACCCCACAAAGTTTTTCCTCGCAACCCAGTAACTTTATCTTCTAAATTAAAATACTCCAATCCTAGAACAACATTTTCTACTAAAGTATAATGTGTCCCCACTGCGTACCCTTTGAACCCTTGCATTCTTGTACCAATACCATTCATACCATGCGCAATATATGTGCCTTGTGCCTGATTATAATATTTAGCAAAAATATCGTAAGTTTTGGGACGAAAAGTTTTTAAATCACCATACTTAATCCCCAAAACATAACCATCATCATCACCACGAACATCTTGCCAATTACTTTTTAAATACATTGCTCCCACACTAAAATTACTAAAATAATAATTATACCCTAAACTGGTAATCGTATTTTTTCTATCTGTTTCCTCTGCTCGATAAGAATATATCCCTAGTTCTAAATCATAATCTAAATCTGAATATTTTGCCGTACTTACAAAAGTATCTTTACTAGAATTAGTTTCACCATAAGCCAAAGCATATTTAACCTGCTGGCCAAACTCAAACTTCAATCCATCAAAACGACTATCATATACATTGCCCTCGGCCATTAAATAACCAAAAGCTCCAGCTGTTACTCCTGTTTTACCTAATTTACCCTTAACATAGAACCGATTAAACTCTTCAACATCATCGTAATCGTGAATATCAGTTTTTAATTCAAACATACCATAAGCCCGCCAATCTTTGGCAAGATAGGCATCAATACCAATACGTGTTCTTAACCCAGCTTGGTCATCATTTAGTCTGCCTATTCCTCTGTTGCCACTAGAATGAAACCTTATTTCACCACCAACATTAAACTTATTCTGACCACTATTATTGACTTTGCCAATATTGTTCAACTCTTGCAGTAACTTATTATACGTTTCTAAGTCAATATCTTTATTCTCTGTTTTGACACTACTTTTAATAATTGCTTTGTTTTGCGTTCCCAAAATCAAATTTTGAATTTGTTCCGTTTCATATATAAAGCTTTTTTTTGCAGCTTCTGGCAATAAATCTTTATCATTATTTATCTTATTTCTAAATTCTGTCATTTTATAATTGACATCTTCTTTTTCTGCTCCTGGCAATAAGGGTAAACTTTTAGAAATCAAACTTACAATTGCTTTATCCAGTTCTCCTTTAAATTTTTCAATATTATCTGTTGGTAAGTTTTGGACTTGCTCTTTTAATTTTGTACTCTCCATTTTAAAAGTTTCTTTTTCATCAAGCGCAATTGGTGCAGTACTGTCTTCGCTTTTTTGTCGAATTTCTTGTTGATATTTCAATAAAGAATTATCATAAGCATAGGTTGTCGGTGGCTGAAAAATAACCATAATCTCCAATAATACTGTAATAAATGCGGCAACTGAAACTCCTTGTTTCATTGCAAATACCTCCTCTTGGGATAAAGTTTATAAAAGTGTATAAAAAAACCTGGTCATATAAAAAATAATTGTATATATTATTTCTTATGCAACCAGGCAGTCATAGATAAAATCTTTAGACCCACGGCTTTGCGTCCTTATTTTTCAATAAGTTTGCGTTTTAGATTGAACTGAGTAGTTTAACTAGTTTTCTAAAAACCCGCTATATTTTTATTCTCATTAAGTATATTTATATACTAATGATACAAAAATTATCTACAATTAGCAAGTACAAAAATTTTATTATTTTGATAAATCAAAAATGACTGCTCTACCCAAAAATAAAAGGTAGGAGCAGTCCTTTTTTTAGCGGCTTTTTCTACCGTGTGTATACTTAGGCAATAATACTGGGGAAGGTTTTCCACTTAAAATATTAGCATTTTTCAACTCATTGGCAAAACTATCAATATGTTTTAAAGTCAGATTTCCTAACTGTACTGTTTTGCTTTTTTGCGCCGCATTTTTGCCAGCCAGTCTGCCAAAAACAATAATATCTAATAGCGAGTTGCCCATTAAACGATTTTTACCATGGATACCGCCGACAGCTTCACCAGCCACAAACAAATTTTCTATTTTTGTTTGCCCCTGGGCATCTATCAGCAAGCCCCCATTTTGATAGTGCAAGGTCGGATATACCAATATGGGTTGCTTGCGCAAATCAATTCCAAATTTAGCATACATTCTGAGCATTCCCGGTAATCTTTTTTCTATTGTTCCTGCTACTTGCAAAATCTCTATCATTGGCGTATCCAACCATACCGCATTTCCCTCTAAAGCAGCTACACCTTTGCCTCTCGTGCTACATTCCCGAATAATTGCCGCGGCAGCTACATCACGTGTTTCTAGAGGATGCATAAATGCCTCACCTTGAGAATTTACAAGCATCGCCCCTAAAGAGCGAACTTTTTCGGTAACTAGAGCCCCAAATATTTGCGCTGGATAGGCAACGCCTGTAGGATGATATTGAATTGCATCTGCATAGATCAATTCCGCACCTACTCGATAACCTAATACCAAGCCGTCTGCCGTAGCACCATAGTGATTGGAAGTAGGAAAACCTTGATAATGCAGTCTACCAGCACCCCCAGTGGCTATAATTACTGTTTTAGCACGCACTACTAAGTACTCTCTTGTTTCTAAGTTCATTAGCACTGCACCTGCAGCTTTTCCTGCTTCATCTAAAATTAGTTCTACCGCCGGAGCAAAATCCACCGTGCTAATATTGCTATTTAACACTTCATCTTTCAATACCCGCATTATTTCCGCACCGGTATAATCAGCCGCCGCATGCATTCGTTTGCGCGAAGTACCACCACCATGTGTTGTTACCATTACGCCTTGGTCATTTTTATCAAACATTACGCCTAGATCATTTAGCCACTTTATCGCTAAAGGTCCATCATTTACTAAACGTTTTAACAACTCCGGTTTATTGGAATAATGACCGCCACCTAAAGCGTCTAAGTAATGAATCATTGGCGAGTCATTGGGCTTGTCTGCGGCTTGAATCCCCCCCTCAGCCATAATTGTATTGGCATCACCTAAGCGTAACTTCGTAACTAATAAAACATTGGCCCCAGCTCTTTGGGCTTCAATTGCCGCGGCGGTACCGGCACCACCACCACCTATTACTAGAACTTCCACATCATAATCTAAATCTAACAGATTTAATTGTTCACTGCTAATTCTACTTGGCGCTTGCAATAACTCTGCCAACTCAACAGGAACTTTATCGCCTTTATTTACACCTACTTCTAAGGTTTTAAAGCCACTTTCACGATAATCAGGATGATACTCTTGCAATAGTTCTTCTTTCTCTTTTGCACTCATACGCTCTAGTTGACAATTCAATCTTGCAACTCTAGTTGCCTCAACATTTTTCATAGAAGCTAACATTGATTCTGTAAACATATTCTACCTCCTAACTTTCGATTTCCCGATTATTATAAAGTTCTTTTATTTCTGCTAAAGGTTTTTGCATCAACTGCTCTAATAACCGTTCATGCTCACCTTGTTCAACTTCTTGCACACGATTTTCTAAATGTTCACTTACTGGCAAAATATATTTTCCGGTTAACCGTCTTGCTAATAACCCCACTTGCGAGTGACTAATTTGTGCCGGACATTTAGACGCACAGATATTACAACCTACACAGTCAAAAGAGGCATGCGCACATTTTTCAAAGTCACCTCGTTGTGCATAGGCAATATACTGCATAACATCTAGTCCTTGTGGGCACCCCTTCGTACAAGCATTGCAACCGATACAAGCATAAATTTCAGGATAAAGTTGGGCCATAATATTTTCTGTAGGTCTCAACTCTTCTAGCGAAAAAGTTTTTTTATTGATTGGAAAAGATTGCAAATATCCTACAACCATCCCAGCTTCAACCTTTGTTTGACAGGACAAACAAACTTTCAGCTCGTGCTTGCCTTTTATCCGATAAATCGCCGCACACGCCCCACAAAATCCCGAACGACAGCCACAACCTCTAATTAACTCATAACCGACATATTCAAAGGCATCCATTATTGTTAAACTAGCTGGCACAGAATATTTTTTGCCCAATAAAAATATTTCCACCATTTCATTTTGCATAAGCTTTACCACCTTTTATTTTAATATTCATCTGGTAGTTCTTCTAATTCATCACACCTAAATACTGGCCCATCTTTACATACGTACTTACTGCCGATATTGCAGCGACCACATTTACCAATACCACATTTCATTTTCAACTCTAAAGTTGTATAAATTTGTGATTTGTCCATACCTAGTGCTTGCAGTTTTGCTAAAGTTAGCTTAATCATAATCGGTGGTCCACATACTATTACAGTCTTCGTGGCACTAATTTGCAATTGCTCAATATAATCAGGAATAAAACCTACATGACCTGTCCATGCTACTTCGGCTTTATCAACTGTTAAATTTACACTGGTATCTTTCTGTTTAGCCCAAACATCTACTATTTCTTGATAATGCACAAAATCTTGGCTACTTCGCGCTCCATAAATTATATCAACCGCTTTGTAAGCTTCGCGTTTAGCAAACACATAATTAATCACGGAGCGCAGCGGCGCTACCCCAATACCGCCGGCAATAAAAACCAGCTCTTTGTTTTTTAGTTCTGTATCTACCGGGAAACTATTACCATAAGGTCCACGAATAGCTATTTGCTGTCCGATTTCCATAGCATGCAAACAATCAGTGACTGTACCGCACTTTTTAATACTAAATTCCATATATTGCTGATTAGTTGGCGCTGATGTAATAGAAAAAATTGCTTCTCCTTGACCTGGCACTGATAACATCGCACACTGTCCAGGTTTAAAATCAAAACATCTGCCTCCCCCTAAAGCTTCTACCCGAAAAGTAGTAATATCACTGGTATCTTTACGCATATCCGTTATTACAGCTACTTGAGGGATGAGCGAATCTTTTTTTTGTTCTCCACAATTACACATTTTTTCCAACCTCCAAAGCTTTGACAACTTTAATAATATTCATACATGCTGGACATTTTTGCAAACACCGCCCACAGCCCACACAAGCAAAAGCTTTTTGATTATCTGGAAAATATACTAATTTATGCATAAAGCGTTGTCTAAAACGTTCTTTTTTAGAAGCGCGAGGATTACCATGAGCCATATTCGTAAAATCTGAATACATACAAGAATCCCAACATCTAAAGCGTTCTATCCCTGACTTAGTTACTGCATCTTTAATATCATAACAATGACAGGTTGGACAAATATAAGTACACGTGCCACAACCGATACAAGTCGCACTTAATTGAGCCCAAATTTCCGACTCAAAAATTTGTTCAAAATCCAATCCAGCTAGTTGCTGGCTAAAATTTATTTTATTTAGAGGTAGTTCACAAAATTTATCGCGCACCGCTTGTTTGGCAATTGTTAAACTGGTTAACTCAGCTTCCGTAACTTGCTCTAAAAATTCTGCTAATTTATTGGTAAGGAGTTCCCCTTTACTGGTCTGTGCTCGCCAGTATAAAGTTTCATCAATTAGCCAAGTCGCAACATCTGCCTGTGGTTCTAGCGGGTCGATAGCAAAACTCTGACAAAAGCAAGTTTCCTCAGGCGCAGTACAAGCTACAGCTATCAACAAGCAGTTTTCTCGCCGCGCTCGATAAAATTCATCAATTGGTTCACTTAAAAACACTTTATCTAATAAATTAAAACTCTGTAAATCACAAGCACGCACGCCAAAACCTATTACCTGCTCTGTTTGCAATTTTTGCGGCTCAATTGCCAAAGTTTTGCCAGTGGTTTTGAAGGCCAGCAAATTTTCCACCTGGGGAAAAAATATATCTTTTAAAGATTTAGCCGTTATTGTCGTCTTTAAATCTAGGTTTGCTTGCGCTTGCCAGAGCGCAAAATCAGTCTGATTATTTTTTTTCACAGGCAAGTAGAGACTATTAGTTTGAGCCAGAAATTCTAACATTGCTGGCAATTCACTCATTTGAATTTTAAGCATGTTATCTGTTCTCCTTCCTTGGTAAAATTGCCTCACTATCTTCTAAGCTAAAGTCTAACAAGGGAGATTTGCTATTTAAATCTTCACCCGCTTGATATTCACCAAAAAATTCATTTAAGTCCTTAATAATTTTGCGATTAATTAAATGTAACGGAATACCTTGTGGACAAACCCTGCTACACTCACCACAATCAGTACATCGACCAGCTACATGAAAGGCTCGCACTAAATGATACAATTGTTCTTCACTAGCATCACAATTGGCTTTGCTAGCCATTTCCGAGTTAGGATTATCAAAAACGCATTTTTCACAACTACAGGCTGGACAAATATCCCTGCACGCATTGCAACGAATACATTTGCTAAATTCAGCTTGCCAAAATTCAAATCTTTCCTGAGTAGTTAGCCGCTCTAATTCCTGTAGTTTTGCATACTTATCAATCTCTGGCAAATAACTTTCTATATCTGCTCCTATCGCTTCATCTGTGCTACGATGCGTTTTACCCTTGCAAACTAAGCATTTATCCAATAAAATTTCTGCTTTATAAACTGTATGTTCACCACTAGTAGTTGTAATCACAATTTCTTCTTGATTATTTTTAACAGCTTTTAATCCCCGAATATTGGCTTGTTTAAGTTTATTAATATCTAGCATTCCACAACAAGGAATAGCAATTGTGAGTACCTTTTCTTTAATTATTCTATTTTCTTTGAGTAGCTGATTGAAAGAATAACTATCGCACACTTTTAGAAATACAGCTATTTTTTCATCTTTTTTACTATTAGCAATTAAATATTTACTTAAATTGCTGCCACAAAAATTATTATATACAAAATTAGTCAGTTGCTCAGATTTTTTAAAATAAGCTGGTGAGCAATCATGATAAAAATCGCCCCTGGCCCAACCTAATACAGCTTGTACTTGCTTGCTTGCTAATAATTTTTCTGCTCGCTCCAACATTAGTTTTTCTATTTGTTGCATCGCAAATCCCTCAACTTTACATTTTTTCCTAAAGTTCTAATTGTATTTGCAAAATCATTCATTACATTAGCAAATTTATTACCTTCTGCGGCCGAAACCCAATCCAAGCGTAATCTTTCTTGCTCTACACCAAAAAACTCTAATAAACTCATTAAAACTTTCAAGCGTCTTCGCGTATAATAATTTCCTGTACTATAATGGCAATCGCCCGGATGACAGCCAGCAATAATGACCCCATCGGCACCTTTTTGAAAAGCGCGCAACACAAAGTTAGGACTAACGCGGCACGAACAGGGTACCTTAATTATTTTTATATTAGCTGGATATGCTAAGCGACTTGTGCCGGCTAAATCTGCCCCAGCATAGCTACACCAATTACAGCAAAAAGCAACAATTAGCGGCTCAAATTTAATATTTTCTTGATTTGCATCTATTGACATATTGCATCCACCTCCGCCATGATCTGCCGATTGCTAAAACCTCTTAAATCCATTGCCCCAGAAGGGCAAGCAACTGTACAGGCACCACAGCCTTGGCATAAAGTTTCATTTACCTTTGCTAATAAGCGGCGCTCTTTGATACCATGAAGACTAACAACCTTGTAACTAGAAGATATCGCCCCATAAGGACATACTTTTTCACAAGCTAAGCAACCACTACAAAAATCTTCATTACAATTAGCCACACAAGGGTTAGCTAACAATTGGTCTTTAGCTAGCAAACCAATTACTTTAGCTGCCGCCGCCCCAGCTTGTGCTACCGTCTCGGGGATATCCTTCGGACCTTGGCAGGCTCCTGATAAAAATATTCCAGCTGTGGGACTTTCTACTGGTTTTAGTTTCGGATGAGCTTCTGTAAAAAAATTATTCGTATCAATGCTAGCTGTAAATAAAGTAGCTAAGCTTTTAGCAGTTTTATCAGCTTCAATTGCGGTTGCTAAAACCACTAAGTCTGCCGCTAATTCTAGTTTTTCGGAATTATTAACACTAACTGCCTGAACTTGTAATTGCTCACCGCTATTTACAATTTTCCCGACCATCCCTTTTATATACTTAACTCCATATTCTTCCACGGCTCGCCGATAAAATTCATCAAAATTTTTCCCTGGTGTCCGCACATCAATATAAAAAACAGTTACCTTAATATCTGGATATTTTTCTTTAACCAACATTGCATGTTTAGCTGTATACATGCAGCAAATTTTGGAACAATAGCTTTTACCGCGTTCTGTTGTATCTCGCGAACCAACGCAAGATACAAATACTATCGACTTGGGTTTTTTACCATTAGATAACCTGATTAATTGTCCTTTCGTTGGTCCGGCCGCATTAGTTAAACGTTCAAACTCTAAAGAGGTTATCACATCTGGATTACTGGCATAACCTAATTCTTCAAAGTTTTCTAAACTTATCGGCGAAAATCCTGTGGCCAAAACAATCGCGCCATATTTCGTCGTAATAATTTCATCTTGTTGCTGATATTCGATTGCTCCTGCTGGACAAACTTTTTCGCAAATTCCACACTTGCCATTAAGAAACTTTAAACATTGTTCGCGGTCAATTACCGGGACATTGGGTATCGCTTGTGCAAAAGGTATGTAAATTGCGCCACGCTTAGCTAACCCTTCATTAAATTCACTATCTGCCTTACGTGCTGGGCATTTTTCAGTACAAATTCCACAACCACTACAGCGATCTATAGATACACTCCGGGCCTTTTTGCGAATATCAACTGTAAAATCGCCAACAAATCCACTGACCTTGGCAACTTCACTATAAGTATAAATATTAATATTTTCATGACTTGCCGCTTCCACCATTTTAGGCGTTAAAATACAGGCAGAACAATCTAACGTTGGAAAAGTTTTATCCAACTGCGCCATCTTTCCACCAATTGTTGGTGATTTCTCGACTATATCTACTTGATATCCAGCTTCAGCTATATCTAGTGCAGTCTGCAAACCAGCAATTCCACCCCCAATTACCAGTGCTCGTTTAGTAACTAAACTGGAATTAGCAGTCAAAGGACTATTTAACTTCGCTTTAGCAATAGCCGCTTGAGCCAAAGCTATTGCTTTTTCTGTAGCTAATTTTTTATCTTTATGTATCCAAGAACAATGTTCTCGAATATTAGCAATTTCTACTAAATAAGGATTTAGGCCCGCTAATTTAGCAGCTTTTCTAAAGGTTGCTTCATGCATACGTGGCGAACAAGAACAAACTACCACCCGGTCCAGTGCTTGTTCTTGAATTGCTTTACGCATAATCTCTTGACCACCTTCAGAACACATATACTGATAATCTAAAGCATAAACTACTCCCGGAGTCTGTTTTACAGCTGTGGCTACAGCGCTCACATCTACTGTTGCCGCGATATTACTACCACACCAACATACGAATACACCTATTCTTAGCAATTTTATCCCTCCCCAAACTTAAACCAACTATTTGTTGTATTTCCGCAATAAACTTACCAAGGCTTGTTGTGGTAACTTATCGTCTATTTTTTCTAGCAAGTCATTAAGATCTATCCGATTGCCATTTTGTGGCCTAATAACACTTAAACGTACTGCTTCAATTAATCTAGCTGGATCAATTCCTTTAGGGCAACGGGCACTACAAGCAAAACAAGATACACACTGCCACAAAGTCTCTGCTTTAGCTAATTGAGCAATTTTCGCATTTACTACGTAGTTAACAAACTGGTGCGGCAATATATCCATTTTTGCACTAGCTGGACAAGTTGCCGAACATTTGCCACATTGAATACAATTTTGCGCTTTAACACCACTTATTAACAATATTTTCTCCATCTGTTCTTTTTCTGTTAAATGCATTTTTACCTCCTACTCCTTAAGGCCTAAGGCTTCTGCTAATAATTCTGTAAAATATGCTACCGGTAATTTATCTGCTAAGGAACAATTATTTTCTAAATTATAAGTGCAAAGTGGACAGGCACTTATAATTTCTAAGGCCCCTTGACGCTTTGCCGCAGCAACTACTTTATCTACCATGCTTGTCGCCACAGCGCGATCTTCCAAAGTTATATAGCCGCCACAACACTCGTTACGATAATCATAAATTATCGGTTCAGCGCCAATTGCTTTGATAAACTCTTCTAAAATTTTAGGATTTTCAGGATTATCAAATTGCATAATGCTATGAGGCCGCAATAACATACACCCATAATATGCCGCTATTTTTCTATTTCTTAGTGGATTTTTCACTGTTTTTTGTAAATTTTCAAAACCCACTACATCTCTTAGTAATTCTAAATAATGTATTACTTGGGTTTCTCCTTGATATGGTTGTGGTAATTGTAAGTAATTATTAACTTTCAAACTTAAATCATTTTTCTGTTGCATATCAGCATTTACTCGTTTTAATACATGGTGACAGGCTGAACACAGCGTTACCAATTTGCCATCACTTTCTTTTGCTAAAGCTAAACTGCGCACTGCTGGTAGTCTAGTTGCAATTTCATCAGTTGCTAATGGATATACTGCGCCACAACATTGCCATTGTGCTTGCTCCACTAGATTAAATCCTAGTTTTTTAGCGGCTGCTCGTGCCCAATAATCTAACTGTTTGGCTTTTGTGCTTAGCGTACAACCTGGATAATAGTTGTAATTCATCGTCTTTCGCCCAAAAATCTTGGACTTCCCCCTTGTTAATTAAGATTTTTACATATTGTATACATTATACCTTTTTCTTATTATCTCATTTTTCTACTATAATTACAACAATTTAGAAATGGCAAAAAATTTTTTTTGAAAAAAAAATCTTTGAACAAATTTATGTCCAAAGATTTTTTATCTATCAAGTTCTATATTTATTAATATCCTCCCGGAAATGACCAATTACAACTTTAAATTCACCTATTTTTTCCATCATATCCTGTAGTTTTTCATTATATGTTTGTACCGCTGCGCTTACTTCTTCACTTGCTGCAGAGTTTTCTTCAGAAATTGCCGCCAGTGATTCAATTTTACCGTACACTTGACCTAACCCAGTCATTTCATTTTCTAATTTTTCAATTGTATCAACAATATTATCAGCAACATTCTGCACATTATCTACATACTTGACATTCTTTTCTACTACTTCGTTAAGTTGTTTACTTTCAATTTCTAAGACATCATATTCTTCATCAATTTTTTCTACAACATTTTCAATTATATCCATAAGGACCTTTAAATCAGTCGTAATACTTACGGAGTGTTGTTGGGATTGTTCGGCTAATTTACGTACTTCTTCAGCAACTACAGCAAACCCGCGCCCCTGTTCACCAGCTCTAGCCGCTTCAATAGCCGCATTTAAAGCTAATAAATTAGTTTGACCAGCAATCGCTGAAACCATCCCAGTAATTTCTGTAATTTTATTGGCTTGAGCCTGTAAATTATCTGCTGAATTCTTCACTTCTGCAAAGCTGTTTAAACTATGTTCCAGTTTCGTACCTGAATTCTGCACCTCACCAAATCCACGACTTATTTCTTGCATTGCCTCTTCTAATTGAATTTTATTACGATTTTGTTCTAGAACTACATTTTTCAAAGTATCTAAGTTCCCACTTAAAATTGCTACCGCTTCTGTAGTTTCCTCTGCTTGGTTGCCAGCAGCAGTTGCGACGTCATATACAACCCCAGAAATGCTTTTTGAGGTATCGGTCATTCTTTCTGCTAAAAAATTAAAATTATCCGCATAGCGATTCATTTCGTCAGACGTTCCTTTAAAGCCTACAAATTCACGCTTAAGTCGCTTTTTATATTCCGACAAACCCTTCATGATATCTTCATATTCATCATTTGTATATAACTTGGTTTCTAAAAAATATTTTTTATCTCTAATATTTTCTATTTCTGCTTTAATAACAGCCAATGGCTTTAATAACATAGCGGCACTAGCACTTGCTAAAACTCCTACAACTAGCGAAAACCAATAAGGAACACTCGCACCTAAAGCATTAGCAAGCAAACTTAAACCTAAAGTTGCCAGTAATACAGCCACACCAATTTTTCCTGCCAAACTGTTAATTACCCCGAAAGATAACAACTTATTTAACCTAAACGTCTTATTACTAGTTATTGGTTTTTCAAACTTCATTTTAATTTTCATATGCTCATTAGAACTTTCTAAAACTTGCATTTCTAATTTTTCTTTAAAATGTTCTGCTCCGCCTGCCAATAATCCTTTTAAATAACCAAACATCCCCCGTTTAGAACGATAACTAAAAATAGCCTCATATTCTGAAATCGGTTCAATTAAAATTTCCGGCGGTTTTGATCCAGGAATGCGTTGCACTACTACCACATGAACATCATACATAGACCGTAAAAAAGAATATAAATTTTCTTGTTGAAAGAAAGCGGGATAAACTTTAAAAAAAGTTTTTACATTATCTTTGCCAATTATCAACCAAACTTCATCTTCCGTTTTATTTGCTGCTTTTGCCAATAAACTGATAAACTTTTTTACTTCACTATCGCTGATATCCTCTGTTGGCATAATAATTCTGTCTTTTGCCCAACCAGTCTCCTGCATAATTTTTCCAATTAACTCTGTACCCCAAGTTTTATTTGCAGTTTCTATCCATGTAGCCACAACTGTCCCTTTTATAATGCTCACCCCAATCAAAATGTGTAAAACCTAAAAATTGCCTAGATATATTATTGTAATTAGACAATTGGTCTTATTTTTTTGCTTTTACACAATTATAATACAGGCTTAGCTGGTATACAATAGTAAAAAAACTATATCTAATATACTGGAATATTTTTTCTAAACATCTCCGCTATAATAGTTTCCATAGTATAAGTTCCAGGAACCTGTTGCAATAAATATTTAACCGCAAAAATAGCCCCTTGTCCAAAAGCAGCACGATTAATACTTTCGTGTGAAAGTCTAATTATTTGATTAGGCATACCGAAAATTATTTCATGCCTGCCAATTATTCCCCCTACTCTAATAGAGTTAATATGTTCTTTAGCATCTAATTCTAAAGCTTTCGCTATTTTTCTAGCTGTTCCTGATACTTCCGGTTTTTCTTTGAAATGTTCTTCTACAATCTCAATGTCAGCATGAGGCAATATTTTTTGCAAAATTTGTGCGGCTACCATTAAAACGTTGATCCCTAGCGTTATATTCGGAGAGTGTAGTACTGGTGCCACCCTAGCATATTCTTGCAGGAGTTCTAATTCTGATTGTTCATAGTGCGAGATTGCAGATACTATAGCTGTACCATTTTCCGCTGCCTTTTTATAGATATGTAAACCTTGTGAATCCGAAAAATCTACAATTACATCTACTTGGTGTTCTGCAAAAAACCCCTCTGTTACATCTGCAAAAGAATATATTTTACCTGCATCAAATTCATGTCCTAAAAGTCTACTAGCATACTTTGAGCGTTCTTCTTGACCTTTTCTCATTACCCAGCAAACATCAAAGCTATCTTCTTTTAAAAATTCATTTACAACTAGTTTACCTGTTTTACCAAATCCAACTATCCCTACTCTTGTTTTTTTCATTGTCTATATCGCTACTTAAATTGAAACTTAATAATTACTCTTTAATTATTAAGTCGTAAAACAAGTAACAACTTCACCTCTCTTTAATGTAGTTTATTTTTCAATTATACTACATTAATCAAGTACTTGTATAGTTTTTGTTGCTTTGAAAATCCAATTAAATTTATCTTTATTGAATAATTAATTACTTTAAGATTGCAACTTTCTAAATGATTTTATCTGTGATATTATTAGAGAAAATACAGTCTGATAGACATCTAGGAGGTGGTGAAAATGTTAAAATCGCTCCGTTCTCAGCTAATAATTATAGTTTCGGTTATGGTCATTTTAACTTTGTCAACTTCTATGTCTGTTTCATTTTATCTAAATTCCAATGATTTCGAACAGCATATTCGTGAAACAAACTCTATTATGGCCGAAAGTCTTGCAGCTAATATTAGGCAATATATGGAAAAAGCTTATAATATAAGCTTTGAGTTATCTGAAAACCCAGACATTATAAATTTTATACCAGAAAAGCAATCTATAATGCTCGAAGATTCTATAAAACACTATCCTTTTTTTCAATTGTTTGCCACGCACTCTCTCAATGGCGATCAAGTAGCTCGTTCTAGTGGAGTTCCCGCTAATCGCTCTGATCGTTGGTGGTTCAAAAAATTTCTTGTTGAAAAAAAAGATTATATTGGGCACTCTTATTATTCGGTTTTTTCCAATACAGCTATTATCACAATGATTCATGGTATTTATGATAAAGAAGCTTTAGTTGGCGTACTTATGTCAGATATCGAAACCAAAACCCTCCAGCCCATGGTCGAAAAATACAATTCCGGACCTGGAAGTTATGCCTACATTTTAGACGGTTCTGGCTTTGTAGTCGTCCATCCTGATAAAAAACAAGTTTATGAAATATATAACTATAAAACACAAAAAAAATTCAGTCTGCGCAAGGATGCCAATGGAATTCCCTTAAGAGATGATCGAGGCTACGAATTAACAGAAGAAATTGATTTTAAGATCCCTGAAAAATTAAAAATTATAATTGATAATGTTATGCAAGGTAAAACTGGATTAGGTGAATATACCGATTTTAATGGTGATGAATACATCTGTGCCTATCGTAGCATCCCTTTACCTGGAAACTCTGATCCTTGGAACTTAATTATGGTCCAAAAAAAGAATACCGCCTTTGCCTTTCTTAAAACTGTAGCTTGGAAGAATTCTTTAGTCGGATTTTTGGTTTTAGTAATTTCAATTTTTTCAACTTACAAATTTGCAACACGTATAACTAAACCCCTAACAAATATTGTAACCACTACCGAAATAGTAGCTAGTGGCAACTTTAATGTTGCTGTAAATCCTAGTGGTGAAAAAAATGAAATTGGACTTTTAGAAGCTAGTATCAACCAAATGATTGTAAATTTGAAAACTATGATGCAAGAACTAGAAACGAAAAACTTTCTTTTAAGAAAAGAAATACAAGAAAAACTAGCTGTTCAAAACACTTTAGCTTTTTCCGAAGAAAAATACTCCAAAGCTTTCCATCACGCCGCTGATATTGTCGCAATTATCAATGCCAGAACCCAGAAATATCTCGAACTAAACGACTCTTTTTATCGAACTTTTGGCTATACTCCTCAGGAAGTAATCGGTAAATCTGCTATCGATATCGGACTATGGGTTTCTATGCAGGAGCGAGACAATATTTTAGCAATGCTTGACAACCAAGAAATCGTCCGCAACGTTGAAGTATGTTGGCAAACTAAAACTGGCGATACTCGTTGGGGCCTTTGTTCTGTCGAAAAATTTACAATTGCTGGCGAAGAATATTTTCTTCAAGTTTGGCATGATATTACAACAACCAAAGAAATTAACGCCCAATTAGTAGCTGCTAAAGAAGATTTAGAAATCAAAGTAGACCTGCGAACACAAGAATTAACCGCAGTAAATCAAGAATTACGCTCTATGAACGAAACGCTTTCACATACTTTAGAACAATTACAACTAACGCAAGAACAGTTAGTTCAATCTGCTAAGATGGCTTCCTTAGGTAGTTTAGTTGCTGGTATTGCACATGAGGTTAATACGCCGATTGGAGTTAGTGTTACGGCAGCTTCTTATTTGTCTGATTTAAATAAAAAACTTAATAGCAGTTATGAAAAAAGCTCCCTATCAAGAGAAGAATTAGAAATTTATTTAAACGATTCAGAACAATCTTTGGCGATTCTTCTTTCCAATTTAAATAGAGCCGCTAATCTTATAAGCAGTTTTAAAAAAGTTTCCGTTGACCAGTCTAACGAAAATAAGCGAAATTTCATTGTAAATGAGTACTTAAACGAAATTCTTTTAACTTTAAAACCTAAATTCAAAAATACCAGTTTACTTGTCAACATTGATGGCGATCCTAACTTGGAAATATGTAGTTGTCCCGGGTCTTTAGGACAGATTTTAACCAATTTGCTAGATAATTCTTTAATTCATGCTTTCGATGCTAAATCAATTTCACCTAGAATTGATATTAGTTTTAAACTTGAAAATCGGAACTTTATTTTAATATATTCCGATAATGGTAAGGGTATGTCTGAAAGCGTTCGCCAAAAAATTTTCGATCCTTTTTTCACCACTAAAAGAAGTGAAGGGGGGACTGGATTAGGAATGCACATTGTTTATAATATTGTTAAGCAGACTTTTTTAGGTAATATAGAGTGTTCCAGCACTGTCGGTAGTGGAACTAGTTTTAAAATAACTTTTCCAGTTTAAATATCCCCAACTTAGGAGGCAAGAATATGGATTCAAATTCTACGACTAGCATGGATGACTGGCTTTTAAAAGAAAAATCTCCTATCCAAAACAAACTCCCAGAATTGGGGAATCATTGGAAAGTTTTAATTGTAGATGATGAAGAAGCTGTCCACAGCATTACTAAATTAGCATTAAGCAATTTGATCTTCGCCAATAAAAGCATCGAGTTTTTTAGCGCTTTCTCAGCTGCTCAAGCTAAAACAATTTTAACTGCTCATCCTGATATTGCCGTAATACTTTTAGATGTTGTCATGGAAGAAGATAATGCTGGCCTAAAGTTAGCCGAATATATTCGTTATAATTTAGAGAATCGTATAGTGCGAATTATCTTACGAACTGGCCAGCCTGGACAAGCCCCTGAAGAAAAAGTCATCTTAGAATACGATATAAATGACTATAAAGAAAAAACGGAACTGACCGCCAGAAAACTGTATAGCTCCATGATTACTGCTTTGCGCTCCTATCAAGATTTAGAGCGGATTAATTATAGTAAGCTAGGTTTGGAAAAAATCTTAGATGCGACAGCAACAATTTTCGCCATCCAATCTATTAAAAAATTCGCCACAGGTGTTCTTGAACAATTAGCAGCCCTCTTAAATATTAATGGTACTGCACTTTGTGTTCATCCCCAAGGTCTAATTGCCACTCGTGAAAGAACTACCGATTTTTTAGTTCTTGCCGGCACTGGTCAATTTAATAAAGTAATCGGTCTACCAATTTCCTCTGTTTTACCAGCCAAAATTAATAGTGAAATTGAAGCGATATTTGCAAGCAACAATTGTAATTTTCACAAAGGAACTAGCTATGTTTTATTTAGGAGTAAGCAAGGTTCAGATGGAATTCTTTATCTGGAAAGCAGTAAAAACCTTGATGAATTTGATCAAAATTTAATCGATATTTTTTGTGTAAATATCTGCATAGCTTTTGACAACTTGGAATTAAGTAGGGAAATTGAAGAGACACAACGAGATTGTATTTACACTCTAGGTGAAGCTGCTGAAGCTCGTTCTCAAGAAACTGGCAATCACGTAAAACGCGTTGCTGAATGTTGCTGGCTGTTGGCATTAAAGTATGGTCTGAGTTCCGAAGAGGCTGCTCTCTTGCGCATGGCTTCGCCAATGCATGATATTGGTAAATTAGCTATTCCCGACAGCATCCTAAACAAACCGGGGAAACTGACTGCTGAAGAATTTTCTATAATGCAAAACCACTGTGAAATCGGTTATTATATTATGAAAAAATCCCCACGCGCTATTTTGCAAACTGCTGCGATGATTGCCTATCAACATCACGAAAAATTCGATGGCACTGGTTACCCTCAAAAGCTTAATGGTTCTGAAACACATATTTTTAGCCGCATTACTGCTTTAATAGATGTTTTTGATGCTCTACATAGCGATAGAGTATATAAGAAGGCCTGGCCACTATCAGAAATTATTGAACTACTTCAACAAGAAAAAGGAAAACATTTCGACCCTCAATTAGTTGATTTGTTTCTAGCAAATTTAGATGAATTTCTAGACATATATCGTAAATTACCAGATTAAAAACACAGGTATTCCAAAAATAAATTGCTAAAATTATAGAGCATATTAATTCATGCTTCATGTTCTGCATTTATTTTAGTTGGATACCTGTGTTTTTTCTTTTTTAATTATTCCTATCAACGATAGTCTACAGCTGTAGTCAAGGTCTCTAGTAAAGATTTACCAGTGCGCATTAAAATATCTAAATCGGTAACAACAACTTTCATAATTGGAAGCCTTACTATTTCACCTTGAGCATTATATCTGCCTTGACTACCAAGTGCATGAATAACATATTGTTTTTCACCTTTCTCTCCCAAATACAACATTGTATGTCCATCCTTAAACAGTACTGTTGCTGGGGGTAAGCCTTTTATCAAAGCAACTTTATCGGCGTTAGACTTATTATTCAAACAAACAATACTAGCACTAGCAGTTTCTTGTTGGTCAGCATTACGTGGTAATTGTAAGCCAACCGTACGATATATATTTTCAATAAAGCTAGAACAATCTACACTATCATGTAAACCACCCCAACCATAAGGTTCTCCCTGAAATTTAAAAGCTTGCCTTATGATATTGGCTCTATTATAAGCAATATAACCTTCATTTACACCCTGAAGGCGTATTTTTTTACGCTGTTCTTGCAAAAAACCCTGATTATCTCGTTTTGGTAAAATAATTTCATACTCAGAACCTTTGGGTTTTTTAGTCAAAATTATTTTACTCCCCATCTGCCAAAGTAATTCTTCTTTTAAATTCATCATCTTCAAAAGTGGCTCTGTAACAATTAAAAATTTATCTGGGTTCGCATACTTTAACCAATCATTTTTATCTTTAGCTATTGCCAAATCTCTACTGTTTACCCATCCACGATAATTTTTAGTTTGCACGAAATAAAAATTTAAATCTTTACTTTGCCATAGTACTATTACAGCTTCACTTGGATCTATTGCTGTTTCTTGAAATAAGTCAAATTCCAAATCGTTTTTACTTTCATATACAGCTTCATCGCTCGGGAAAGTTCTTATATTACTGCGTCTAATAGTTACTGCATATTTAATCATTACTGTCGCTGGCAAATTTTCGATGTTTCTTTGCAATTCTAAATTTGCTTTCCAACCTGCATTTATCAATTCTCCTCGCCGATAAAGTTCTTCTCTAGGCATTTCCGCCGCACTCAAATAGCGAACTACCTCTTCTCTGTTTAAGTATTTAGGATATTCTATTAAATTTGGCATATCGCCAACTTGTAGCTGTTGAATTAAATAATTATAGCTTTTTATCTCCTCCTTCTCTAAAACAATTTCATTCAAACTTTCCTGTTCTAACCAAACTTTTAAATCTATTTTTTCCGCGACAACAAGACTATTGTTAGAAATAATTATCCCCATGAAAACTAGACTAATAACCACTATTTTTAACATATTATCTTCCTCCTATCAACGAAATATTATATATTTCTATTTGCAAATTATCAAGCTAACAATACTATTAAATTTATAATTATTAATACCATAATATTTTCCACTTAAACTAAAAATAAGCTATTTCCCAGAAAATATTCTTGTATTCTTGTATACTTTTCTATCTCTCTTGCCAAATTTAATATTTTGTTGTAAATTATATATTGTCATCTCAGTACTTCGTTTTTTCATACCAGATATACTCCTCTAAAAATTGCAATACTTAAATTCAAAACTATAAAGATTATTATATCTAATTTTTTTAAAAATTAGATATAATAATCAATTATGCAAAATATTTCAGTGTTGCTAATTGATTTTAAATTTAAAAGTTAAAGAGGAGTGTATTTTTTATGACCATGTTTTTAGGCTTTCTAGTTCTAATTGCTTGCTTAATCGTAGGCGTGCGTTTCGGTGGCTTAGGACTAGCAGTTGTATCTGGTATTGGCTTAACTATCTTCACATTTGTGTTAGGCTTAGTTCCAGGTAAACCACCTATCGATGTAATGTTAACAATTATGGCGGTTGTTACATGTTCTGGTTTTTTACAAGCCTCTAAAGGCTTGGATGTAATGCTTAAATTCGCAGAGAAATTTTTGCGGAGTAACCCCAAGTATGTAACAATACTTGCCCCAATGACAACTTGGTTCTTAACTGTTCTTTGTGGAACAGGACATATTGTTTATACGTTATTTCCAATAATTTATGATATTGCGATTAAACAAAATATTCGCCCTGAACGTCCTATGGCTGCTGCTTCTATTGCCTCACAAATGGGGGTTTGTGCCTCTCCTGCTTCTGTTGCAGTTGTATCTGTAGTTGCTATGTTAGCTAAATCGCCAATTCATTTCGGGGTTATCGAAATTCTTTCTGTTTCTATTCCAGCTAGTTTTTGTGGCGTTTTAGTTGCCAGTCTCTGGAGTATTCGTCGTGGCAAAGACTTAGATAATGATCCTGTTTTCCAAGCTAAAATTGCTGATCCTGAGCAAAAAGCTTATATATATGGAACTTCCGAAAATAGCACTATTGCAACTTTAGCCGATCAAAAACTGCCTTCTTCCGCTTATTTGGCTACGGGAATTTTTTTAGCCGGCATTGCGGCTATTGCTTTATTCGGTAGTTTCCCTGAACTCCTACCGCATTTTCCTAATGCAAAAGGCGCTTTAAAACCACTGTCTATGACCCTTACCATCCAAATAGCAATGCTTTTTATTGCAGCACTAATCATGATTGCTTGCAAAGTTAAAGTTGCTGATGTAACCAACGGTTCAGTGTTTAAAGCTGGAACTATTGCTGTTGTTTCTGTCTATGGTGTTGCTTGGATGGCAGACACTTATTTTGGGGCGTATTTACCCTTACTCAAAAAATCTTTAGGCCAAATTGTTATAGCTTATCCTTGGCTGTATGCTGTAGTTTTATTACTTGTTTCCAAATTAGTAAATTCACAAGCTGCAGCTTTAGCAATTATTGTGCCCATGGCTCTTAGTGTTGGCGTAAGTCCTTTAGTTATTGTTTCCTTTATAACGGCTTGTTATGGTTATTTTATTCTTCCTACCTATCCATCAGACTTAGCCTGCATAGGCTTTGACCGCTCTGGTACCACTGGAATTGGTAAGTTTGTAATTAATCATAGCTTTATCATCCCTGGATTAATCGGAATTTTCACTGGTTGCAGTGTAGGTTATATTTTAGTAAAAATTTTATATTAATGAAATTCCAAAATTTTAAGAGGTAAGATAGAATTCTATCTTACCTCTTTTTATACTACTTCTCTACCACAAGTAATTCTTTAGAATAATCTTTTAGGAGTTCTAACTTTTCCAGCTTATTTTCCCGAGGTAATTGCATCGTAAATTTGTCTATTTTACAAACTTCAACTTGTGCTTTACCCAAACTAGCCGCTAATAAATGCCCCCCTTTAGTTTTGTCTTGCGACAGAAAATGCAAATGATAACCTGGAACATTCACTCCTGCAACATATGCTGGACAATAAAATCCTAAAATTGTGCCCTTTATATTTTTATATTCAAAAACAGGTTGGTTTTTAGTTATTTCAACCAAGGGTTTATATGGTTTTTCTTGACTAGGCACACTTCTTGTTTTTATTTCTTTAAAATCCCCAGATACTTTAATAGCATAAAAATAATTTTTATCACTTACTACTTCATTTAATTTAGTTTGCAACTGTTCATAATTTTCCACATTAAAAATAACCCGACTAATCTCAGGGGTAAAATAAGTTACTGCGGCAAAGGGAGTTTTTACTTTATTAGCTACAAGTTCTACTTTTCCACTTGCTTTTACTTTATAAACCTGTCCATCTAAAAAAATCATTTCTCCATCTAATTTATCGAAAGTTCCTATGCCAAAATCTCCATATTTACTTAATGTCTGCATATCTATTTCCCCGTCATAATGACCACTCAACAAGGCATTTATAGTCGAGACTTGGTACAAACTTTTTAGCTCTTTGGCCTCCGCCCAACTAAAATTTAAAAATACTAAACACATAACTATTATTAATTTAAAACATTTTTTTTGCAATACATTCACTTCCTTGTTATCATTTTTAGATATTTTCAATTTGCCAATCAATAGGCTCTAAACCATGCTTAGTTAAGAACTCGTTAGCCTTGCTAAAATGTTTACACCCAAAAAAACCTCGAAATGCTGATAGTGGACTTGGATGAGGCGCTTGCAAAATCAAATGTTTAGGATTATTTAACAATGAAATTTTTTGTTGGGCTGGTCTCCCCCATAAGAAAACAACTACAGGACGTTCTATTTTATTTACAGCCTTAATTACCGCATCAGTAAATAATTCCCACCCCAATCCTTGATGCGAGTTTGCTTGGTGCGCTCGTACTGTTAACACTGTATTTAACAATAAAACTCCTTGTTTTGCCCATTTTTCAAGATAACCATTATTGGGAACATAACAGCCTAAATCTGTTTGTAATTCTTTGTAAATATTCATCAAAGAAGGCGGAATTGTTTCTTTAGGTGCTACGGAAAAACTAAGCCCATGGGCTTGACCTGGATTATGATAAGGATCTTGCCCCACTAACAGAACTTTTACTTTCTCTAAAGGCGTAAAGTGAAAGGCGTTGAATATATCTTCAGCTATTGGATAAATAACTTTACTATTGTATTCTTTTATTAAAACCTGTCTTAAATTCAAATAATATTGCTTTTCAAATTCTTCGCCAATTACAGTTAACCAATCATTATTTATTTTCGCCATTCATACTGCTCCTTCCTAACCTACTATGCTAAATTTTACTATTGAAAATCATATTTTACAATAGCTTACTTTATCAAAGGTGTTCAAAAGTAAATTGGCAGTCACCCTAATTTTATGTTACAATAATTTTGTTTTGTTTTTTATAGGTAAACATTTTAATGAAAGGACTAATATATGAACCAAGGAAATTTCAGTGGCTTGATGCCTATTATCGTCTTTCTTTTGTTATTTATCGGTAGCGGGATTATTGCAAATAGTTTCTATGCACTACCGACAATTGTTGCTTTTTTAATTGCCTTAGTTATTGCATTTTTACAAAATCGCCGGCTTAACTTCAACCAAAAACTTGCAGTTGTTGCCAAAAGCATGGGCAATGAAAACATTATGATTATGTGTCTAATATTTATTTTAGCAGGAGCATTTTCTGGGGCTGTGCAAGCTGCTGGTGGTGTAGAAAGCACTGTAAACTTAGGATTATCAATTTTACCAGCCAAAATAGCCGTAGCGGGCTTGTTTGTTATTGCCTGTTTTATTTCTTTGGCAATGGGCACTTCTGTAGGAACCATAGTAGCTTTAACCCCTATTGCCGTAGGCATCAGCGAAAAAACCGGCTTTCTCGGTGCAATGTGCATTGGCGCAGTAGTTTGCGGTGCAATGTTTGGAGATAATTTATCAATGATTTCTGATACCACAATCGCTGCCACTCGTACACAAGGCTGTGCCATGAAAGATAAATTCAAAGAAAATTTCTTTATTGTCCTGCCAGCTGCAATTATAACTATCGCTTTATTTCTTTTTTTAGCTTGGAATGCTAATTATCGCATTAGTGAAAACTTAAACTATGATTTACTGAAAATCTTGCCTTACTTAGTAGTTCTAGTTGGTGCACTATCCGGATTAAATGTTTTTTTAATTTTAATCGCAGGCACAATTTTATCTATTATAATAGGTGTGTTTACTAATTCGATTGCTGCAAGTAATATTTTTTCCGTTATCGCGAGCGGCAAAGACGGTACTGGTGGAATTATGAGTATGTATGATATAACCGTTATTTCAATTGTTGTCGCTGGAATCATTGGTTTAGTTAAAGAAAATGGTGGGATTGATTATTTACTTACGACCATAAAAAACCGTGTTCGCAGCAAAAAAGGTGCTGAACTAGGTATCGCTGCGCTTAGCTCCTTGGTAGATATTTCAACTGCCAATAACACTATTGCCATTGTTATGGCTGGTCCAATTGCAAAAGATATCGCTGATGAATATAAACTTTCTCCGAGCCGTACAGCGGCACTTTTAGATATTTTCACTTCTGTCTGGCAAGGGATTATTCCTTATGGAGCCCAACTATTGTATGCTAGTGCTGGCGCTACTGCTGTGGGCTTAACCCTTGCCCCCATTGAAATTCTGCCTTATTTATTCTATCCAATTTTAATGGGAATATTTGCTTTAATAAATATTATCAGCAAAAAAAACACCTAACAATTCATCATCACTGTCTCCATTTGACACTATATTTAAGCTAAATAAGTTACATCAGTAAAATAATTTTTATTATTTTGTTGCTTTTTTTACAAAAATATTTGTGTTTTTTACAAAAAGTAATTTCCAGCTTTACTATATATCTGGTATATGCTAAAATGTCCTTATCTTATTTAGTTTCTTAAAACATAATATTATAGTTAAAGGTGCCTAATTAGGCTTAAATCAAGGGAAGTTCGGTGTAAATCCGACACGGTCACGCCACTGTAAACACAATTTTGTGTAAGTCAGATCGCTGCCTTTAATTTTAGTGCTTTGCCTGCGAGTGACGGGAAAGCAGCTTGATTTATGATTGCTTTTACCTTGTAATTTAAAATCTCCTGCTGCTTACTATAGCAACAGGAGATTTTTATTTTTATATTTTCTAAGGAGGTTTATTTTGAAAAAAAAATTACTTTATAAAATTGGCCAAATATTATTGGTTTTGCTGGGAATTAGCTTTTTAACTTTTGCCTTAACTATGTTTTCACCTGGCGATCCTGTCAAACAAATGATCACCGGTGGCGAAGACTTATTCATCACTGAAGCAGAAGTGGAAGCTCTAAGACATGAACTCGGTTTAGACAAACCCTTTATTTTTCAGTATCTTGCCTGGTTAGAAAAAGCGGTGAGCGGCGATTTTGGTTATTCTTTTATGGCCAAATTACCAGTTACCACAATACTTTGGGAACGCTTACCAGCTACCTGCTTCTTGTCCTTAGCGTCTCTAGGCTTCATGCTAGTAGTCTCTGTCCCTCTAGGAGTTCTCGCGGCAGTAAAACGTAATGGCTTTTTTGATGCTGCAGTTCGTTTTCTAACTTTCTTCGGCATTTCTATTCCTGGATTTTGGTTAGGACTAATGTTACTTTGGTTATTTGGACTACATTTAGGGTGGCTACCTATTGTCGGCAGTCGCGTTGCCTTAGATACAATTATCTTACCGACCTTAACCTTAGGAATTGCGATGTCCTCTAAATATACCCGCCAAGTCAGAACGGCAATTTTAGAAGAACTTAATCAAGACTATGTTATCGGTGCCCGTGCCCGTGGTTTAAGCGAAAAACATATTTTATTTAAAGAAGTTCTGCCTAATGCCATGCTACCTTTAGTTACCCTTTTAGGTCTGTCTCTTGGCTCTTTATTAGGCGGAGCAGCCGTTATTGAAATAGTTTTTTCTTGGCCTGGCTTAGGTCGTTTAGCTGTGGAAGCAATAACCTACCGTGATTTTAATTTAGTTCAAGGTATCGTTCTCTGGATTGCTTTAATTTATATGTGTATTAATCTTCTAGTTGATTTTTCCTATAGTTATCTCGATCCTCGCTTAAAAAAAGGAGGTAACTAAAATGGATAAATTATTAATTGGTTTTAAAACTAATCGTCCTTTTGCAATTTATACAATTCTTACCGTTTTATTATTTACAACAGCCCTAGCAGCCCCCCTAATTGTTCCCTATAATCCAATTGATGCAACCTTGCAAAATGCATTTCAACCCCCTTCGGCAGAACATTTATTCGGAACGGACAAACTAGGACGTGATTGTTTTTCGCGTATTCTCTACGGAGCTAAATACTCCTTAACTGCTGTTTTAGCCTTAGTTACCAGTGTATTTATTATCGGCACTAGCTTAGGAGTTATTTCTGGCTATTTTGGTGGAAAAATTGATATTGTAATTATGCGAATTTCTGATATTATGATTTCTTTTCCAGGGATGATTTTAGCGATTGCTGTAGCTGGAATTATGGGCGGTAGTTTAACTAATGCAATTATCGCCTTAACTATCGTTAGCTGGACTAAATATGCTCGTTTAGCCCGTAGCTTAGTTTTAAAAATAAAAAAGCGCGACTTTATTGAGGCCGCTATTATTAATGGTGGCAAACCAACGCATATTCTTTGGACGCATATTGCCCCCAATATTCTTCCATTAATGATTATTACCGCTGCAACTGATATTGGCAGTATGATGCTGGAGTTAGCAGGTCTATCATTTTTGGGTTTTGGTGCCCAACCACCTACTCCCGAATGGGGCTTAATGCTTAATGAAGGCCGCCAACAACTGCAAACTGCGCCTTGGTTAATGCTCTATCCCGGTTTAGCAATTTTAGTTACTGTAGTAATTTTAAATCTTTGGGGCGATAGCCTCCGTGATGTCTTAGACCCCCGCCAAGAAGATTAAAATATTTATAAAAACAAAGGAAGTGTTTTTTGTGTGTAAAAATTTAAAAAAAGCTTTAGCAATCACCTGTATTGGTCTTATGTCTTTATCTGTTCTCGGTTGTGGTGGCGGCGATAAAAATAAAGCTGCCAACAAAGATACCTTGAAATTTGCTGTAACCAATTTTGCCGATAGTCTAGAACCTACAGATAACTATTTTGCCTGGGTAGTAGTTCGTTACGGTCTAGGTGAATGTTTAGTTAAATTTGATAAACAAATGAATAATACTCCTTGGCTGGCTGAAAGTTGGCAAATCAGCCCGGATAAATTAACTTGGACTTTTAAAATTAATGATAAATCTAAATTTTCTAATGGCAACAAATTAACTGCTGCAGCTGTAAAAAGTTCTCTTGAGCGGGTATTTGCTAAATCTAATCGCGCTAAAACTTTTTTCGAATATGCTGAAATAACTGCTGATGGGCAAACTTTAGTTATAAAAACTACCAAACCTTGCCCGGGATTACCTGGGATGCTTGCCGATCCATTATTTGTAATTATCGACACCAGCGTCAAAGATCGGGATTATGCTAAACAAGGTCCAATTTGTACTGGTCCTTATGTCGTTAAATCTTTTACTAAAGCTAAGTCCATAATGGAAGCTAATCCTAACTATTGGGATGGAACCGTGCCTTTTAAAACCATTGAAATTCCTTCTATTGATGATGCCAATACCAGAGCTATGGCCCTGCAATCTGGTGAAGTTGATATGGCTGTAAATATTGCCCCTGGGGATTTGTCTTTATTTAATAAAAAGGACAAATATAATATAACGGAAATTGCCTCTTTGCGTACAGCTTTAGCGCGCTTAAATGTTGCTACTGGACACCCTTTAAGTGACCAACGTGTGCGTGAGGCCTTAATTTCAAGTCTAGATAGAGAAACTTACAGTAAAGTGCTTTTGAAAAATACTTTCATTCCTGGGAAAGCGCCAATTCCACCTTCTCTTGATTATGGTTTTAATAAACTAGTTGATAAAAATGCATATAATGTAGAGCGCGCTAAAAAATTACTTGCAGAAGCGGGTTGGAAAGATAGTGATGGCGACGGCATTCTTGATAAAGATGGAAAACCTTTGACTCTAAACTTTGTATATTACAGTGGTCGAGCAGAATTGCCAATTTTTGCTGAAGCAACTCAAGCTGATGCTAAAAAGGTAGGCTTTGACATTAAATTAAAAAATGTTGACTACAATGTTCTTGACGGTATGGGGCAACGCGGTGAATTTGACCTAATAATTTCTAATATAATTACTGCTAACACTGGTGATCCTGAAATATATATGAATTGGTATTGGAAGACAAATATTAACGGTAGCAACCCACAAAATGGCGCAGGCTACAGCAATCCTAAATATGATGCCTTAAGCGATAGCTTATCGATCGAATTCGATGCAGCCAAAAGAAAAGATTTAATTATAAGTATGGAGCAAATTCTTATGGATGATGCCGCTGCAATTTTCTTTGGCTATCCTAAGACTAATATGATTAACAGTACTAATATCGTTGGCGCTGAAATTTTACCTGCTGATTACTATTGGATCACTAAAGACATAAAACCAGCAAAATAATTTATATTACCATTTACGAAAGGATAATTATAAAACTATGTTATTAAAAATTTCGGATTTAGATATTAGCTATAACGGTAATGCAACTGTTAAAAATGTTAATCTTGAACTGCAAGAGCAGGAAGTTATTGCCATAGTTGGCGAGAGCGGTAGTGGGAAAACAACCTTGATTAGAGCGATCATGTCTTGCCTGCCTACAGCAGCAACAGTTACAAACGGTTCCATCTTGTTTAACGGCGTTGATATTCTAAAAAACACGCCTAAACAAAATCGTGCCCTCTGTGGCCATGATATTTCCATGATTTTTCAAGATACAGGTAATATGATTAATCCTATTCGTAAAATAGGTACTCAATACATAGACTATATTTTAAATCATGCTCCTAATCTAGATAAAAATCAAGCTTATACAATAGCTACAGAAATGCTTCTTAAAGTGCATTTACCTAATCCTGAGAATATAATGTCTTCTTACCCGTTTGAGTTATCTGGAGGAATGCGCCAACGTGTGGGCATTGCTATGTCACTTACCTTTAATCCCAAAATACTATTAGCCGACGAGCCAACTAGCGCTCTGGATGTTACTACCCAAGCCCAAATAGTTCGGCAAATGATGGATATAAAGAAAGAATTCAGTACCGCCATAATAATTGTTACGCATAATATCGGGGTCGCTTCTTTTATGGCCGATAAAATTATCGTAATGAAAAATGGAGTTATTGTTGAAAGTGGTTCCTGCGAGCAAGTAATAAAAAACCCTCAACATGAATACACGCAAAAACTTTTAGATTCAGTAATTGAAATTGGAGGAAAACGTTTTGTCTAATACAATTTTAGAGATAAAAGGTTTAACCAAAAAGTTCTTAAATGAGCAAGGTCAAACACTTACTGCTTGTAATAACATTTCCCTAACAGCGACCAAAGGGCAAACTTTAGGCATTGTTGGCGAAAGTGGTTGCGGTAAAACTACTTTAATGCGCACTCTTACCCAAATATTTCCAGCCAATGGCGGCGAAATCATCTTAGATGGTGTTAATATCTTAAACTTAAGCGGTGAAGCCGCAAGGCAATCTCGTCGCAAACTACAGATGGTATTTCAAGATCCTTCATCTTCTTTCAACCCTAAAATGAAAGTAAAAGATATTATTTGTGAGCCTTTGTTGAATTTTAATTTAATTAAAAAAGCTGATGTTGACAACAAAGCTAGCGAGTTATTGACTTTAGTTGAGCTTCCACCTGACTTTAAAGACCGCTATCCTCATAGCATGAGTGGCGGACAACGCCAACGTCTCGGTATAGCTCGTGCTTTATCGCTAGAGCCAGAAATTATAATTTTTGATGAAGCGACTTCAGCTCTAGATGTTTCTGTACAAAATACAATTTGTGAGTTACTAGCAAAATTGCAACGTGAAAAACAGCTAACCTATTTGTTTATTTGCCATGATCTAGCTTTAGTAAATAGCTTTTCTCATAAAATAGCGGTAATGTATTTAGGCAATATTGTAGAAATGCTCGATAACACAAAATATGAACTATCGGCAGATGCTCTACATCCTTATACTAAAGCCTTGATAAAATCTGTTTTTACTTCTAACACCAAAATAATTGAACCCCTGGAAGGTGATATCCCTAGTCCTATAGATTTACCTAAAGGCTGTCCTTTCCAAAGTCGTTGTGCCATTGCCCAAGAAATTTGCAGTAGCGAACCACCTGTTTTAAAGCAAATTAAAGTTGGGCATCAAGCTGCTTGCCATTTAATTTAACCTACTTCTTCAACTTTAAAATATTGTCTTTTAAAAAAACTATTTGCTTATTTTCAATTGCTCATAATGCTAAAATACAACAGGGTTATCATGTAATGATACCCTGTTGTATTTTTTTGCTACAAAGTGTCTAGCCTTGATTTTTTTCAACTTAAAAAATTAAACTTATTACTTTTCATTAGCTAAATGATTCAGTTGCTCTGTTAAACTATGAATTTCTTCAATGCTAGCGGTTACTTCTTGAATTGCCGCCGCTTGTTGTTCTACCGTCGAAGATGTTTCGTTACCCATAACTACAGTTTTAGTTACAGAATCCCGAATCACAGTGGTAAACTCTTTTATTTTACCTACTGTTTGCTTAGAATCTTCGGCTAATTTACGAATTTCTTGTGCAACAACACTAAACCCTAAACCAGCTTCTCCGGCCCTAGCTGCTTCTATCGCTGCATTTAATCCTAATAATCGAGTTTGATCCGCAATCTCTTTAATCAAATCCATTACTTGATTAATTTGTGCTGTAACTACATCTACATTTTTTATTTCCGAATTCAATTTGTTTTGATTTTCGCTAACCGTTCCTGCAGAAGCTGCCATTTCTTCCATGGTTGAGGATATTTGCGCAATTCCATCATTTAAGACATCAGATATTGACTGTAATTTGCGTTGCTGGTAAGCACTTTTAGACATATTATTAGCGACTATAAATAATACATTAGCCGCAGCTTCAATCCCCTCTTTAGACAACTTACGAATATCTTGCACCGATTTTACATATTCCTCTTCATTTACACCTATTTCTTTAGCAATTCTACGATATTTCGCTTCGTCGGGTAATTCTGTTAGCACTTGCCCCCCTAAAATAGTACCAATTTGTCTTCCTTCTAATAAAATCGGAGCAGCAAAATCAATCAAACCCGCGTGACATTCATATACTACAGGTCGACCTAAACGAGCAGCTTCTTCTCCACCTTTTTTATGTGAAGCCGCACAACGCTTATCTCCGCAATCCGTAGAATGAGTATGATCGCAAAATCTTGTATAGCTACTTGGCTTAGTTACAGGATTGCCATCTGTATCAACAGTTACACTAGCAAGTCCAACCCCCTTAGCAAAATCATCTTGAAATCTTTGCAAAAACTCCAAATCAATTACATCTGTCAATTTAATGTTTTGCAAATCTTGAATATTTTTTGTTTTTGAATTTTGCATCATACTCTTTGCACTCCTCTTATTTTTTATAGCTAAAAACACTTTTTTTGTGTTTTAGTTACTTTGAAAATAAATCTTTCTGTTTCGGATTTTGAAATGTAGGCGTTTTAAAAAACATAAGTCTTTTCAGTAAGTACCAACTAACTAATTTGTTGTCAATATTTTAATTAATTGTAGCATATTCCGAAAAATGAAACAATACTTCTAGTAACAAGCCTTATATCAATCATAATAATTTATTTAACTATTTAAACCGATTTAGCCTATTTATAAAAATCATCTTCCCCTTATATTCCTTACTCTTTTACAAAAAACTCCATTTTCATTCTAAAAGCATTTTTTTCTTATGTTTCTCTATTTCTTGCCCCTGTGTTAATATAGTATCCTTTACAACAAACTTGACCTTTCCCATATTTGTACTTTATTTTCAACTATCGCTATTGTATAGCTTTAAGATTTTCGGAACCATGTGCACAATCCATGGTTTTCTATACACAAAAAAGAAAAAAGTCTGTATATCACTATACAGACTTTACTTACTTGGAGCTACTGACGGGAATTGAACCTGCGACCTGCTGATTACGAATCAGCTGCTCTACCAACTGAGCTACAGTAGCAAAATAATTGCAGTATTATTATCCACCTAAATTAAATTTCAGTCAAGTGTTTTATAAAAATTCATTTAATCTTTCATTATCGGAATAACCGCTGCATAAATTATATCTTCGCGCTTGTAGGCCTCATCTTCAGCTAAAACAAAAGCTTGTCCACAAACTTTTCCATCACATTTCTCTACTAAGCGCTTCATAGCCGCTAAAGAGGCTCCAGAACTAACAACATCGTCTACAATTAGAACTTTTTTCTCTGCCAATAAGATTTTTTTCTCTAAATCGAACCAAAGTTTTTGTTGCTTTCCCGTAGTTATCGTTTGCACACTTTCCGATATTGCCTGTGGATTATACAACTTTTGCTCTTTCCGGAATATCACCACATCTTTGTCGAACCTCTCTGCTAATGCAAAAGCTAATGGTATTCCTTTACTTTCCGAAGAAGCAATAACATCAAAATCACCTGCTATTTTTTCCTTAATTTTTGCACTTAAAGCATTCACAGCTGAAACTAACATCTTCCTATCAGACATAGTATCAAATAAAGCTATTTTCACCCCTGGACTAACTTCGATTATTGGTAATATATATTTTGTTTGGTCTAAAATTATTTCATAACCTTTTTGCATTGGTCCTCCACTTTATTACTTTTTTCACGAAAAAAATTATACCATATTTTTAATCATTCTTGTAGTTTACATGATATTTTTCTGCAAGTTCCGCTAATTTTTCACCGCTTAACCTATATACTGTCCATTCGTCCATTGCTTTAGCGCCCATTTGGTAATAAAATTCAAGCGAATTTTTATTCCAATCTAAACACCACCACTCCAGACGACCACAATTACGTTTAATGGCTAGCTCTGCTAAATAAGCTAACATTATTTTCCCTAAGCCTTTGCCACGCACTTCAGGGCGAATATATAGATCTTCTAAATATATTCCTGCTTTACCCAAAAATGTAGAGAAATTGTGAAAAAATAAGGCAAAAGCTACTGGTTCACCTAAGTATTCGCCAATTATTACTTCAGCTTGTTTTTTCACAAAAAGAGAATCATACAGTATTTCTTCCGTAGCCACAACCTCTGCTAGCAACTTTTCGTAGCCAGCCAGCTCTTTTATTAATTCTAAAATCAATTTATTATCCGCTGCCTGTGCAAAGCGTATCTTAAAATTTTTATTTATTTGTTCACACATATTTTAATCTATCCTTTATTTTCTAATAACTTTTAATAAATTTTCGCTAATTTATTGAATGCCCTAATAGTATATCATAATCATTGCTTGTTACTATGCCTATTTACTCCCAGCTTACTACCACTATTGCACCCACTCTGCACCCATTGATACACGGCTTTTTGCACGCGGGTTGCACGCATGACCTGCGGTTTTTTCGAGCAACAAAATAAAAAAAGCCTACACATTAGCTGTATAGGCTGAATTTACTTGGAGCGGGTGGCGAGATTCGAACTCGTGACCCACGGCTTGGGAATGCGGGAATTGGATTTGGTGTCTTTTGCTGTTAATGATGCGGAGCCTTAAAATACAAGGCTTCGCGCTATTAACATTTGGTGTTTGTTAGTTATATTTTGTAGTATTTGGTGAAAAATAAGCCACTAATAAGCCACTAAAAACGTATATGTATGCTGCTTTACTCTCAGACAAGATAGGGCAACTCACCCGCCGCCTTGTTTAGTCCGGATAGATCACTTCATCCCGGCTAATTCCATTTAACTTCTTGGCAAGGTAATGCGCCAAGCCGCAAAGGGCCTACTTCAAGATTGCCCAAGTTAGTAATTTGAGCGATAGGCTCATACTGACGGACAACCTTAGCCAAAATGACTTAAGCCAACTTGATCTTTGGCTTGCGCACTGAGTTCTCCGCTCCTTGTTTATTTCGGGTTATAACTAAAACGATTTAACCGTAGAACGCTAACCATACTTCATCAGTTAGTGTTGGTGAAAATACATCATGCCGCCCATAAGGCTTAAAGGTGTAACACCGTGCACGATGGTTGACGAGCCTGCGGAAAAGCTGGGGTTTTGGCAATTCCATACTGTAACATCTTGCACGCTGGTATACTACTTTTACTTAGTGGCGTGGTCAAGATGTGGTCATATTTCTTTTGAGAGAACACAAGTGAGATGAAATCTGCTCAGTCGATACTAATGCCTGAACAGTAATGACTATAGCTCTTAATCCGTCCGCTGGAATCGAACTTGTGCACCCGGCTCCGGCCGACTCGGCCCTACCCACCTATAGACCCTCGTAGTTGCTGCACTCGCGGCACTTTTTTTGCCCAAAAACTCCTGTTAACACGCTGTTCCAGTTAAGAAAATCATAACCAACTTTTTGCCAATTTCCAAGGCTTCCTATACATTAAAACTGTGTTAAATAGCCTTAGATTACATCAGGATAGGCTACTACTTGTTTCCACTCTTGAAGAACGGTTGATGCTATTTCGTATGTGAGTTTTTCTCCATTCTTGAAGGTAAAAACTACTTCTGCCTTATCCGCTGATTTTATCAGATTTACCAGTCGCTTTACCTTTACGTCATTTTCATTGTCGTAAACTTCTACTCTCGCTTCGGTTAGATATTTACCTTTGCTTTCGCCGTATAGCGGAAGCTTATTGAAGTTTCCTCGGGGAAGGACGTATGTTTTAGTTCCATCAAACTGGAGAGTAGCCTCTGTTATATAGTCTACAGATTCGTTTTCATTAATCGTCACGGTTTGATCAAAACCAAACCTATAACCTGTAATGCTTGGATAAAATAATTTCACCATGAATGCTTCAACTTTGATATCTTGATTAGTTATTATGTTAGATGAATTAAATATCGTTTGTCTAGGATCATTAACCTCACTTATCTTAGCAAAGCAGACAGACATAGTGAGAAGCATAAAACAACCTATCACGATTAGACATTTAGTTATTCTCATTAATATGTACCTCTTTAATAAAATTTTTCATCGACCCTAACGCCAGCCAGGAAAATCCTTTAACTTTTTCCCCCAGTATTCTCTCTCATATAAGTATTGTTGGCGTTTAGACCACAAGTAAGGCAAAAGTATTAGTCCACCCATGAAAGGGTACACCTTTGCAGGTTTAAGATGGCTTACAATGTCCAAAAAGAAACTACCAACTCCTAACCCTACGATAAGCATTGCAATCATACATATATTAGCCTTACGATTCCACTTATCATAACCACCTTTACAGTGATTATAAACAGTATTTTCTTGAGCAACAATCTCCTGTTTTACCTCTCCCCAAACTCTGTCAGACATTTGGTTTCTGTATTCTTCCTTAAATCTTGTTATAGCTTCCTGAAGTATCAGTTTAGCTTGGTCTAAATGTTTCTGCGTAACTCCTTCTTCCTCGTCACCCTCATAAAAAAGCAAGAACTAGTCCTTTATTTCATTAATATATGCTTCTGCGGCATCGTAGTCTTCAAGGCTTAATAAGTGCTGTTTATATGTCTCGAAATCGTTTATTTGAGCAAACCAATACAGTTTATCCTTAAAGAATCGATTCTCTATGTGTGGATGAACTTCCTCTAAATCCATCGTCCTTAGGCTTTGCCATAGAAGTTTTCCTACTGGTGTTACCATCTAAGTCCTCCAAATTTACTGTCAATCGTATCGTTCTGAATATTTTCTCCTCTTAGTCTATACCGAATATTACTATTAATAAGGGGGTAATTCCTGTTTTTTTAGATTGTAACCATTTACCAGTACATAGCTAAATTTTCACCGCATCCATAAAAACTCTTGTAGCAGCTGCAATTAGCTGTGTATAAATCAACGTTTTTCCTAGATCAGCATGTCCTAACCAATTTTGCACAGTAGTTATCGGCACTCCTTGGGTCAAACAATTTACAGCAAAGTTATGTCGGAATGTATGTGGGTGATTACGTTCATCGTTCTCGAATGCGTTTTCACAAGCAGTGGCAACCCAGTCTTCCTACCAATTGGAAAAAGCTTGTCCATGCGGCCCAACTGATTTTGGTTAATCCATATAGCAATCTCACCGATAAACTCTGTTTGGAGCGGAACAAAACGCACATGATTCTTTCTCTTTAATGTCTGAATATGAACCACCTTATTCACTAAATCAAGATCGGCCACAGATACGTTTAGTGCTTCGCTAATCCGACAGCCTGTCCGCCATAGAAAATGGCATAGAAATAGGCGTTGTAGTGCTTTTCATGCAAACTGTCACAAAGGACCATCCTTACTTCATAACTGATGAAGTATTTGGGGAAATCCCCTGCGGCAGCTGTTGAAAGCGCCAATGCTTTTTTTTGATTGAAACACTTTTGTTATACTTGTTCTACATAACATCCGTAATAATCAAGCATTCTTACATAAAAAGAGTCGTCCCGAACACTTGAGGGCACAAATTGGGAGGATGTATACGCCGCACAGACAGCTTTAAAGTCTGCTTAGGCGGTACTAACAATATAATCCTGATGCCAGAGCGCAACAAACCAATTAATGTGTTTTTGATCTTTATCAAGATTTGTATCAATACAATCACCTGTTTTTTCAAGTTCCTAGGCAGTTAACATTATTCAACGGGAGGACCATTATAGATGAAGTCCAGGGACATCATAGCTTTTTTTGCTGCGGTATGTGCTGCACTAAGCTCTGGTGATCGAAGAACAGCAAGGACACCCGGAAGGTCCTCATCTTCCGTTGCAGCTTCACAAAGCATGCGCGACCAATATTTCATCGCGTTATCGCTAATGGAATCAGCACTCTCTTGAGTTAGTTTCAACAGTACTACTCCTACAGCTATATCTCCTCGAGCTGCTAACTCAACCATCTCCCTAATATCATCTGGAAGTACTCTGATAGTATCAATGCTCCTTTTCAGAGCCTCTGCGAGATCCTCTCGTTTCTGAAGCGAGCCTTCATAGTGATTTAATATATTAGTGTAGGAGGAAGCTTTAGTTCCAGTCATGGGTTTCTGATCAAGAATAGCCTGTATCCCCATTAAAATATCTGGAATACGTCGTAGCAAATAACTCGTAGCATATTTCGATACACGTTTAAGTAACGATGATAATTGCCCTAAGTCTTCAGTTTTTCGAACTAAAAACCAGCACGGCCCTGGTGTTCCCATGACAGATAAACTTGAGGCTATGAAAGGCCAAGCCTCATGAGCAGTAATAGAACTTCGGTCACGTAAAATTGCCGTATTCTCTAATTTTAGAGTAAATAAATCATATACAACATCAGAGGGCGGTAAATCAATGAAGCCACTCGACAGCCTACCATTTGCAAGCGCTATATCACCATTCCACTGATCAACCATTCGAGTAAATTCGCGTTTTAGCAAATGTGGAGCAATAGGCAAAGCATATTTGTCATCCGGCCGTACCATTACAGGTATTGGCGTATCATTCTCTGAGCTAGTGGAGGGAGTGACCTTAAACAATTCTGCAACACTGGATTTTTGCAATACATTTAACAAGAAACATATATCTTCTTCCCCTGGAGCAACAGTGATACGTTCAAAGGCATCAATCCAATCTGGCGTTTCGCTCGGAATATCTGGCAATACAAGATAAACCGAAGATAAGCTCCGGCTTTTCTCTATTGAGTTCGTCGGTTCCTCTGTAAATTTTCGTGCTAGCTCTTCAATAATAAGCGTTCTTTCCTTTACTACCTCCGGAACCATCGGCAGATACTGTAGATACGGCTTGATACGGGTTGACTCTGAAAGAGTGCTCAGAAAATTTATGACGTCCTTTGCTAAAGTTAAACAAACGTCCCTAGAGGGACCATATCCGGCATGAAGACCTCCAGCCCTTGAAGCAATCAAAGTACGAAATTTCAGTGTCTGCGAATATAGATTATCCAAGTGTGCTTTTGATTCGGACACTCCTTGGGTTAGAAAGTTCGCCTTAGGTATCGGTTCTCGCAATAGACGCCTAAAATCATCTATAATTTGGCTACCCGTTTTAAACCGATTGTTAGTTGCAACTAGCAACCCCTTCATACCATATACTTGAACAATACAGGCACTCATTGCCAATTCGATAGAAGATCCAATTAGCCCAATAACCCCTGCGGTCTCTGTAGCAATATCTCTTGAAGAAAGTCGTCGCGGAACCCCTAACCCCAGTAATCCAAGCGAGAGGTTCTCAATACTGGCCTCTAGGAGTCTACACACATCTCGTTTTAAAAGAACAGGCATACAACCTCTCCTTTACCTATATTCGCCCATACTTTCAGCCGCCTTAGAATATCCATAAGCTGTAGGCTGTTCGTACATAACCTGATTCCCGCACATAAGCTCTGCCTGTTCCATTACCGTCTTAACCGCTTGTTCTTGCTTGTCTGGCGGATAGCCGTATTTCTTCAGGAGCTTTTTCACCGTCAGGCGCATCTTGGCTCGTACCGTTTCGCGGATGGCCCAGTCCACACCCAGATTATTTCTGATGGTGTTTGTCAAATCCCGGGCGATTTGCTTGAGGATATCATCGCCCATGATCATGACGGCCGCATCGCTACTGCCAAGGGCATCATAGAAGGCTAGTTCGTCAGAGGATAGCCCTTGAGATGGTCAAGCTAAATTGTAACGCAAACACTGATATTTTCAACTTTAACTAAATCTTTTTTCAAACGGTGTCAAGTATCCATTTGATGAATGCGGTCTAACATGATTATAATACACCCAAATATAGTTGTAAGTTGCCTCATTTAAAGCCTCATCACTCTCAAAACTATGATGATTTATGAAGTCTGCTTTGAACGTTCCATAAAAACTTTCCATTGGTGCATTATCATAAGGACACCCTGCTTTACTCATACTTTGTGTGATATTTTGTAAAGAGCAAAACTCAGTAAAATCTCTAGAAGTAAACTGGGTACCTTGGTCTGAATGCAGAATAAATCCGTCTTTTATTTTATTATGGTTTAATGCTATTTTAAGAGTTTCAATTGCCAATTCAGCATTAATGCGATTACTATTTAGCGTAGCAACAGGAGAACGATCGAATAAATCAATGATAGTACAATTATAACGTTTTGCTCCATCTTCAAGCCACATGTAGGTAAAATCAGTACACCACACTTTATTAGGGCATCCACTGTAAAATTTTGTTTCACTAGGTTGTCAAATTTTTTATAACAATCACTTTTTTATATTTTGGTTTTTTGCGTATAACAATAGAATGAATGCTTAGTTCCTTCATGTATTTATGAACGGTTAGATTACTAATATTAATATTTTTTCTATTGAGAAAAATCCTCAGCATTCGATAACCAGGTCTACCTGCATACTCGTGATAGATATCTTCTATGGTAGATTGAATACTGGACTTGTTGGCATAATAATCAGCTTTTCTATTCTTTTTATAATTATAATAAGCATTAGGTTTTATTTTGAACTTTGATAATAACCATCGTACACCAAACTTCTCATTATAAATATCAATGAATTTGTATTTTTCTAATCTAGTTCCTTTGCGAAGAATGCGGCGGCTTTTTTTAAGAAGTCATTTTCCTTTTTGGCTTCAGCTAATTCCTTACGTAACTTTAAGATTTCCGCCATTTGGTTTTTTTTATTATTTAATTCTGGATTTGTTTCGCATTCTTCACTGTAGTCACGAATCCATTTACGCAAACTACCTTCACCTAGATTGTATTCTTGATTTACACTTTTCATTTGACGTCCTTCTTCAAGGACTAATTTCACCATTTTTTTCTTGAATTCTGGTGTGTAAGTTTTTTTTATTCCTGCCATTGTAATAGCCTCACTTTCTTATGAATTATTTTATCATAAATATCAGCGTTACTGTTACAATTTTACTATACCATCTCACTCCTTGTTATCAAGACCTCTTATGTAAAATAATTCATAGAATGACTGTATGCTACGGGACTTCAATTACATCCCTCCTATTATGACTACACTGTAATTGTAGTTTAATTATTTTAGTATTGTCAATACCAAAATAATCTTTTCGGGTTATTTACAGCTTAATCTTATCGAAATTTTTATTTTATGGCTCAACTCGCCGTTTTTATATAATAGGCCAATTTTGTCCCTTTTTTTCTGGCTCTACCTGGTTAAATCCAGTAAACATGCAGGTACGGAGGATCGTTCACTATAATTCTATTTTTTCCCACGCAGAAAGTACAGAGTTAAATTACCGCGTGATTTCCTGCATTACCTATCCGTTTTTTGTTTTTGATAAAAAATCAAAAGGGTCAGCCACAATCTGAGTGACTGACTCGATTCTATATTCTATGCTGCAGGTTCATACACCTTTTCCGTTTTAGGAGCAGCAGGCTCATATAACAGGGCTGCTCTGGATTAAGACAAAACTCGTAATGCCGTTTTGATTCAATATAGTCTAATCCGGCACAGTGGTAGCTGAAAATCTCTTCGCTTCCGTGTGTAAATAACTAAAGAAGCCGCCATCTGGCGGCTAATTCATTTCATTAAGCTAACTTAGTGGTAGTTGAATCAAAAGATATACCTAACCTATCGTGTAGCAAACTATATATTCCGGGCAGATAATCAATATTCCAATCCCGCGGTATCGTCACAGGATTGATTCCCGAATCGGATAGTTTTTTGCAGTTGCGCCCGAATTGTTCCACCGAATAATTGAGCTGAATTACAGGAATCGTGTTCTTCACCATTATTCCTTCTGTAGTAATTTTTTGGCGTGCCGCTGATATGGATCTAGTTTGAGCGATAGCACGGAGAATGTTGTCACAGGCTCTTTGTTGTCGTGTAGACAGTCCCAATGCCTTCATTCGCTTTCCTGCTTCTGTTCGTGAATAATAATCTCCGGTCTTAAAAACACGGCGACAATAAGTAGTTAATACTGCTTCGGCACAATCTCGGGTAAAAAGCTCGCTTAACCTTCTACCTTCCAGACCGAACTTTTTGCGCAGGTACGTGACCTTGGGACTTTTGCACTGGACTTCAAAGCGAATAAGGTTCTTCGCCCGTTCAATCAACTCCGGGCTCTTGCCTTCCCTTGCCATCTGATCTGCCTTGTAATATACATTCGCCGTTGTTGATTTGCATTCCCAGTAGCAGCTCCCGTCTCGTCCGCTATACCTTTCCTTGTAGCTTTTAGGCTTATCACCCTTGTCAAAGAGCAAAAGGTATTCCCTGGGGTGCTCAGTATAAACGTCAACAGCAAAATCAATTCTGTGGACAAGCCAGTCCGGAAGATCCGGGAAGTCCTCATACCCCAGAGCTTCTGACAAAGCGCTGGCGAAGGCCGTAGCAAGTTCCGGTAGCAAATCGACATCCATCGTCTCAAACGCATCGTAGCCGTATAGTAACTTCGCAGGATTCACGATCAGCTTCAGTATGTACCCGAAATTATCACCTCTGGGGAAAATGCTTAGCTTAGTAATCCCATTAACATTTCCCGGACCTACAAAACGCATTGCCTCACTTGCTTCTAGTTCGTCCAGGAGTAACCCTGCCCGTAGTAATGATATATAAGTGTAAATCTCAAATGTGTGAACCATAATTAGCCCTCCTGGTAAATTAATCATTGTCGGACACCGGAACCGTGATTATCGTTGTTAGCCCTTACTGCTTGCAGACCGCATACACTGTGGGTTTTCACGGTTCGGCATCCGTCGTTCATGTCACCGATACTTCGCTATTCTTTATCCCTACCTAGTTTTTGACCTATAATCACAATTTTGTTCACTAAAACTCTAAAGAATTTTTTCCTTTGGTGCTTCGTCCAATAGAAAATACTCCGCCGATACATTGTAAAGGGCCATTAACAGCACCAAGTGCTCTGTGCGAAGTTTCGTTCTGCCGTTTTCAATGCTCCAGTAAGCGTTTTTGCTCTCAAATCCCAAATACTTTGCCACATCTTCCTGCCGCAACTGGAACTCTCTACGTTTTCTATTTAAACGTTGGCATAATGTCATTTTCATTTCAATCGCCTCTTTCTTATTAATAACGAAATTCGTTCCTAATAATATAATACCGGCGATTTTTCTTTATTGGGTCTAAGTCGTCCTCAGAATCATTGTTTTGGTGACTCTTTAGTTAATTTTGTGTAGTATATATCCCCTGGGCTATGTAGTGCACTTCCTATTTAAGGGTTGCGTTTTTTTGTGCCCGGCCAGGTCCAGTTTGTACTCATCTCAGATTACACTTCTTCTTTGCACAGGATTAATATCCGAAGCAGGTATTGTCCATCGACGACCACCGACTTCAATATTAATGTTAGATAGGTTACGTAGATTTCTGTTTTCAGCCATAAGTTCTTCATTTTCTATTATTAGCTCAAATATTCTAAGGCATTTTTCGTACAGTTTTAATAAATGGTATCGGTCTCTAACTTTTTTCCCAGTCTCAAGCTTATATAGTGTTGATTTGCTTATTCCCATCTCTGGTGCAAAATCTGAACGAGAAATACCCATTTCCTTCCGGCGTTTCATGAAGTCAGCGACCTCGCTTATCCATTGCAAGCGTTGCAACTCAGCAGCATCACGCTGTGCCTTTCTTTCTCCTTCTTTCTCGAGATACATAGTTACTAATTCCATTTGTATTTCCCCCTTAATTTTGTTTGTTATATTTAACCCCTTCGGGGATTCCAAATCACTTACCTAAGCTATCAATGTAGAAATCATAGCGCGCGCTACATTACCTGATATACATTCTGAGACTTGATTTACTTCATACATTGTGTACTGGTTTAAAGGCTTTAGCAAAACTAACCCATTCCGCTTGGCGAGATTCTGTAAGAACTTTTGTTGCTTCTCAGTAGCCAAAAGGTGTTTAAAAACCGCGTCTCGTTGTTCAATGTGTCGCTTGATGTTTATTTCGTTGCGAAAGCCGATTTGCTTATGACACTCGGTTAGTGACATTTTTGTCTTACTTTCTTTTTTGACACATTGCGTGTGAAAGTAATCCGGCAGGTGAAAATCAATGTATTGGCTTAAATCCTCGAGCAACTCTACATCACAATCGGAATCTTGTATCTTCCCGCTCGCCTTCAATGTAGCTACTAATAATTGCGCCAGCACACTCCTATCCACACGTTTCAAGATTTCTATGCACTCATGCACGTCTCCATGCTTCGTGAGGCTATCGATATAGCTTCTAAAAATCATGTTGGCAATGTGCTTGACCGCCTTACACTGAACCCCGGTCATGTTTTCTAGCTTCATAATTAAAATCACCGTTCCTTTTTTTGTTCTGTTACTGTTTCATGGTAAAACAAATAGCGCCCCGGCACCAAATAGATAGACCCCTAGCAGGATCTCTTACTTGGCGCCGAAGCGCTTTAACTTCGAAGTGAAGTGTTAGTGTAAAATATTTTCGATTTTACACTATTCATAGTGATGTAGCGTTCTGACGGAAGTCATACGCTACTGACGTCAGTCTACAATACCAAAACAGGTTCTGTCAACTATTATTTCTGGCACCTAAATTTTTGATGCCACTTCCCCTTCGGGGGTATGGTCGTTTATCAAAGGGAATCCGGGCATCCTCTTTAGCCAATGTGCCGCTTAGAAATCCACGTTAACCTTCAGCTATAGAACCCCCCATCAGTTTCTCCACGTACCTTCCTCGTCCTTCTTCCCTTACTCTATTTTCCCTCATCTAACTATTTACCCTCTATCCCCTAGGCCAACGTTGGCTAAAATCTAATTTAAAGGAGCAAATTCAATGAACACTTATGACAATGTAGCAAACGCAAAATGTCCAAAATGCGGAGCACCAGCCCGCGAAGAAAAAATTTTCGAGGTATGCCTAAAAAATCCTAAACGCAAGAACACACTTCAGGAAGTTATGGCCAACTGTGTTACCCCTGAAGCGCTGAAACAATTTCACGAGTCGGGCGTCGGTGCCGATCCCTGCGAACATTGTGAGCATAATGATATAATAGTTATCCCCGGAACGTTTATACGGGCGGAGCAAGTGGGTATAGAGCAAATGTGTATGACTAAATGGGCTCAAGTTCACCGCTGCCTCATTTGTCACACGACCTATAAAATCCCGATGCCCATTAGATAATTGCCGTAGGGCGCTTCTCATGAGCTCTGAGTAGCTCAAAAAGTCATTCTTGACGTCGCGAAAATTCTGTAGTACTATCTGAGCATAAGGCCAATCTTAAGGCTATTACTCTAGATAAGCAAACAGAAACTCAAAGACAACTAAATTACCAACCCATTTCGTTTGTAAAACACTACTAAGATAAAACTAGCGCGTTACGCGATAGTAAGGCATGTCACCCCTCTGGTGGCTTGTTTTCTATGCGTTACGCGCTTTTTGGTTTTGCTAATTTAAGCCTACAAACAGAAAGGGAGTAATACAATGAACAAGATGCTTAGCGCAAAAGAGGTCTGTCAATTTTTCTTTAATGGACATGTTTCCTACTGGAAGCTGCTCAATATGGCAAAGTCCGGAGAAATTCCGACAATTCGTGTCGGAAGCCGTTATTTGTTTAATATCGATTCACTTAACGAATGGGCAAAATCCCGGGAGCTTTCCCTTGCTTCTAACGATACCGGCCAGCTAAATAAGTGCTCCTAAAGTAGAAACTTTGTGGGCGGTATTACCTTTGGTATACCGCCTATTAAATCATTACTAATTCGTTAAAGGATGTGTCTTTAATGGCAGGATCAATCAAAAAACAACCTAATGGCAAATACTTATTAACTGCCTATTGTGGATATGATGCCAAGGGGAAACAAGTACGCATTCGTAAAACAATAGAGGCGAAGTCAGACCGAGAGGCTCAGAAGAAGTTGGCCCTCTTTGTTGCAGAGGTTGAAAATGGTGGTATAGCACAAACCGCAAATATGACACTAGCCGAGTTCGCCGATTACTGGCTCGAAAAGCACGCAAAGATGCATTTGGCCGATCGAACTCTTGAACGGCAGCTCGGAATATTGAAGACAAGAATACTTCCGACACTTGGACATCTAAAGATAGATAAAATAAAACCAAGCCATGTCCTTCATCTAAAGCAGCAGCTAATTGATTGTGAACGATTAGACAGGAAAGCCGGCAAATTATCATTGCGCAGTGTCGAAATGAATCTTGGCCTTTTACGCTCCATGCTAAATAAAGCGGTAAAATGGAAGCTAATATCTACTAATCCTTGTCAGGATGTTGATATTCCGAAGCCGAAACACCGCAAAATCCCCATTTACGACGAACAACAACTGGCGATATTCCTCCGATTACTGGATAGTGAGCCAACTAAATATAAGCTAATGGCTATGCTGGCCTTAACAACCGGTCTTCGTCGCAGCGAAATGTTCGGACTAGAATGGCAGCATATTAACTTTAATAAACGAACGTGTTCCATTGAGCAAAGCAGCTTGTATATCGTTGGCAAAGGATTAATAACCAAAGAACCAAAGACAGAGCTATCAGCCAGACTAGTTGCTGCTCCAACGATCACTATGGAATTATTTAAACAGCATTATGAAGATCAACGAATTGAGCAGGATAAGCTCCAAGACATGTGGTGTGGCAGCAACCGGGTTTTCACAACTTGGGATGGTCGTCCTATGCACCCAGATACGTTTAATACTTGGCTTAAGAAATTTATTAAGAAACATAACCTTCCGCACATCAGCCCGCACTCTTTCCGACATATGTCAGCTACCTTTGCTCTGCAGCAAGGTATATACCTTAAGTCGGTCTCTAGTCGATTGGGACATGCCAAGACCAGTACAACTGCCGATATTTATGCTCACGCGCTACAATCAGTTGACCGTGAAATCGCTGATAAGATGGACTCATTTCTTGATAGTATTAATGGAAATCAAATTCTAAACTAATGATAGTTACTAATGGTTTACCCCCATAAAAAGGCGCAAGCGTAGACTTATTTTGTAGCTTGCGCCTTTGCATGTTTAGCTATAGTAAATCGCTATAGCTGAATAGATAGCAATAAAAGCCTCTGCACCTGCACATTTAATCGCAACAGATGTTAATTATTCTATATGGTACACTAAGAAACTGCATAACTGACGATTCGCCGCACCTAAGTCAATTTGGCGATAAACCACTAATAAGCCACTAGGCATGAAAAAGGCCTTCCAAGCAAATGCCTGGAGGCCTTGAATTTACTGGAGCGGGTGGCGAGATTCGAACTCGTGACCCACGGCTTGGGAAGCCGGTACTCTACCACTGAGCTACACCCGCAAACAATTTAATTACTAGAATAGTTTAACATACTTTGTATATTTTTTCAAGAAAAAATTACATAACTTCAACCGCAATAGCTGACCAATTTTTTCCTCGATAAGCATTATAACCGCGAGTATGCGCATACCCCACTATTTTTGTTGCTCCAGTTCTTTGCTTTTCCAAGGTATAACCGTAAATTTCGCCTTTTATAGCTTCTTGTACACCTTGTAAATTGCTTAAATCAGTTTTTAAAATATCCTCATGGTCTTTGCTAGCAATTACATAACCATTTTTATTTACAATATAAATAGCTCCATTTTTCCCCACCCGTGCACTATCTAAAATATCATAGATAAACTCCCAATTAAACCGTGATGAAAAATAACCAATAATATTTTTCTGCTCATGATCATATATTGGACAAGAATAAGCTAAAGCTGGCCTATTACCTAGTGGGCAAATATATAAATCCGATACCGAAATCGCATTTACCTTTTGTACTTCCTTAAACCACTCTGCTTGAGCAACATTTTTACCTATATGCTCAGAATTATTACCAGTAGCCACAATATTTCCTTGTAAATCTATTACCAGTAATTCAAAATAAACTTCATAAATATCTATTATTTTTTTCAAAAATTCTCTAGTATCTTTAATTACAGATGCATCACTAGTACAAAGACATTTACGTACTCGATCAAAATTTGCCCAAGCTTGCGCATCACAATTTCGCTCAAATAAGTTGCGATCCACTTTGTCAATAGTGTCATAGGCCAAATCTGCTGTTCTTACTGCCATTACTTCATCTGCTCTAGTTACAATATTTTGGATTATTTTGCCGCTCTCTTTTGTGGATTCAAAACTTTTAGTTGCTAATTTTTTTATTTCTTCTGCAACCACACTAAAGCCTCTACCTGCTTCACCAGCACGTGCAGCTTCTATCGCTGAATTCAAAGACAGCAAATTTGTTTGTTTAGCAATATCTTGCACACCTTCGATTACTTTTTTCATGTCCTCACTGGCGGTTTTTAATTCTGTTAAGAGCACCGAAGAGTCAATGCTATCATTTACCATCTAATTCAACCTCACTTATTCAATTATACTTCTAATGTTTATTTATAAAAAATTATTTTTTCAATACATCTATTATTTCTGCAATGTATAGATAATGGTTGTCACCAGCTTTGTACCAAGTGTCAAGAATGCTTTTATCTAAAAAACTCTCATCTTTAAATTCTTGCACGAAAAGTTTTTTACAAATCAATACTAACTCACTTTCCTCAAAATATGGGACTTCTTCTTGATAAGTTAAACTTAATCCAGCTTTAGCAATCTTATCCTCATCACGACCTGATACAGAACCCAAATAACTTAATTCTTTTCTGAATTTTTCCGGCAAAAAACTTAACGAAAAGCTTTCTGCTACATCTATAAACTCCTTAGTATATCGTTGTGGGCGAATTACCACATAAGCAACTTTTTTCCCCCACATTACACCTAGACCACCCCAAGAAGCTGTCATTGTGTTAGACTTTCCTTCTTTAGCCGCGGTTATAAGCATCCATTTTTTTCCGATCAGTTCAAATACATTTTCATTTAACTCGCTTAATTTATCCACTAAGTTTCCTCCCATTTTACATTAGTTTTATTTTCAGGCTAACTTTTTTACATTTATTATAATATCAAAGGAATTTCTATTATGCAAACTAAATATTTTATACATAAACATAATTTTTTCCTGGGTAATTGTCATTGATTAACTTAGCTTATTTCTTTCTAAAATTTACTAAAACATCGCTTTTGCTAAAGCTTAAAATAGTGCCTCAACTAGATTTCCCCCAAATGGACATTGAAGCAAAGTACCTCCTGTCTTTGCAGGGGAAAACTCTTTGGACAAGCTATCTTGGAAAATACATTAAAAATGAGAACTAAAGGCTTGAGCCATCGAAAAATCAGCGAACATTTTGTCCTTACTGCCAATAAGTACGGCAACTCTTAGAGCGTTACCGTAGAAAAGAGAGCAAAGAAAGAGGCCACCTCAATAATTTCTTATTGAGACAGCCCCTTAGTCGATATTTCTATTTTTTTAATTATTCAACGGTTACGCTTTTAGCTAAATTTCTTGGTTTATCAACGTCACATTCTCTAGCTACTGCTGCATAATATGCAAAAATTTGCAATGGCAACACCGAAAGAATTGGTGCCGTATATTTATCTGCTTTTGGTATAAATATAGTATGATCTACATATTTAGAAATACTATCATCCCCAGCTAAAGCAATTCCTAGAACTTCAGCATCACGGGCTTTAACTTCCTTAATGTTACTTAAAGTTTTTTCATATACATCATGTTGAGTTGCTAGCACAATTACAGCAACACCTTCTACGATTAATGCTAAAGTTCCATGCTTTAGTTCTCCTGCTGCATAAGCTTCGGCATGAATATATGATATTTCTTTTAATTTTAATGAGCCTTCTAAAGCTACAGCATAGTCTAGTGACCGTCCTAAGAAGAACATATCCTTAGCTTCTTTATAGCGATATGCGTGTTCTTTTATATTAGTCACATCTTTTAATAACTCATCTAACTGTTCTGGTAAAATATGTAAAGCATGCACTAATTCTTTACTTCGTTCCGAACTTAATACATTTTTAATATTCCCCATGTAAATTGCCAACATTAACATTACTGCCAGTTGTGTTGTATAGGCTTTAGTAGAAGCAACAGCAATCTCTGGTCCTGCATAAGTATAAATAACTTGATCAGCTTCACGAGCAATTGAAGAGCCTACAACATTTGTTACTGCCAGCGTCCTAGCCCCCAGGCGTTTAGCCTCTTTCAAAGCCGCTAAAGTATCACTAGTTTCTCCTGATTGGCTAATTACAATAGTCAAAGTGCTTTCATCAACAAGAGGTTTGCGATAGCGAAATTCTGAAGCAATATCAACCTCAACTGGAATTTTAGCAATCTGTTCAATATAGTATTTACCAACTATTCCGGCATGATATGCTGTACCGCAAGCAATAATAAAGATTTTTTTTATATTATCTAAATCATCTTTTACCCAATTCAATTCATTAAAGATTGTTGTAGATTCGTCTTTAGCAATTCTAGAGCTCATTGTTGCTCTTACCGCTTGTGGTTGCTCATAAATTTCTTTGAGCATAAAGTGGTCATAGCCACCTTTTTCTGCAGCTTCAGCATCCCAATATACTTCAAAAACTTTTTTACTAATTGGAACACCATCGCGATCTTCTACCCAAACACTATCTTTAGTAACAACCGCAAATTCACCATCACTTAAGATATAGTTTTTGCGCGTATAATTTATAATCGCTGGAATATCCGAAGCAATGAAATTCTCACCTTCACCTAAACCAATAACCAAAGGATTGTCTTTTTTAGTGCAAATCAGCTTATCAGGAGCATCCGCACACATAAATACCAAAGAATACGAGCCTTCAATTATTTTTAAAACTTTTTTTACGGTCTGTTCAAAATCTCCATTATAGAGTTCAGCCATCAAATGCACTACAACTTCTGTATCAGTTTCTGATAAAAAAACATGCCCTTTAGCAATTAAATCTTCTTTAATTACCAAATAATTTTCAATTATTCCATTATGTACCACTGCAAATTTCCCACTTGCATCGGCATGTGGATGACTATTTTGATCAGAAGGACGACCATGTGTAGCCCATCTAGTATGCCCAATACCAATCGTCCCTGTGGGAACATGTGCCCCTATTTTATCGCGCAAACGATCCAATCGGCCAACACATTTTTCTATATTAATTCTTTTACCATCAAAAACTGCTATCCCCGCTGAATCATAACCCCGATATTCTAATTTACTCATTCCATCTACTAAAAAAGGGGTAGCTTCATTAAATCCGATATAACCAACAATCCCACACATATACTTGTATTCCTCCTAGTTTTTTCTGCCTACTAATAAGTTTTTTGTACTAAAGTCACCTTTAGGCTTTAAACTTATCTATCGTTGATAGGCCAACGGAAGGCACCCGCTGAATTTTCGATAAACCTTCACCTCGTCTACTTTTTGCAAGTACAAGCGCTTTTATCCCTTTCACTCCCTTCGCAAATTTTAGTTCAACTTAAAGATGCTGCGAAAAAACTACTTTTCACAGCATCTTATAATCTACACTTTGTCTAATATACTATAAATTCTATTATAGGTCAAATTTTCTTTGTTCAGCTATAATAACTTCAGCAATTTTGTGTGCTAAGCAATCCAATTGTTCTTGATTCTCGCCTTCAGCCATAACTCTAATTAAGTTTTCTGTACCTGAAGCGCGCACTAAAATTCTACCATTCTCCCCTATTTCTTGTTCTGCTTTGGCAATTTCTTGTGAAATTGTAGGATTTTCTTGCCAACCTTGTTTGCTTTTTACCTTGGCATTAACTAATATTTGTGGATAACGAACCATAAGTTTAGCTAATTGGGAAACCGGTTGATTGTTTTTTACCATGCTTCTGATTACTTGTGTTGCCGTTACAATTCCATCTCCCGTAGTTGCGTAATCTGAAAAAATAACATGTCCTGACTGTTCTCCACCTAACAAATAGCCCGCTTCTAGCATTTTTTCTAACACATATCGGTCACCTACTGGCGTAACCTCACATCGACCCCCATGCTCTTTCATCGCACGATGCAAGCCAATATTGCTCATTACCGTTGTCACTAACACATTATCTTTCAGCTTGCCAATTTTCATTAATTCTAGCGCACAAATAAGCATTATCTGGTCGCCATCTACTTCTTGACCTTGTTCATCTACAATCAGGCAACGGTCAGCATCACCATCATTTGCAATACCTATATCCGCCTTATATTCTAAAACAGCTCGCTTTAAATTTTCTAAATGCGTAGAACCACAATTTTCGTTGATATTTATCCCATTAGGCTCGTTGAAAATTGTAATAACTTCAGCCCCTAGGCTTCTCAAAATCACTGGTGCTACTTCATAACCTGCGCCGTTTGCACAATCTAAAACTACTTTTATGCCGCGAAAATCACAATCTAAAGTTCCAACTACATGTTCAACATATTCTTGTGCTAAGTTAAAATCAACATCAATTATACCTACTTGTTCGCCGATTGGTCGATTAGCATAGTCACAGTCATTATTAATAATCTCTTCTATTGCATCTTCCACCGTGTCAGGCAACTTATGCCCAGTACTTGAGAAAAATTTTATTCCATTGTCCATAAATGGATTGTGTGAAGCCGAAATCACAACCCCAACTGTTGCCTGTTTTTTACTGGTCAAATAAGCAATTGCTGGTGTCGGCATTACTCCTACCAAACAAGCATCACCACCCGCAGAACAAATTCCTGCCGCTAAAGCACTTTCTAACATTTTGCCAGATAACCTTGTATCTCTACCGATTAAAATTTCTGGTTTACCCTCTTTAGCAAAATATTTTGTCACTGCTCTCCCCAGCTTAAAAGCCAGTTCTGGAGTTAAAACACTATTAGCTACGCCTCTTACTCCGTCTGTACCAAATAATCTACTCATTTATTATCCCCCTACGCACCTTTACATATCATCAAATTTGCGATATTGTTTCATTATTGCCACTGCCGCATGATAACCATCTACAGCCGCACTCATAATCCCGCCAGCATAACCAGCACCCTCACCAGTTGGATATAGTCCTTGTACATTCAAAGATTGTCGTGTTTTTTCATCACGCAAAATCCTTACTGGTGCTGAAGTTCTTGTTTCTACACCAATAAGCAAGGCATTTTGTGTGAAGCCGGGCATTCTTTGTTCATAATATCGCAGAGCTTTTTTCAGACTTTCTACAACACTAATCGGTAAAATATCTTGCAACGCACAAGCTCTAACTCCTGGCAAATATGAGCTTTTAAAATCTACTGCTAGACTTGGCCCAGAATCATTTAAAAAGCTCTGCGCATCTTGAGCTGGGGCAAAATAGTCTTCGCCTGCCGCTAGGTAAGCTTTGTGTTCATATTTTTCTTGAAATTCAATTACCGCCAATGCTTCTGTCCCATAATCTCGCTCATCAACTGTAACTACCAAGGCAGCATTTGCTAATTCATTATCGCGTTTAAAAAAACTCATGCCATTCGTAACCACACACCCAGCTTGATTAGTTGAAGCAACTACTTTGCCACCTGGACACATACAAAACGAATACACCGCTCGCTTATTTTCTTTATCCTGATAAATAACACTATAATCAGCTACATCTAATAATGGTGAGCTAGCGTATTCTCCATATTGTAATTTATTTATATAATCTTGTCTATGTTCTATCCGCACTCCAACTGCTAATGGTTTATTTTGCAACTGTACATTTTTAGCCAACAGCATTTTGTAAGTATCTCGTGCACTGTGTCCAATTGCCAAAATTAAATTTTCACAAGAAATTTTTTCCTGATTGTTAACAGTTATCGCCACCAACTTGTCTGCATTAATTTCTAAGTCAGTTACTTTACTAGAAAATCTTATTTCGCCGCCTAGTTGACGTATGGATTTTGAAATATTTGTAACAACTTTTTTCAAAATATCCGTACCTATATGCGGTTTATGCTTATATATAATTTCTTGTGGTGCGCCTTGCTCTACAAAGATTTCCAAAACTTCCCTAATTATTGGATCAGAAATGCGTGTTGTTAATTTCCCATCTGAAAAAGTTCCCGCTCCACCTTCACCAAATTGCACATTTGATTCTAAGTCTAATAACCCTTTTTGCCAAAATAAGGCTACATCTTGACTGCGTTCTAAAACTGCCTTACCTCGTTCTAATAACAAAGGTCGATAACCATGCTTTGCTAAAAAATAAGTCGCAATTAACCCTGCTGGACCTGCACCAACAATTACAGGTCGTTGTTTTATTGCTTGTACTCCATATTCAATTTTTTCTTTTTGTTCCAATTCTACCAAACTAATATCTTTGTCTTTACCTATGAGTTTTATTATCTTCTTATTATCTTTTAACTGCACAACTACTGCATAAACCAGACAAATATTATTCTTTTTACGCGCATCGATAGATTTTTTAATTACTGAAACCAGTAAAATTTCCTCAACAGCCACCATTAATTTTCTAGCTACCAGTTGTTCTAGGGTTTGTTTACTGTTTAAACCCATTCGCAAATTAACTATTTTTAACAATATATTCTTACCTCATTATTTTTTATTAATACTAATTTTAACTTCTACTTCCGAATGTGATGCTACTGCGTCAATAATCGGCAATAACTTAACTTTTAAAGTTGTACTTTTTGTTATTTTAGATAAATCGATGGCTTCTATTTCAACTTCATTTATCTTCGCCAATAAATCTGGCGTAGCTGTCAAACTAACTCTTTCTGGCTCAGTAGAAATTCCTGCAATTGTTATACCTTCTGGTAATAAGCCTATTGTATTTATTTTTACAGGAAAAGTGCCTTTGGCTAATTTTTGCAATAGTTTTGCGGATACACTAACCTTATCTGGTTGAATTATTACATCTTCCACTATGATATTTTTAGAATCTAAAGCCACTAACTTCAAGTCTTTATTAAAATCTTTCTCTTGGTCATTTAAATCTAAATAGGCAATGATTTTAGCTACAGAAGATACTTTGCTACCACCACCAGACACAACTACTTCGTTAGGCGAAACAATGGTTTTCCCAACCGTAACGTTAGAGGCAATGTTCCCCACAAAATTAATATCAACTGGCAAAACTCTTTGTGCAGCTTTGTCCAATTGCAAATTTGCAGTATTAGGTTGCATATCAAGTATTTCTAGCACCTGTGGGATAGAGGCTTGAATTGGCAATGAATACTTTCCTTCTTCTCGCCCCTTCAATTCTACATAAGCCTTTAAATCACTAGCGGAGATCTTACTTAATACCGTTCTAGGCGCACGAACTTTAAGTTTAATTTTTTCGGGCATACCTGTAACAATCAATTTAGGTCCCAAATTATGTTGTTCTACGGTTATATTAAAGGTTGTTTCAATTGGTGGATTTTGTTCATTAATTACGTATAGCCATAAGGCACAAGCAACTACTACAGATATAATTTTAGCAAAAAGAGTCGGATGTCTTCTAAAAATAGTCATTTTTTCCTCCTCAAGTTATTAAAAAGTTCTTGCATAATATCTTGCCAAGTCAATTTTGTATCGCACATAACTGGCCTTAAAATATCTTTAATTTGTTCTGGAGTCAAATATCGCTGTAATTTCCCTTCATGTGCTAAAGATATAGTTCCTGTTTCTTCACTTACAATTATGACATATGCATCTGTTTGCTCTGTCAAGCCAATTCCTGCTCGATGTCTAGTTCCTAACTCCTTACTTAAACTCCGATCCTCTGTTAACGGCAATAAACAACTAGCAGCCATTATTTTAGAACCTTTGATAATTACAGCTCCGTCATGTAAAGGTGTATTAGGTATAAAAATATTTATCAAAAGTTCATTGGAAATATCTCCATCAATTCGAATACCAGTATCCATGTATTCTGTTAAACCAGTTTCTTGCTCTACAACAATTAGCGCCCCGATTTTATGACGAGACATTGTAATTACCGCATTTGTCATTCCTGTTAAAATATTTTCCAGTTCTTCTTTGTCAAGAGTATTCTTGCGGAATAACTTTCCCCTACCAATTCGTTCTAGGGCTTTACGTAACTCTGGTTGAAAAACAACCGGCAATGCAACTAAAACCACTGTCATACTTTTTTGTAATAGCCAATTAATAACATGAAAATCTAACCAATTACTCAATAATGTCCCTATTATCAATACCACCAAGCCTTTTAGCAAAGCGGCAGCTTTTGTATCTTTTATCATATTGTACATATAGTATAGTACATAAGCTACTATTAAAACATCTACTAAATCCCATAGTCTCAAAGTTGCGATTATTGCATTGATCTGTGCTGGCATTTACTACACCCCCTCTAAAAAACTGTTCATATTATTATACAAAAAAAAGACATATCTAACAATTGCTAGATACATCTTTTTTTGATATTTGCAAAATTTTTAGAACTTTTCGCTCAATTTTTCTGATAATTTTGGTATAGAAAAATTCTTTTTGATATCGTGGTGTAACTAATGCCGTATTTAACCCCATTTTATTTCCACCCCAAATATCTGTAAACAATTGATCTCCGATTACTAATACCTTATTCTTATCACCACATCCTAAAAGCTGTAATGCTTTTTCGAAGGGTCTTACACTGGGCTTTGCTGCCCAGCTAATATACTTTATTCCAAATCTAGTTGCAATCTTTGACAAACGTCTATTGCCGCTATTGGAAATTAAAATTATTTTAAATTCATTCTTTAACAAGAGTTCTAACCATTCACCTACACTGCTTGAAACAGTTTCTTCATTCCAACCTGTAATTGTGTTATCTACATCTAAAAAGATATATTCATATTTTTTTTCCCGCAACCAATCTAGACTTATTGTTTCCACACAAGAAAATAAATATTTCGGTCTAAATTTTTCCCAAAAGTTCATGACCTTACCCCTTATCCTATAATTAGGCCGCACTTTACAGTGCGACCTATATCATATCTATTCGCCAATCGGAAAATCAATACTAATACTAGTCCCTCGATTTAATTCACTTTCTACCTTTATTTGTCCTTTGTGCAACATAACAATTTCTTTCGCAATTGCTAAACCTACACCAATTCCCCCATCAAGACGCGAGTGCGATTTATCAACCTTATAAAATCGCTCCCAAATATAAGGTAAATCTTCTTGTGGAATACCTTTACCCGTGTCTCTAATTTCTAAAACAGCTCTATTGGCGACATTATTTAAACTAACCTTTATTTCCCCTTGTGCTGGCGTATATTTTATAGCATTATCTAACAAAATAATCATCAATTGTACTAAGCGATCACCATCTGCTAAAATTTTTATTGGTTCTAAAGCTAAAATAAAGCTTATGTCTTTCCCCTGCACTTTTATTTGCATTTTGTCGACTACGTCACTAACTAACTCTGCTAACGGAATTTTTTCTTTTAAAATCACTTGTCCAGCCTGTAAGCGACTTAAATCCAATAAATCCTTGATTAGGCGTTCAAGACGCTGTACTTCATCGCGAATAATGTTTTGGTAGCTTTTAATTTTCTCTTGATCTTTAACCGTTCCATCTGATATTGCTTGGTTATAACCGCCAATAATAGTTAGTGGCGTACGCAATTCATGAGAAACATTAGCCACAAAATCACGTCTTATTTTCTCTTGAGTTTGCATTTTTTCAACAAAAACATTTAAATCTTGAGCTAATGAATTTAAAGAACGGCCTAAATCAGCAACTTCATCATCGCCCTCAATATTAATTTCTTGACTATAATCACCTTTAGCCATTGCTGCTGCACTTTTTTGCATAGCCAAAAGCGGTGCAATAGTATTTTTAGAAAAATGATTAACCAAAACCAAACTTAAAAAGATTGCAACTAACATAACTAAGCCGATATAAACATAAACTCCAACTATAAAATCACGCATTCCACTTACAGCACTAGATATTAATACTGCACCCACTACCTTGCCTTTATCCATAATTGGGATACCCACAAATAACACTTGTTCTTGATAAGTTGGGTGATAAAAATCTTTTTTGATGATTTTGCCCTCATAAATTGGCTGCAAAAAATTCAAAAAATCATCCACACGATTTTTTTCCTGCGGTTTAGGCGCGAATGGTTTTTCTTGTAATTCACGTTCGTGATGCTCCAAGTTCGAGTTCAGCATAGCCTTACGCTGTTTATTATGCATACCATTTTCGCCATTCATTCCCATCATTGGGGCTCTTGATATTGCTATTACCTGCTTACGTTCATCTAAAACCCAAATTCGTGCTTTTATTAGACCGTCTACTCGGTTTAAATAGTTTTGTAAAGCAGCACCTTGTAAGGTGTCTTCACTTTTTTCCATATTTATCGCAATTTCTTGTGCATAACGAATTAGTTCATCACGCTTAGCTTCAAAAAAATGTTCGTAAATTAAATAAGATATACCGATTGCCATACTCAATAGGAGCGCAATAATTATCGCTGCAAAATTATAAAACAGCTTTGTTCCTAATGATTTACGCATTTATTTTAGCACCTCAAATTTATAGCCTACACCCCATACTGTCTTGATATCCCAGTCACTGCCTTCTTGAATATCAAGTTTGGAGCGCAACCTTTTAATATGAGTATCAACCGTACGTGTATCTCCATAATAGCTATAACCCCATATACTTTCCAATAATTGTTCACGCGAATAAACCCGCCCAGCATGTTTAGCTAAAAACCATAATAACTCCATTTCTTTGGCAGTCAACGCCAATTGTTTGCCAAAAGCTATAACTTGATATTCTTGTAAATCTATTTTCAGCTCACGAAATTCTAATACTTTGTCGTTATTAGGCATTTTTTCATCAGCAAAACTAACTCTTCTTAATATGGCTCGTGCTCTAGCTACTACTTCTTTAGGGTTAAACGGTTTACCAATATAATCATCTGCGCCCATTTCTAAACCCATAATTCGATCATCATCTTCGCTTTTGGCTGTCAGCATAATAATCGGCACCGTCGATATTTTTCGCACCTGTTTGCAAACTTCTACCCCATCTAATACTGGCATCATTATATCTAAAACAATTAGATTAGGCGCAATGCTTTGCAAGCTCAGTAACGCTTGTGCTCCATCTACTGCTTCAAAAACTTGAAACTCTTCTTTTTCAAAATACAAACGCAATATATCTCTAATTTGCGGCTCATCATCAACTATCAATACCTTTATCATTTAATCACAACCTTAAATAACTAGTTTGCGGTTTTCGCTAACTATACTTTTAACATATCTAGCCATGAGCAACAAGCAAACTTTTTGTGAAATTTATAATTTATTCTCTTAACACTTTAATAACCAGTTTTTTTACTCGACAAGAATTTTCTCCAACACTACATCCTGGGCGATGTACTTCCCAAGGAAAATATACAGCAAAAGTTTCACCAGCTAAAACATGACTAGTTGATTCTTGCACTTTGTAAAAACAAGCATCTTTGCTTTCCAATAAATCCTCAACAACTTGTAATGTTTCTTGCCAAGGATGCGTATAAACCCGTTCTTCACCACTAATTAAAAACTGAATATCAATATATTTAGCATGGGTTTCGGCTTTTTTTTCTTCACGTGCTAGAGTGCTGTATTCACTTATTTTGGCATAAACTTTTTTTCCATCAATGGGATAATCCCCTACTTCTGCGGTTTTTAAATCTAAGTCAGCTAAAAACGCCAACCCTTTTTTTAGATTTCCTTGTACATATGGTAGTAAGTTTTTTATACTGCTTCTTTCTTCAATTATCATTTTTAACACTTCCCTTTTTAAAAATTATATTTTTTGACAAACATTTAGCAAATAAGTTAAAATACCTTTATTAAAATTTAAATTAAGAGGTATTTCATTAAATGAGTTTATTAATTGTTGAAAATGTATCCCATGATTTTGGCGGTCGCCATATTTTAGAAGATGTCTCTTTTCGTTTAGAAAAAGGCGAACACATCGGCCTAGTTGGTGCAAACGGGGAAGGGAAATCTACTTTTTTAAACATTGTAACTGATCAGCTAATGCCAGATGCGGGAAAGATAGAGTGGGCAAATAAAATTACGATTGGTTATCTTGATCAACACTCCACCCTTACTCGCGGAAAAACAGTTAAAGAAGTTTTAAGCGAAGCTTTTAATTACTTACATGACCTAAATGCCAGAATGTTAGACTTGTATGAGCAAATGGGTGATACTGAGCCTACACAAATGGATAAGTTGCTGGCTGAAGTTGGCGACATTCAAGATACCCTCGAGCATGCTGACTACTATGCTCTTGATGCCAAAATCGAAGAATTTGCTAACGGTCTAGGTCTAGCTAGTGTTGGTCTCCAACGCGATGTCGCTGATCTTTCCGGTGGTCAACGTAGCAAAGTTCTGCTAACAAAATTATTGCTTCAAAACCCAAATATTTTAGTGTTAGATGAACCTACTAACTATTTAGATGAAGAGCACATAGCTTGGCTAACAAAGTTTTTGCAAAACTACGAGAATGCTTTTATTTTAGTTTCCCATGATATCACTTTTTTAAATAGTGTAGTAAATGTTATTTATCATATCGAAAACTGTGAATTAACTCGTTACTCTGGTGATTACAACAAATTTCAAGAGTTATATTCAATCTACAAAAATCAGCAAAATGCAGCCTATGAGCGTCAACAACAAGAAGTTGAGCAATTAGAAGATTTTATTGCTCGTAATAAAGCTCGCATATCCACTACCGGTCGTGCTAAAAGTCGCCAAAAGAAATTAGATAAAATGGAGCTTATTGAAAAACCAAAAGAAAAGCCTAAAGCTACTTTTGTGTTCCGCGAAGCTCGTACGCCTAGTCGCTTTATAGTTCAGGCCAAAGACTTAGTTATCGGTTATGATACGCCACTGACTAGACCTGTTAGTTTCAATATTGAACGTGGCCAAAAGATAGCTATTAAGGGTGTTAATGGTTTGGGTAAAACTACTTTATTGAAAACCATTCTTGGTCTTATTCCACCTTTAAGTGGCAGTATCACTTTAGGAGACTATTTAGAGCCTGGTTATTTTGAGCAAGAAGAAAGTAGCAAAAACGAAAATACTGCCTTAGAAGATGTTTGGCAAGAATACCCTGGCCTTACCAATTACCAAGTTCGCCAAGCTTTGGCAATGTGCGGATTGACCAGTGAACATATTACCAGTAAGGTTTTTGTGCTAAGTGGCGGCGAAGCAGCTAAAGTTCGTCTTTGCAAACTAACCCTTAAAGATATAAATTGGCTAGTTATGGATGAGCCAACCAACCACCTTGATGTTGATGCCAAAGAAGAACTTAAACGTGCCCTAAAAGCTTTTAAAGGCAGTGTTCTTTTAGTTTCACATGAACCTGAATTTTATCAAGACTGGATTACCCAAGTTCTAAATGTTGAAGATTGGACTACAAAAACTATTTAGATAAATAGCCATTTTTCAGCAAGTAATTGTGACTGTAATCATCGCTGGCGATAAAACCCTTTTCTAATTTACTTTTAATATATAACTTATTATAGAAAAAGGGAAATACAAACCAAGATATTCCAGCCGTTAAACCTGCTGCAATCAATTGAATTATAGTGTATTTCAGATCACCCCGTAATAAAGGTACAAAAACTCCAAAGAAAAAATTAGTCCAAGAAAAACCAGTTGGACAACTAATTATCATTTCATTTGCTGGGTTTTTCAAATAAATCATCATCACACCTCTTTTTTATACTTATTGCGTTTCAGAGCTTCATTGTTCTGAAACGCTTTTTTGATACCAAAAATCACGATGTTTTTTAGCCAAAACATCTCTATTTATTTTTTCAGGCCATAGGTCTTGTTGTGGAGCCAACCGCATTGCCGCCGCTAAATGTTCATAAGCCTGAGGGTCAATATTGGTATTTAAATATTGTAAAAGGCTTTTCACTTCTTCTCGTTTAGTGCAGCCGTTATATGGGCAGGGGCTTTTAATCGCTTCGATAGCATACTTTCTGTTAAATTCAACAATTTCTTGCTCGCGATAGTACACTAATGGTCTGAGTACCTGCAAATCCATTTTACTTAAATAAGTCACTGGCAAAAAAGTCTTAACCTGGCCAGAAGTTAAGATATTCATAGTAAAAGTTTCCACCGCATCATCATGATGATGTCCTAAGGCTACTTTATTAAAACCTTTTTCTTTAGCAACACGATTTGTGCCAGCTCTTCTAAAATAGGCACAAGTAAAGCAGGGACTTTTATATTTTTTTTCAGCAATAACACTTTTTATATTTACTTGCTCGTGAAAAAAATCAATCTGCAAACTTTCGCAAAATTTTTCTAATTTACGCATTGGAAAATCTTCAGTAAAACATGGATCAATGGTAAATGCTGCCACTTCTATTTTAAAAGGCAGAATTTTTTTTGCCAAACTAAAGCACTGTAACAAAAAGGAACTATCTTTCCCCCCCGACAAACCAACTAAAATTTTATCATTGGCCTGCAACATATCAAATTCAATTACTGCACGCCAAAATTTACTTAATGTTTCCTGCAAAGCAACCATCCTTTATTCTTTAAAATCCAAGCAAATTATTTGGTTTTGTGTTAAAATATATAGATATCTCAAGGTTATTATAAACGAAAACTTAAATATAACCAAACAAAAAGATTTTTAGGAGGCACAATGTCTATTAGCTTAAATGGTTTAAATCCCCAACAACAACAGGCCGTGTGTAACATCAACGGTCCTTTATTGATTATGGCAGGTGCTGGTTCTGGAAAAACAAAAGTACTAACTAGTCGTATCGCTTATTTATTGGAAAAAGGAGTGCCAGCTTATAAAATTTTAGCAATAACTTTCACCAATAAAGCCGCGGGAGAAATGCGCCATCGTGTTGCCAATATTGTTGGCGAAACCGTGGCCAAAGATATTTGGATTCATACTTTCCATGCTTTTTGCTCCAGATTTCTGCGGATTGAAGTGAATAATATTGCTGGTTATTCTCCGAACTTTGCAATTTACGATTCTAGTGATTCTCTAAATATTATCAAAACCTGTCTTAAAGAATTAAATTTAGACGATAAAAAATTCTCACCCTATAGTGTTAGCTCTACTATTTCTAAAGCTAAAAATAATCTAATGGATGCTGCCCGCTTTGAAAAGCAAGCTACAGGATTCTTTGAAGAAAAAATAGCCGCTATTTATAATCTTTATGAAAGTAAACTTTTGGCTAATAATGCTTTAGATTTTGACGATTTATTATTAGTTACAGTCAAAACACTCTCAGTAAACCCTGAGGTATTAAAAAAATATCAAACAAAATTTAATTATATACTTATCGATGAGTACCAAGATACAAACAAAGTTCAATACCTCTTAGCTCAAATGCTAAGTGAAACCCATAAAAATATTTGTGTAGTTGGAGATGCTGACCAAAGTATTTATGGTTGGCGAGGTGCCGATATGCAAAACATCTTAGATTTCGAAAAGGATTACCCAACCTGCGCCACAATTTTACTCGATAAAAATTATCGCTCGAGTAAAAATATTCTTGATGCTGCTAATGCAGTTATTCAAAACAATGACTTACGCAAAGAAAAAAATCTTTGGACTGATAATGATCCTGGGGCTAAAATAACCTATTATCGTGCCCATGAAGAAACAGAAGAAGTTAACTTCATTACGGATCGAATTAAAGCTCTTGCCGCTAATCCCAACAAATCTTTTAGTGACTTTGCCATTTTATACCGCACCAATAATCAATCTCGCCTTTTTGAGGAATCACTCTTAAGTAAATCAATTCCCTATACTATGGTTGGGGGGCTAAAATTCTATGATCGCCGTGAAATCAAAGATATCATTGCTTACTTACGAGTAATTTTCAATCCCCAAGACAACTTAGGTCTACTTAGAATTATTAACGTGCCTCGTCGTGGTATTGGTGATGCAACTATTGGCAGAGTTCAAGCCTTCGCAACGCTTAATTCTTTTAGTTTATTCCAAGCTTTGGAACAAGCTAAAGAAATCGAAGAACTTTCTGCGCGTTTTGCGAGTAAATTGGTAATATTTATTGAGCAGTTAAAAAATCTCCGTGCCCTATATGATGAAAGCAAAAGCATCGAACAATTAATCAATGCTATTTTAAATGTTACTAACTATCTTGCTGAACTACAAGCCGATACACCAGAAAAGTTGCAAGAGAAAACTGATAACATTTATGAACTTCTAAATTTAGCCAAAGAAGTTTCTCAAAAAAATAGCGATAATCCACTAGAATCATTCTTAGAGCATGTCGCCCTAATTAGTGACCTCGATTCTGCAGATACTGAAAACAATGCCATAAAATTAATGACTTTGCATTCTGCTAAAGGTTTAGAATTTGACACAGTCTTTTTAGTAGGCCTAGAAGAGGGACTTTTCCCACATTCACGAGCACTTAATGACATTAAGGAATTAGAAGAAGAACGTCGCCTTTGCTATGTGGGTATTACTAGAGCCAAAACCGAACTATACCTATCTAGTTCAGCCACACGCATGATGCATGGAAACTTTGTTTCTTTTCCTGAATCTCGTTTTATCGCTGAAATTCCCAGTGAAATTTTAATCCGTAAACCAGATCGAACAAGTAAACAAGGTCGACAAAATTCTCGTAAAGCCAATAATCGACCAGTAATTCTAAGCAATTTCGGTTTCAATAAACCCCAAACTAGTTTTACCACAACAAGTTCTGGGCCGAGTTGTTCCTATGCTCCTGGCGACAAAGTTCAACATAAAGTTTGGGGAATAGGTACTGTAAGTGCAGTAAAACCTAGCAATAGTTACCAAGAATTAACCATTCAATTTTCCGATGTTGGTAGCAAAACCATAGTTAGTATGGGTGACTTTATATCTAAAATAAACAATTAAAAGGTGTGATAATTCTTGACTGAGCAACAAGCTTTAGAACATATTAATAAGTTAAAACAAGATCTAGCTCTACATGCTCATCAGTACTATGATTTAGACAGTCCGCTCATCAGTGATGCAGAGTATGATGCCTTAATGCAACAACTTATCAGCTTAGAGAAAAAATTTCCTCAACTTATAACTGCTACCTCCCCTAGTCAAAAACTGTTGTCCAAACCCGCCAAAACTTTTAAACAAATTACACATCTTACGCCGATGCTTAGTCTAGCCAATGTTTTTTCTTTAGAGGAGTTAAATACTTTTTTAGAACGACTTGATAAACAAAGTGACTTTCTCTGCTTTGTTTTAGAACCAAAAATTGATGGTTTGGCAGTAAGTTTAATTTACGAAAACGGACATTTAGTTAGAGCTGCTACGCGTGGCAACGGAAAAGTTGGGGAAAACATCTTGGCAAATGTAAAAAATATTGCTAGTATACCCAAGACTTTGCCACAAAGTAGCGAATTACCTGAGATTTTAGATGTACGTGGTGAAGTTTACATGTCCTATCAAACTTTTGAAGAACTAAACAATTTGCAACTAGAACAAGGTAAACCTTTATTTGCTAACCCCCGCAATGCTGCCGCAGGCTCTTTAAGACAGCTAGATCCGCAAATAACACGTGAACGCAATTTGCAATTTTTCGCCTATGCTCTTGCTACAGGTAGTAAAGCTGAACACTGGCAAAATCTGCAATTTTTAAAAGAACTTGGTTTTCCAGTAAACGAGCATTGCCAAAAGCTAAAAGCAAAAAAAGATATTGAGCAGTATATTCGAGATTTTCAAATTCAAAAAGTCTCTCTTGCTTATGCCACAGATGGAGTTGTCCTAAAAGTCGATAGTATTGCTATGCAAGAACGACTTGGATTTACGGGAAAAGATCCCAAGTGGGCTGTTGCTTACAAGTACCCAGCTGAAAAATCCTATACTAAACTTTTAGACATCATACCTTCAGTCGGTCGTTCTGGGAATATTACCCCTATTGCAGTTTTACAACCAGTCTTACTCTCAGGAAGTATGGTCGCAAGAGCCAGTCTACATAATTTTGATAATCTCTTTCAAAAAGATATTCGCATTGGTGATACAGTCCTCGTACAAAAAGCCGGAGAAATAATCCCAGAAGTAATTGAAGTCGATTTTAAAAATCGTCCCAACGATAGTAAAATTTACGAACTACCAGATAGTTGTCCAAGCTGTTATCACCCTTTAATTAAATTACCTGGACTCGTTGCTTACAAATGTATAAATTCCAAATGTCCTGCAATTAATCAAAAAAGTTTTGAGCACTTTGTCAGCAAGCAAGGAATGAATATCAAGGGTTTAGGACGTTCTATTATAGCTCTCTTAATCGAAAATAATCTTTTACACAGCCCTGCAGATATATATCAATTATCTTTAGAGCAAATTGCTAACTTACCTGGTTTAGGTCAAAAATCAGCCGAAAATCTCCTAGCTGCAATAGCCGAAAGCAAGCAATTGGATTTTGCTAATGTGCTTTACGCCTTGGGAATTCCACACATTGGCTACAAAACAGCAACACAACTAAGTATTCATTTTAAAAGTATCGACAAACTTATGACCGCCAGCAAGGAAGATTTGCAACTCATTTCTGATATTGGCGAAAAAATCACAGAAAGTATTTTATTGTACTTTGCTAATCCTGAAAACATTGTTCTGATTAAAAAACTACAAGCCGCAGGTTTGAATTTCACTGTTACTAAAACTACAGCTTCACCCAGTAACTCAAAATTGCTCGGTAAAAATATTATCTTCACCGGAAGCTTAGAAACACTAACTAGAGAACAAGCTGCCAAATTAGCCTCAAGTTTTGGAGCTAACATTGTCAATTCAATCAGTAAAAATACTGATATCGTTGTTGTAGGCAACAAGGCTGGCAGTAAATTAAAAAAAGCTCAAGATTTAGGTCTTAAAATATTAAATGAAGAAGAATTTTTGAATATTTTAAAATGATTATTCACAAATATTGCTTTAATATGCTAATATTATCTTTGTTATTATTAAATTATATATGATTAGGATGGTGTAAAATGAAACTTTCAGCAAAGGATGTCGCTCATGTAGCTAAACTATCAAGATTGTCAATTGACGAACAAGAAATTGATACTTTTACAGCTCAATTTAACGATATACTTAACTATGCAGAAATTCTTAATAATCTCGATACAACTCAAGTCCAGGCAACTGCACAAGTATTGCCTTTAAAAAATGTGCTACGCCCCGACGTCGTTTTTGCTTCCTTGCCTAATGAGATGGCTCTAGCAAATGCGCCAGAAAAACTTGATGGGTGCTATGTCGTGCCTAAAGTAATCGATAATTAGGAGGATTTGAAGGTGGAATTATATAACGAAACAATAAAAAGTTTACACAATAAGCTTGTTAATAAAGAAATCAGTTCTATCGAGCTAACAAACAGCGTTTTTGCGCGTATTGACGAAGTAGAGCCAAAAGTGCAAGCTTATATTTCTTGCAATAAAGAGCTCGCTCTAGATACCGCTAAAAAAGTGGATGAGAAAATAGCGCGTGGCGAAAAAATAGCTCCTTTAGCTGGTATTCCAGCTGCGCTTAAAGATAATATGTGTACGCAAAATATTCTTACAAGTTGTGGCTCTAAAATGCTAGAAAACTTCATCCCCCCTTACAATGCAACTGTTGTAAATAAGCTAATTGCTCAAGACTATGTTCTAATTGGCAAAACTAATATGGATGAATTTGCAATGGGTTCTAGTACGGAAACGTCCTATTTTCACAAAACTTATAATCCCTGGAATTTAAATAATGTCCCTGGCGGTTCTTCTGGAGGTTCAGCAGCTGCTGTAGCTGCCGGAGAAGCAATTTGGACTTTGGGTTCTGATACTGGTGGCTCTATTCGTCAGCCAGCTTCATTTACTGGTATTGTTGGTTTGAAATTAACCTATGGCTTAGTTTCTCGTTACGGCTTAGTGGCCTATGCTTCCTCATTAGATCAAATTGGTCCTTTAACTCGTTCTGTAGAAGACTCAGCTATTGTTTTGAATAGTATTGCTGGACATGATCCTTTAGACTCTACTTCCATCGATTTATCAATCCCAGATTATACCAAAGCCTTAGTTAATGATATTAAAGGCATGCGCTTCGGACTCCCCAAAGAATATTTCGCTAAAGGTTTAGACCCTAAAGTTGCTGAAGTTATTAATGCAGCAGTCAAACAAATTGAAGCTTTAGGTGGTGAAATTGTTGAAATTTCTTTGCCACATACTGAATATGCGGTAACAACTTATTATATTATCGCCCCCGCTGAAGCATCTTCGAACCTAGCGCGTTATGATGGGGTAGGTTATGGCTATCGTAGTAAAAACGGTAAAAATCTTGTAGAAATGACTACTAATTCTCGTACAGAAGGATTTGGCGCCGAAGTTAAGCGAAGAATTATGTTAGGTACTTATGTACTTAGTTCAGGTTATTATGATGCATACTATTTAAAAGCGATGAAAGTTCGTACCCTTATTAAACAAGATTTCGATAAAGCTTTTGATAAAGTTGATGTAATTTTAACTCCAGCGAGTCCAACTGTCTCCTATCCAGTAGGTGCAATGGTTGATCCACTCTCTGCTTATTTACTAGATGTCTATACTATTCCCGTAAACTTAGCTGGTTTGCCAGCAATATCAGTTCCTTGTGGCTTCTCAGACGGACTACCTGTTGGTCTGCAATTAATTGGTAAGCCATTAGGTGAAGAGAGCTTATTAAGAGCAAGTTATACTTTCGAACAAAATACTAGCCACCACAAATTTATAGCTAAGTTAGGGGGGCAATAAGCGATGAAGAAAAAATATGAAACAGTCATTGGCGTTGAAGTTCACGTCGAACTAAAAACTAAATCTAAAATTTTCTGCGGTTGTACTACCGAATTTGGTGGCGATAGCAATACTCATGTTTGCCCAGTTTGCTTAGGTATGCCAGGGAGCCTACCTGTACTCAATAAACAAGTAGTAGAATTCGCTATTAGAACTGGTTTAGCACTTAATTGTGAGATTCTACAATTCAATAAAATGGACAGAAAGAACTATTTCTATCCCGATTTAACTAAAAACTTTCAAACTTCCCAATATGATTTGCCAATTTGCTTAAATGGGCATATTGATATTGAAGTAAATGGCGTTACCAAAAGAATTGGCATCACCAGAATTCATATGGAAGAAGACGCTGGTAAATTAGTACATTCTGGTAATACAATTAGTGATTCCGATTACTCATTAGTTGACTATAATCGTGCTGGCGTGCCACTTATCGAGATAGTTTCCGAGCCAGATTTAAGGTCACCTGAGGAAGCCAGAATTTTCATGGAAAAATTAAAAGCTATTTTGGAATATATAGATGTATCGGATTGTAAAATGCAAGAAGGCAGTTTACGTTGTGACGCCAATGTTTCTTTGCGTCCTTACGGGCAAGAAAAATTTGGCACACGTAGTGAATCTAAAAATATAAATTCTTTTAAAGCTGTGCAACGTGCTATTGAGTATGAAGAAATTCGCCAAGCGGAAATTTTAGACGATGGTGGTAAAGTTATTCAAGAGACACGTACTTGGGATGACAATAAAGGAATTAGCTTGTCTATGCGTTCTAAAGAAGAAGCTCACGATTATCGTTATTTTCCGGAACCTGATTTAGTTCCCATCCTAATTGATAATGCTTGGATTGACAGTGTTAAAACTAATCTTCCCGAGCTACCAGAAGCTCGCAAAAACCGTTTAATCACTGATTATAATCTACCTGCCTATGATGCCGAAGTAATAACTTCTACCAAAGCCATGGCTGAGTTTTTTGATGAAGTAGTTGCTCAAGCGGAAGATAAAATTCGCGATGCCAAAGCTATTGCTAATTGGCTAATGGGTGATATTTCTGCTTATTTAAATAACAATAATGTTGCTATTAGTGACTTTCAAGTTTCTGCAGCTAATATTGCTAGTCTAGTTGCTTTTATTAATAAAGGTGTGCTTTCTAGCAAGCTTGCAAAAACAGTTTTTGAAGAAATGATAGCTAGCAACAAACAACCTGCCGTGATCATTAAAGAAAAGGGTTTAGAACAGATTAGCGATACTAGCGCCATAGAAAAAATTGTAGAAGAAACAATTGCCGAAAATCCTAAATCTGTTGAAGACTACAAAGCAGGTAAAGAAAAGGCTATTGGCTTTTTAGTTGGTCAAGTAATGAAAAAAAGTCGTGGTAAAGCAAATCCTGATATGGTAAACAACTTGCTTAAAGACAAACTTAATCAATAGCCACCAGTTTATCCTTAAAAATTCAACAAACTTCTGAAAATAGTAAATGAGTTAGACTACTTGTAGTAGTCTAACTCATTTTTATTGATTTTAAATTTTTACCATATTTTCAAGACTCAAAAAACCAAGGGGCTATAAAAACCAACCCCTTGGTTTAATATTTAATCGATGCTCTTTACTAAATTTAATAGAATAAAATAAAGTTCCCAAGAACAATCATAAGTAAAGCTCCTGCCATCGGTATAGCAGTACGTTTTACTAAATCAAAAGGTGAAATATTTGCCATTCCCGCCGCTACAACAATAACAGCAGTTATTGGCGACATTGTTCTCGCTGCACTAGCTGCAAAGTGCATTGGCAATAACATAACTACTGGATGCAAGCCCATTTTAGCAGCTACAGTCGGAGTTAAGGCTGCAAAAGCAAAGAAAGGTGCATTGCCCGAACCCATAACTACTGAAGATACAGCGATAATAGCAATCATAACTAAAATCATGCCCGCGCCACCAAAACCTGAAGATTGCGCCGAACCAATAATGCTATCAATAGTACCGATTACAACCAACCCACGTGCAAAAGTTTCCCCAGCTACGATTAGGGTAATTACATTAGCCATTTGCATTCCTAAACCATCAAAGAAAACTTGTAAATCAGTAAATACTTTTTTTCCATCACGTAAACGCATATATTCAAAGATCATGCCTAAAGTAACCCCAATAAACATCGCTTTTATAATATCCATTTTAATCCAAGTTATCCAAAGATTACTAAATGCTAAAATTAACGCTAGTGGTATAGTTGGTAATATTGCATAAAATCCCGGTGTTGTATCGTTTTCCTCAACTTTTTCTAATTCAATAGGCTTTACAACATGACCATCACGTTTGTCCATCCATTTTTGCACAACAAAATGTAAAACTGCAACTACTGGAATTACAAGCATCGCAATCGGCACTTGATAATTAGTCCAATATAAAACTGGATCTAATCCAGCTGTAGTTGCTGATAAAATTGTCCCTGTATCACTTGGGCTCCAGTCTAAACATAAAGTCGTTGCAATTGCAGCTGTAGCCGACAATCTACTTACACCTAAACTAATTAAAACTGGGAACATCGTAACCATCAATAACATAGCTAAGCCAGAAGCACTGTTGATACATAGACCTAAGAACATTCCTAATACCCAACAAGCCGCCAAAACAACATAAGGAGACTTTAATCTTAGCAATGGTTTAATGGTCATTTTTACCAAGGCTCTACTCGCTCCAATATGATCCATATATTTAGCAAACCCGCCTACAGCCATAATGTTTAAACCTAAACCAGCAGCTCTTGAGCTAAAGGTTGCTTTAATAAATTCGTAAGCATCAAATAACATTAATCCTGTAGAAGCTGTCTTACCTGGTAAAATTTTCCCAACTCCCAAAGCTACCCCAGCGAACATTAAAATCATCCCGCCGATAAATAAAACTGGTTGTGGTTTATATTTTTTTACAATTAGATAACCTACCCAAAATGTTACAATCAGAGATATTACTAAACCCACTTTATTCACTTCCTTTTATTTTTTCTAACAAATTTTTATCCAACCTTGAATATCAGTAATTCCCAAACCAGGTGTTTCTGGCAAAATAAGCTTATCTTGTTCAAAGCTAACACCACCAACTATTGGATCGCTTGCTAATAAAACTGCCGCGTCTAGATCAGTTTTAGTGATGATGCTTTTCCCAGCTGCAATACTTGCTGCCGCTGTTATCCCAATCTTGCTCTCCAACATACAACCCATCATACATTGTACACCCATCGTTTCCGCAAAAGCTGCAATCTTACTTGCATTGTGCAAGCCCCCTGCTTTCATCAACTTAATATTGATTAAATCACAGGCACGCATACTTAAGAGCTTAAAAACTTCATAACAACCAAAAGCAGATTCGTCAGCCATAATATCCGTATCTACATTATCTGTAACTTTTTTAAGACCTTCAAAATCATACGCTTTAACAGGTTGTTCAATAAGCTCAATTCCGAGACCTTGGTCTTCGAAATTTCTAATGATGCGAATTGCTTCTTTAGGAGTCCAGCCTTGATTGGCATCTAGCCTAATCAAAATTTCATCGCCTACTGCCTTGCGAATTGCCTGTACTCTTTTTAAATCCAATTGTACATCATTGCCAACCTTCAGCTTTAAAGCCTTATAACCTTCACTTATTGCTTCGAGAGAATCTCTAACCATTTGTTCAGGCTCATTTAGACTTATTGTCAAATCGGTAGTCATATAGTTAGTATAGCCGCCAAATAATTTGTACATGGGAATTTTATATTTTTGGGCAAACAAATCATGGGCTGCTATATCAATAGCTGCTTTAGCCGAACTATTGTGGATGGTAGCGTTAGAAATTATGTTTTTTATTTCTTCCAAGGCATCTACTGGCAAACCAATTAATTTAGGCGCAATAGCTTCCTTAATAGCAGCAACAATTGAGTCTTGTCCATCTCCAGTAATCACTAAAGTAGGCGGCGCATTACCATAACCAATTTCGCCTGAGTCTGCAATCATTTTTATCACAATATCTTCAGCGGAAGTAACTGTGCGTAAGGCCGTCTTAAAGGGCTTTTTCAGTGGTATACTTATTTTCCCGATTTGAATTTCTTTAATTTTCAAAATTTTCTCCTCCTTTCCTAATGTCTACACTATATAGATTCTATTTTTATTTTAAAATACCTGCTAAAAAAAACAAAATACATTATACTTTTCTGCTTTTTTTAATTTTTTAATTTTTTCAATCTGAGAAGATTATTTTACTTTGTTCATTTTTTTTGTTATGATATAGGTTGTAGAATTGTAGGATTGTGTTTATATATTTTGTATGTGTAGAAAGGTAGAGTGGTTATTTATGTCTATTCAATTATTTATTGTTCTTACCTATGTTATAGCTTTATTTTCTGTGAGTTTTTATGTTAAAAATCGAGCCAGTAGTAATTCTACCGACTATTTATTTGCTAGTAGAAAACTATCAGCATCATTAGTTGCAGCCAATATTACTGGACTTGCAGTTGGTGCTGCTGCCACAGTTGGGGTAGCCGAAAATGCCTTTTCTAACGGTATGGGAGCCGGGTGGTACACTGGGGCTTGGGCCGTTGGTGCCTTAGCTATGGGATTACTCGCTGCGGGCAAATATCGTCAGTTAAATTGCACTACGATCCCAGAACTTTTTGAAAGGTATTACGATACCAAAGGACGCGTAGTGAGTGTTATTGGTCTTATTACAATCCAATTAGTTATTACTTCTCTACAGTATTTAGCAGGTGGTGCAATTTTAGCTTCTTTATTACCTGATATTTTTACTTTTAAAACTGGCATGCTTGCCAGTGCCACTGTTTTTATCAGCATTACTTTTATCGGTGGCCTGTGGTCTTCCGGAATTTCCAACCTAGTAAGTGTTGTTTTAATCTATTTTGGTATAACTTATTCTTCTTTTTCAGCTTTAGCTAATTTTGGTGGTCTAGAAAAAGTTATGACTAGTTTGCCAAATAACATTGCTTGGTTTTCTCCTTTGGGCGGTTTAGGTCTAGCTACAATTATTAGTTGGATGGTTGTATTTGTGACACAATCTATTACTGCACAAGGACCAGTGCAAATAGCTTGCGGTGCTAAAGATTCTGCCACTGCACGCAAAGGCTTTGTTTGGGGGGCAATCTTAATTTTCCCAGTAGGTTTTTTGTGTGCTTTGCTAGGTATTATATCGCGAGTAACTTATCCTGATATAACTGCTACAATGGCCTTACCCAAAATAATTATGAGCTTAAATCCAGTAGCTTCGGGAATAACTTTGGCTGCATTATGGGCGGCGGACGTTTCTACTGCTTGTACCATTCTTCTTGGTGCTGGAACTTTATTCTCTCAAGATATTTACAAAAGATTTTTCAATCCTAATATTAGTGAAAAAAATTATCTTCTAGTTAATAAATTGTCTATTTTATTTTTAGGTTTAGTAACCTTATGGTTTGCGTTTAATGCTGTAGGAATTTTAAAAACAATGTTAGTTGGCTTAAGTTTAGCGACTGCTTTTACTGTTGTTTTCTTATTTACAGTATTCGCTCCAAGTCTTTGTCGAAAAAATTCTGCCTTTGTTACCACTGTAGTCGGAATACTAACTTTAGTAGTTTGGGAATTTCTTCCTTCCTTTAGAATTTTTAGTCATCCGATTTACATGGAGTGGACTGCTTGTTTAATAGCATTTTTCTTAACTGCTGTTTTAGACAAACAACCCATAAAAATACTTTCTACCGAAAACGCTCAAAGGAGTGCTGTATATGTCCGAGAGGAAAGTTTTAACTAGTGTTGATGTTGGAAGATGCGCACTTAAATTAGCTATTTCAAGTTCACGCATTGAAGAACAAACACTCCGCCAAAATTTAAGTAAAAATGATATTATCGCCGTAGCGGTTGATTTCGGCGGCGAATTTACACAGTCTATTGTGAAAATAGTTGAACGTGCCGTGGTCGCTTCGCAACGTCAAAATCTAATAACCGAAACTCACATTAGTGCTGGTGCAGTAGCTGGAGCCGTACATGAAGCTTTAAGTCAAGTTGTTAATAAAGCTATCGGCTTTAATGTCGGCGGTAAAATAGGAATTGCTCGCTACGGCGAACATCTCTGCGTTGCCGTATATATGGGTATTGGAGTTTTAAATTTAAATGAACTAGCCGTTGGTTTAGCGCATCGTTGTCTTCCTCAAGAACTATAAATACTAAGCAAGGCCTACCTTAAACAGGTTAAGCCTTGCTTTCTGAGCTTTATCTAGAATACATTAATTATTTATGCCTTTTTTGATATTTCCCCAATAAATACTCCCATAAATAAAATAAATTGAAAGGAGAATCAATTATTTTGAATATCTTAGACATCATTGGCCCCATCATGATTGGTCCTTCTAGTTCACATACCGCTGGAGCAGTTCGATTAGCTTTATTAGCCAAAAACATCTTTAATGAGCCGATAGAAAAAGCTGAAATATTTTTACATGGCTCTTTTGCAGACACCTACAAGGGGCACGGTACTGATCTAGCTTTAATAGCAGGCTTACTAGGTTTCAAACCAGACGATGGTAACATTCCTCACGCTTATACTATTGCCCAAGAAAAAAAATTAGCAATATCCATAGAGAAAATTAATTTGGGCGAATTAGCCCATCCCAACAGTGTAAAGTTTATCTTGCACAGTTCTAAGAATCGTTGCGAAATAATTGGTTGCTCGCTAGGTGGCGGCCGAGTTTCTATTTCCGAAATAGATGGTTTTATTGTTGATATCAATGGACAAATGCCCATATTATTAACTATTCACAATGATAAACCTGGTATAATTGCTTTAGTTTCTAGCATCTTATCTAATAGCGGCATTAATATTGCTCAAATGAAAGTTTTCCGGCAAAATAAAGGCGGCTTAGCTTCTATGGTTATCGAAATCGATCAAATTATCGATAAATCAATTGTTCAAGCAATTACTACTTTACCCAACATCCAAAAAGTACGTAGCATCAATAATGTGATATGAGGTAAAAATATGACACAACTCAACAAATTTTCCTTAACAGAATGGTTAAACCAAGCTCAATCTGAGGGTATAGACTTCGCCGATTTTCTCTTAAGATATAATTCGCAGAACTTAGATACATCCAAAGATAAAATTCTTTTAGAAATGAGTGCTATGCTAGAAGTAATGAAAAACTCTATACTTAGTGGTTTACAAGGCTTAAAATCACCTAGTGGCATGGTTGGTGGCGCTGCAAAACAAATCTGCAATTCAACCGCTCCCTCTTTAATAGGTTTGCCGTTACGTCAAGCTCTTATGCGAGCAATTGCAGTCGGCGAAGCTAATGCCAGTATGGGAAAAATAGTTGCTGCGCCTACGGCTGGAGCAAGTGGAATTATCCCTGCTGTATTATTCACCTTACAAGAACAACTAGACTTGAATGATTCTCAACTTATCAAAGGCTTAATTGTTGCTGGGGGCATTGGTTTAGTAATTGCCTCACGTGCATCTTTAGCTGGCGCTATAGGTGGTTGTCAAGCTGAATGTGGTTCAGGTGCGGCAATGGCTGCTGGTATGGCTGTGTATTTAGCTGGTGGTTCAAATGCACAAATTGCTAATGCAGTGGCAATAACTTTAAAAAACATGCTAGGTCTAGTATGTGACCCAGTTGCTGGTCTTGTAGAAGTTCCTTGCATTAAACGCAACGCGGGTGCTACCGCCCAAGCCTTAGTTAGCGCCGAATTAGCTCTTTTGGATATTGTAAGTGTTATTCCTGTCGACGAAGTTATTGATGCTATGAAACAGGTGGGTGATGCTTTACCTTGCTCTTTACGTGAAACTGCTCAAGGCGGGCTTGCAATCACCCCTACAGCTTTAAAACTAAACAAACAAATTTTCGGTTAACGGACCAAATATCCAACAACTAATATATTAAAACGGAGGTCATCATGAACAAAATAATTTCAACTAAACTAGCACCACAAGCAATTGGCCCTTACTCTCAAGCTATCAAAGTTCAAAACCAATTGTTTGCCTCTGGACAAATCGCTATCAATCCAGCTACAAACGAATTCGTTGGTGGCGATATAACTAGTGAAACTCATCAAGTAATGAACAATATAAAAGCGCTCTTACAAAGTGAAGGTCTCACTTTTGACAACGTGTTTAAAACTACTGTTTTTTTAGCAGATATGAATGATTTCCAAAATTTCAACAGTGTTTATGCTACTTACTTTCCTAATATAAAGCCAGCTCGTTCTTGTGTTCAAGTAGCCCAATTACCTAAAAATGCAAAAGTTGAAGTTGAAATAATCGCTAGTTATGAATAAAATAATATCCCCAGTTAGATATTATATCTAACTGGGGATATTATTTTAGAATCTATTTTTCCGATCTTATATTTTCAATAGCGGTTTCGGCAGCTATTATCCCTGAATTAACAGCAAAACCTAGACTATTCCCTGGTAATATAAATACGTAGTCTGGATCACATATGGAGTTAGCATCTGTTCCTGCTGCATATAATCCAGGTATTACATTTTCTGAGTTGTCTAAAACTTCCATATTATGGTTAGTTTTAATACCACCTAAACTTCCATAGGCACTAGGGGCAAACTTCAAAGCATAAAATTTAGGTCCAAGCAATGGTTTAAGATATTTTGAATTTTTATCAAACAACTCATCTTTACTATAACAAGCACTATTATATTCACTAATAGTTTTTTGTAGCTTATTTGCATTAATATTCAATTTATCTGCAAGTTCTGCGATATTATCAGCTTGATATAAAACACCGCGATTTTTTAGCAACTCTATCTGCATCGCCTCTTTAAAATTTTCCATACTCATATTAGCTGTAACAACATTAACCAAATCCAACCCATTTTTTTCATAACCTTCCAAGATACTATCATCTATTATGGAAAAAGCCATTCTATTTTTTTGTCTCGCAATCGCATTTACCGAAAAAACTGGATTTTCGATGATACTCTCATTCATAAATCGTTCTCCGGCTAAATTAACCAACAAATTCGGCTGTCTAAATGGTAGTTCTACAGGAGCATAACCCCCAGTGTGCGGTGCAAAAAAGACAAGTTCCATATCCATCTTACTTTTAGCAGCTCCTACTGCCCAAGCCATTTTTATTCCTTCTCCCTTTAAACCTGGAACACGGTAAGAAAATAAATCTTTATCATATTCATACTCCGTATACTCTTTAATAAATTCTGGCGAATCGCCAAAACCACCAGTGCAAACAATAACACATTCCGCTTCTAATTCTAACAATCCTTTATCTTCTTTTTCAGCGACTACGCCAATTATTTTACCCGATTCTATTTTCAAGGACTTAACAGTTGTATTTAAAGATATCTGTCCACCTAAATCTTTTAATCTACTGTGTAATGTTCTAATCATAGTACTAGCAGCGCCCAATGCTCCTACCTGTCCATTCTTAGGTTTTATCAAGTGCCATGTGGCCTCAGAGCCTGGAAAATATTTTGATGGTAAAGCAAATTCTACTCCCATTTTTCCCAGCCAACTAATAGTTTGTGCCGATTTATATAGATATTTACGCACCAACAAAGCATTAGCTCGCCAATGAGTGTAATCCATAAATTTTTGAAATGCTCGTTCTCTTGTTAGATCTATAAGATGTTTTTTTTGTAAATCCGTTTCCACCCCTAATAAACCGACAGCTAAATTTGTACAGCCACCTAACTTATTCATTTTTTCAAGTACACATACACTTATCTTAGCTTCAGCCAAAGTAACAGCCGCGCTTAATCCCGCTGCACCTCCACCTATAACTATTGCTTGCACTTTGTGTTTATTCATTCTTCTCCCCCCTATAACCTCCAATATTACTTTAATTCATGCTAACAAATATTTTTTCAACTAACAAGGATGATTTAATCAATATTTGCCTATTTTTATCCTGCTTTTTAATTCTTTAGTATTAAAAGACTTTTTACATCATACTTTAATCTTATTTTATCTTATTTCAAAAAAATCTTGCATAAATTTATTATATGGTATATAATATAAAAGTAATTTACATTATGGCCCGGTAGTTTAGTTGGTTAGAATGCCGCCCTGTCACGGCGGAGGTCGTGGGTTCGAGTCCCATCCGGGTCGCCATGCGGAAATAGCTCAGCGGTAGAGCATCGCCTTGCCAAGGCGAGGGTCGCGAGTTCGAATCTCGTTTTCCGCTCCATAGGGGTATAGCTCAATTGGTAGAGTAGCGGTCTCCAAAACCGTTGGTTGTGGGTTCAAGTCCTACTGCCCCTGCCAGAAACCACAGCCTGTACAGCAATTGTACAGGCTTTTTTTCGTCCGGGTGTAATAGTCCGTTAGTAACTGGGGTAAAGTGGTAGTATAATTATAGCTTCCAGTCCGAGTAATTTTTATGTATAATTATCTGTATTGAGCATGACTTGAAAATCCTCCTTTGATCGCTTTCACAACTTTATCATAAAGGATTTTTCAAGATCATGCTCATTTTCTGTAAAAAAATATGCTGTGATATGCAGAATTTTCTACACACCGCAACATATATTATAGAGCCCTAATATATGCTAGGTGGTTTTTTATATTATTTTTTTAAACAGCTTGAACACACTTCAAAAAATTTACAGCCTGTTCTGTAGGCAGTGGTTTACTAATATAGTAGCCTTGCAATAAATCGCAACTCGATTCTAACAACCTATCTTGTTGTTCAATTTCCTCAATCCCTTCAGCTACAACATTCAATCCTAAAATATGAGCCATCTCGATAATCGCATTAACTAAATTAGATTGCGTATTATCTTTAGTAATATCATCAATAAAGCTTTTATCTATTTTAATTGTATCAACTGGTAATTGTTTTAAATACGTTAACGAAGAGTAGCCCGTTCCAAAATCATCCAAAGAAACTAACATTCCCATTTCTCTAAGTTCACTCAATTTCTTCACAGCATTAATTTTATTTTCTAGGAATACACTTTCTGTAATTTCAATCTCTATCGCCCGCGCAGGAACATGCTTTTTCTGTAACGCGCTTTTCACCATAGCCACAAAATTTTCGTCTAACAGTTGTTTTGCTGAAATATTTACAGCAATTCTAATACTGCCATAGCCACTAGAGTTCAAGTATTTCCAAAAATCACATGCTTCTTGTAGAGCATAATTACCTAGTTCATAAATCAAATTGTTTTCTTCTGCGATTGGAATAAATACCAAAGGAGATATATTCCCTAAAACTGGATTTTTCCAACGCATCAAGCCTTCAAACGCAACTATTTTACCATATGAATTGGTCTGCGGCTGATAATACATATGTAGTTCATTACGTAATATTGCTTTCCGCAAATGTGATAAAATCAGCAATCTTTCTTGTACATCTTCTAATAGTTCCTCCGAAAAGATTTTAAAACCTGTTCGACCTTGTTTTTTAATACTTGTCAAAGCAACATCGGCACATTTTATTAAAGATGCTATCTTTGTCCCATGCTGAGGATAAAAACTAACACCAATACTGGCCGTTACATTTAGTGTAACATCTGCAAAAGTGTATTCGTTTTTAATTTTATTAAAAAATTGTTGCGCATATTCTTTAACACATTCTTCATTGCAATTTTCTACAAATACAATAAACTCATCACCGTTAACATGCCAAACACTACCGTTACCACGAGTTAATTCTTTTAAATCTTCTGCAACATTTTTAATTACGGCATCTCCATAACTAATTCCAAAGGCATTATTAACTACATTCAAGTTGTCAATATCAATATAAAAAAGAGCTCCTTCGGCACCATTAGTTGTCTCCACGAAACTTTCTAGCAATTTAACCCTATTAGGTAGTCCTGTCAACTGGTTAGTATAGGCCAGTTTTTCTGCTCGCTCTTGAATCATTTTTTCACTAGTAATATCTGTAAACGATCCCCTAATCTGCTTTATGTTTTTTTCAGTTGTTACAGTTCTAGCTACCATTCTTAAATAATGATGCTCATTATCTAAAGCCAAAATTCTAAATTCTAGTTTTATTTTCCCGTCATCATTTTTATTTTGTAATTCTTCTAGTACATTTTCAACTTTTTTATAATCTTCAATATGAACTCGCGCCAAAATCAACTTCCAATTATTTGACTTAAGCTTACCAGTTGTGCAAATATATGTTTCTAAAAAAGAAGTAGTTATTTGCAATTTATTTTCGCTAGGTACCCATTCAAATAAAGCATTATCTGCTTCTTCAATAATATCAAGATATTTATTATACACTTCTTTAACTTCTTGTACTTTTGCTTGCAATTGTTTTGTACGACTCTTAACTAATGATCTTAAAATTATCACTAACCCAACCAAGAAAAAAATAAATAGACTCAACGGCACCAACAAAGACAACAACTCATTGTTACTTATTAATTCATGATTAACTAAAACAATTTTTTGAATCTTCGAAAGCAAATATTCATTTCCCCAAATATAGACACCGATGATAGAACCAAATATACTAATTGGGCCCAATGTCTTTATGTTTAAATTAATTTTATTCAACTAGTCCACCCTATTTTCTTTCTAATATTAAATTTTGCAAAGAATATATTAATTTTAACACAAAATATGCTCTATAGTTAAGTTCTTTTTAAAAAAACAACTAAAAAACCCTCTGGCATAACCAAAGGGTTTAAATTTTAAAAAATATTAATGACCGGCTGGAGCTGGCGCCTTTTTCCAAATGCCAAGTGGTTTACCAACTGGCCAAAAAACTCTGCCAAAAAACTTATTAAGGAATGTAGCTCCACATAAGTAAAAAGAAATCATAGACACAATTAATTCTGCATAAGCTGCCATACCATGTGCCCAATGCCCACCAATACCTAGTGTATCAAGTGCTAAGCCTAACAATAACAAATCAATAAAAACCATATCCAAGAATAGCACAAAATTTGCTTCAGCAGCAGCTATAGTTCCAATCACGGAAAATATAAAAAATCCTAAAAAAGCAAATCCTAGTTGTTTCGGATCAACACTTTTTGCAAGTACCTCACCTAACACACCCGCTTTAATCATCCAACTTGCTGCTACTCCTAACCAAAACAAGCCAAAAGCTCCAAATACAGTTGCCCCAAAAATGTTGTTGTGCTTAAAATCATATACACATGCAAACAATTGTGCGATTGCACCTAGAAAAATAGCCCAAGGAATAACAAACGATACCCCACTTGTAATACCTAATTTTTGTGATGCTGCTACTAACGTAACAATAGATAGACCTAACAAGCCAAGTGGTGTCGGATCTGCTACTACGATTTGAACATTGCGATTTTCTGTTGCCATTATATCCTCCTAAAATTTCAATATATAACGGTATTATAGTATACTAATTTTAATATGTCAAGAATATAGCTGAATTTTCGAGTCTTATGTATTTTTTTCAGAACAATCTGCATTTTTTGCGATACTTGGTAACCTAACCTTCAGTATTGTGTATTCTTTTTTGATATCAAGATACTTGCCTAATATTTTCGCACTAGCTCGCTGTGCAAAATCCATTATAGCTTTTTGATTTTCAATTTGAACTTGAACGACTTTTCCACATATTTTATTTTCAGAAGCCATTTTACCTAAAATTGTATTAACCTTAGAAACTGCAAAAGATTCTTTGTAACTTCGCTCATCAGTTAAAGCACTAATTATGTCGGCTACCGCTAAAACTCTTTGAGAAATATCTAAATCAACTGCTCTTAAGCCATAAGGATAACCTTTCCCATCTAGTTTTTCATGGTGACTTATCGCTATTTTGTAAATATCATCATTCACGCAGTTTTTTATTATTTTCTCTGTTTCTAATACATGTTCTTGCATTTTTTGCATTTCCCACATCGCTAATTTGCCATTTTTGTTTAAGATTTCTTTAGGTGTTTTTATTTTTCCCAAATCATGTACCAGTGCTGCATAATAAATATTATATATGTTACTTTTCGGCAATTTTAATTTTTGTGCTAAAGCCACACTTATATAAGCAGTTTTCACACTATGCGTTACCGTATACTCACTCTTAAAATCTATCGAAAAAACAAGCATCTTTAAATAGTCTCGTAAAGAATTTCGTGAAATTTTGGCATTTTCGAATATTTCTAAAATAATTTTCAAATAATCACCATTGAAATAATTACGCAGTAAATCACCTTTTTTATTCGCCTGCCAAAAAAGATTTATATTATCTTTAGCAAACATTTCGCCATCATGTTTGCATAAATATTTTTCTAAATATTTTTCTCCATTTAGTTGTAAATAGTTATCTAATTTATCAGCGAAATATAACAGATTTATTATATCTTTATTGTCACAACCTATTTGTTTCATAGTTTGATAATCAAAATGATGATATAAAACTGTATTGGCCAGTTTTTTAAGCGGTGAAAAATATTTCAAATGTAAATAGCCATAAATTGAATGTTTGCAGTAATCCTCTTGCTCAAAAAATTCAAAGGAATTAATATCTTCTGTTTTGTAAGCACCGATATCGTGGAATAAACCTAAAACACAAATATCAATAATTTTTTTTTCAGAATATTTATCTGAGTTTACGAGTAGCATATATAAAATATATGCTACTCGTTCTCCGTGATCGGTTAAGCGATGGTCTATCCTTCTTAGAGCCCGCAAAACAATTTGTATAGCTTTTTCACTTTTGACATTATTTATCACTTGAAAAACTTCCTCACTCTATTAAAACTTCTTTTTTTATGTTTTTAGATAATTTAAAGCAAGCAACTAGACTATATAGTATATATACTACTATATTATTATTAGTATCGCAATAAGCCAGATATTTATTTTCTTGGCTATTTTGGTAAATTAAATTACTTGTAGTATAATATTCCATGAGGTGACTTTAATGTTTAAAACTGATAGTTTGTTTGCAAACGCACCTAAATATGTTCCTTTAGCCGAAAAAATGCGACCTCGAACACTTGAAGAATTTATTGGTCAGGCAAATCTTGTAGGTAGCAATAGTTATCTTGCTCGTTTAATCAGCAAAGATAATCTCCAATCGCTAATTCTTTACGGTCCTGCTGGCGTTGGCAAAACAACCTTAGCTAATATCATTGCTAATACAACCAAAGATAACTTTGAAAAACTAAATGCAACAATTGCTGGCGTTAGTGATTTACGTCAAATCATTCAAAAAGCTAAAGAATTAAGACAACTGTATTCAAAAAGAACGATTTTATTTCTCGATGAAATTCATCGTTTCAATAAAGCCCAACAGGATATTCTTCTGCCCTATATTGAAAATGGTCTGCTGATCTTAATTGGCGCTACAACAGAAAACCCCTACTTTGAAATAAATACGCCTTTGTTATCACGAGTTAAAGTACTAGCTCTTCAACAACTTGAAGCTAAACATATCAAGCAAATAATAGAAAAGGCGCTTCGAGATAATGAACGTGGCTTAGGTAGTCATAACTTCAGTTTAACAGATGATAGTCTATGTACTTTAGCCGATTTTTCTAATGGTGATGCTCGCATAGCTTTAAATTTACTAGAACAACTATATTTAATGTTTGGTGAGAACACTTGCGTAACTTTAGATGAACTAAAAATCGCTATGCCAGAAGCAATACGGCGTTATGATAAAAATGGCGATCAGCATTATAATGTAGTCTCTGCTTTTATCAAAAGCATGCGTGGTTCTGATGTCAATGCTAGTATTCACTATCTAGCCAGAATGTTAGCCGCTGGCGAAAATATCGAGTATATCGCTCGCCGAATAATTATTTGTGCTGCGGAAGACGTAGGTCTTGCTGATCCGCAAGCGCTGACAGTTGCTACTAGTTGCTTTCAAGCTATTAAAATTCTGGGTATGCCAGAGGCAAGAATCCCACTTGCACAGGCTGTTGCTTATATTGCTCTAGCCCCTAAAAGCAATGCTTGTTATCTGGCTATAGACAAGGCCTTACAAGATTTAAATACTATTGATTGCGGCGATGTTCCAGCGCATTTAAAAGATGCACATTATGCCGGTGCCCAAAATTTAGGTTGGGGTTTAGATTATAAATATCCACATGATTACCCGAATAATTATGTTTCCCAACAATATCTGCCAGATAATTTAAAAGGAAAAATTTATTTAGCAACAAATAATCTTACTCCTAAAGAAATATAATTGAGGTGAGCCACTTTATGAAACTTTCAACCAAAGGTCGTTATGGCGTGACCGCTATGTATGATTTAGCAATGCATTGCCAACATGGACCAGTACCATTAAAAAGTATCGCCCAACGACAAGAAATATCTGAACACTACCTAGAAAAGCTAATGGGCCAACTACGCTCTGCAGGACTAGTGAAAAGCACTCGTGGTTCACAAGGCGGATATATTCTAGCTCGCTCTGCTAACCAAATCACAGTTGGTGATATTATTCGTGTTATGGAAGGCCCAATTGCTCCAGTTAACTGTTTACTATCTGAACAAGTTAATAATAGTTATTGCGATAAGGCTTGTAGTTGTATTACACGTGGAATTTGGGAAAAAGTTGCCAATAGTATCAGTACAGTTTTAGATAGCATTACTCTTGAGGATCTATGCAAGGAGGAACTAGGCAATGAGTAAAACAGTTGCGGTAGCGATGAGTGGCGGCGTTGATAGTTCTGTAGCCGCCAAGTTATTACTAGATCAAGGATATAAAGTAATAGGTTTAACTCTAAGACTATGGGGAGCCAAGCTCAATGATGCTGGGCAAAGCGTAGCTGAAATTGATGCAAAAAAAATCGCCGAAATGTTAAATATTCCGCACTTTATTATTGATTGCCAACAATATTTCCGTGAAAGCGTCGTAGAAAATTTCATCAGCGAATACGCCTTAGCCCGTACTCCAAATCCTTGTGTTAATTGTAATAAATTAATAAAATTTGGTCTATTATTCGAAGAAGCAATGTTACTTGGTGCCGATTATCTCGCTACTGGACATTATGTTCAGAAATTTATTAATCCAATAACTAAAACACATTATTTACAACAAGCTACAGATAAAAGCAAGGATCAAACCTATGTACTTTATAATATTAAAAGCACAATGTTAGAAAAATTAATTTTCCCACTAGGAGCTTACAGCAAAACTGAAGTTCGAGCGTTAGCTGAACAATTTAATTTACCCGTTTTTGCCAAAGCTGATAGTCAAGAGATTTGTTTTATTCCTAATGATAATTATCGCGATTTTTTGGTAAAACACAGCAATATCAAGCCACTTAAAGGTGATTTTGTTGATATAAATGGTAATATTTTAGGAGAGCATCAAGGCTTAGTAAATTATACCATTGGGCAACGCAAAGGTTTCAATATAGCCTTTGGTAAAAAAATGTATGTACTACGCCTAGATAAAAGTAAAAATCAAGTTGTCTTAGCCGATAATTCTGAAGTTTTTGCCCAAACTCTAAAAGTAACAGACATAGTTTTTGTTGATGAGCGTAATTTGAATTCTGAATATGTACTACAAGTAAAAATACGCTATAATGCGAAGCCAGCCTTAGCCAAAATAATTGTTAAAGGTACAACAGCCGATATAGTATTTGATCAACCTCAACGTGCCATAACTCCTGGACAATCCGCTGCGTTTTATGAAGGCGATATTCTCGTTGGTGGTGGAATAATCGAATGTTAATAAAATTTTAAGGAGAGTATTAACTCAATGAATAAAACAGACTTGCCAGAAGTGCCTCATGACCACGGAACCAATATCCAAACCTTATTGAAAACAGTTCCTTCTGCAGATGACTTTAAACAGGCAGCAACTGTCTTTCAACAGCTTTCCGATCCTACTAGATTGAAAATTCTTTGGTTACTCTGTCATACCGAGGAATGCGTTTATAATATTGCTAATGCGATAGATATGAGTCCTCCAGCTGTATCTCATCATTTACGTTCTCTGAAACAGTCTAACCTTATTACCAATAGGCGAATTGGTAAAGAAATGCATTATACGCTACAAGATTGTACACAAGCAAATTTAATTCATCAAGTTATTGACGCTATTTTCAATTTGAACTGTCCTCGCAAACAAACTCATAATTAAAAAGCTAAAAAACGCTGACCTATGAACTTATATTTCACGGGTCAGCGTTTTTTTATTTTTTAATTAAGAGGCGCATCGAATTTAAAATTGCCAAAACTGAAACGCCAACATCAGCAAAGATTGCCAACCAAATACTAGCCAAACCAAAGAACCCTAGGAGCAGTACTGTAAATTTAACAGCTAAAACAAAAAATATATTACTTCTCACTACTTGCATAGTCTGCTTCGCCAATTCAATTGCCATTACTATCTTGTAAAGACTATCATCCATAATTACAACGTCAGCTGCTTGAATGGCAGCATCCGTCCCCATGGCTCCCATTGCAATACCAATGTCTGCTCTTGCCAAAACAGGAGCATCATTAACTCCATCCCCTACAAACATAACTTTGCCTGTTGTCTGACGTTTTAATAAAGTTTCTAGGTTTTCCAACTTATGTTGCGGCAGTAATTTACTGTAAATATTCGTAATACCAAGTCTTTCGCCCACAATTTTAGCAGCTTTTTCAGTGTCACCTGTAAAAATATTAATATCTATAGACATTTTTTTCAATAAATCCACTGTTTTTTGCGCATCATTTTTTATTTTATCTGTTATGTAAATGCGCCCAGCATAAACCCCACCAATTGCTACATATAATTCGGTGATATCATTATTATTCCTGGCATCAGTAAAGTCCGGAATAACTATTGACTGTTGTTCTAATAACAACTCATTTCCTAAAATGACTTTTTTATCATCTACTTCGGCTATAATTCCAAGCCCTGGCAAATCTTCTAAGTTTTTCACACGTTTATTATCTAATTTTTGCCCATATGCTTCTTGAATACTTTTAGCAATTGGATGATTGGAATACATTTCGGCATGTGCAACCAATTCCAGAAGTAATTGTTGAGAATAACCTACACTACTTACTGATACAACAGAAAACTTTCCTTCTGTCAAAGTTCCAGTTTTATCAAAAACTATATTTTTAACTTTAGCCAAGGCTTCAATATAATTACTTCCTTTTACTAAAATACCCAACTTAGATGCTGCTCCAATTCCACCAAAAAAACTTAATGGAATAGATAATACTAATGCACAGGGGCAAGAAATAACTAAAAAGGTTAGTGCTCTATACAACCAGTCTTGAAATAAAGCCTCTTTAAAAAGAAGTGGCGGTAAAACAGCTAAAAAGAAAGCAACACTTACGACTATTGGCGTGTAATATTTGGCAAACCTACTAATAAATTTTTCCGTTTCCGCCTTATTATTACTGGCATTTTCGACTAATTCTAGAATTCTAGCCACCGTAGAATCTTGATATTCTTTGCTTACTTCAACTTCTAAAACTCCTTGCATGTTAATACAGCCACTTAGAACTTCTGAACCTATCTCTACGGCTAAAGGTAAACTTTCTCCTGTCAAAGCCGCTGTGTTTAAATAAGATACCCCTCTTATAACTTTGCCGTCAATAGGGATTTTTTCGCCAGGTTTCACAGTAATAACTTCGCCTATGGACAATTCTTCTGGGGCAACTCTTTTTAGCCCATCCCTAGTATTAAGATTTGCATAATCTGCCTGTAAATCTAGTAATTCTGTTATTGCCTTTCTAGAATTATCTACAGCTCTTCCTTGAAAATATTCGCCAATTTGATAAAACAACATTACCCCAACTGCTTCAGCATACTCTCCTAAATAAACCGCGCCCATTGTTGCTAATGACATTAAAAAACTCTCATCAAATACTTTTCCGCGCACAACATTTTTAACTGCCGCCCAAACTATTTCCAACCCTACTATTAAAAATGCAGAAATTAATAAGTAATCCCTATATTCTTGCAATATCGGTAATATCATTGCGGCAATAAAAATTAAAGTAGCTAATAATATCTTTGTTAATTGTTTTTTTTGCATATATCTATCCTTTTATAAGTACTTTTGGTTCAATTTTTTTAGCTTGAACTTTTATATTTTCTAAGACGGTGGAAAAATTTTCCGAATCAGCTTCTAAAACAAGTTTTTGCATTAAAAAATTAATTTTAAGTTCTATAACCCCTTCAATTTTTTTCAAACTATTTTGTAGTTTTTCAGCACAATTAGCACAATCAATATTTTCAATACGATAACTTTTTTTCATTTTTGTTCACTCCTTATAATTTAATTAAACAATTGTTTAATCGTTTAATTAAATTATATAAAACTTTAACTACCCTGTCAACAAAAAATATGCGTAAACTTTAAAGCGCTCTGGCTGTAAAGTTATACGCATATTTTTATCTAATTTTAAAGTTCTATATTGCAGGCATTAGCCAATGTAGCTCGTGCTTCTTTTATAATAGTAGCAACTACGTCCTGGCAAGGTTTTATATCATTTAAGACATTCAAGCTTTGCCCTACTTGAACCAAGCCTTGTTCAACATCACCCTCAATAGCAGCTTTTTTATTAGTTCCCGTAGCCATAGTGTTCAACTCATCTTGCGGTGCTCCTGCTCTTTCGCGGGCTAAAAACATTTCTGTAAAACTGTTTTTTAATCCTCGCACACCGTGGCCTCTTGAATACCCAGTTACCGCTGAATCAGTGTCTGTAGCTGCGATTATTTTTTGTTTAGCATTTTCATGCATATTGCACTCAGTAGTTAAAATAAATCTTGATCCCATTTGTACACCAGCAGCACCCATTAATAACGCCGCAGCCATAGCTCTGCCATCTGAAATTCCCCCAGCAACAACAACTGGAATTTTAACCTGTGGAATCACGTTGCTCATCAAAGCCATTGTAGTTTGTGTACCAATGTGACCTCCAGCCTCCATCCCTTCAATAACAATAGCATCAGCACCACTATCTTGAACGCGCTTAGCTAATTTTACACTTGGTACTACCGGAATAACTTTTACTCCATTTGCATGGAATTTCTCAAAAAACGGCACTGGATTTCCTGCGCCTAATGTAACAAAAGCTATTTTTTCCTGACAAACAATTTCTACTATCTCATCTACGTTCGGAGCCATCAGCATAACATTAACCCCAAAAGGTTTCTCCGTCAAAGCTTTAGTTTTCGCAATTTCTGCTTTTAACCATTCACCAGTTCTACCACCTGCCCCAATAATACCAGCCGCACCAGCATTAGAAACTGCGGCTGCCAATAAAGCCTCTGATGCCCAGGCCATTCCGCCCTGAATAATCGGATATTCTATGCCCAAAAGTTCTGTTAAACGTGTTTTCATATATATCAACTCCTTTTCAATTCTACAAAGTATACATAATACACTTAGTCCAATCGATTTCATTATAATTAAATTATTTCTTTAAGTCAATATATTTACACTTACTATAATCTAACCGCCGTATTTTTTTGTTGTAATTTCGTATGTTTTTATGTTAAAATTCATACTAAGAGTATACATTATTAATTTTTCAAACTTTTTTTTTAAGAATATTGTATGTATCTGTTTATATTAAAGAAAGAAGGTATTAATTTTGAGAAGTGATGAAGTTAAATTAGGCCCCGGAAGAGCACCCCATCGTTCTTTATTCTACGCAATGGGCTATTCAAAGGATGATCTTAGTAAACCATTAATCGGTGTAGTAAATGCGCAAAATGAGATTATCCCTGGACATGTGCATTTAAATGATATTGCTCAAGCTGTAAAACACGGAATTTTAGCTAATGGTGGTACTCCTATTGAATTTCCGGCAATTGGAATCTGCGACGGGATTGCAATGGGCCATTCTGGTATGAAATATCCTCTAGCTAGCCGCGAACTAATTGCAGATAGTATCGAAGCGGTTACAAATGGTCATAAGTTTGACGCCTTAGTCCTTATCCCTAACTGCGATAAAATAGTTCCTGGTATGCTAATGGCCGCAGCACGTTTAAATATTCCCGCTATCGTAGTTAGCGGCGGGCCCATGTTAGCAGGTAAATTCCAAGGCAACGATGTTAGCTTAAGTACAGTATTTGAAGGCGCTGGTAAATTCGCCAACAATCAAATGTCTGCTAGTGAATTAGAAGAACTAGAACAATCAGCCTGTCCTGGTTGTGGTTCTTGTTCTGGCATGTTTACCGCCAATACAATGAATTGTTTAACTGAAGCACTAGGTATGGGTTTACCTGGTAATGGAACTATTCCTGCCGCATATCAAGGTGCGCGACTCAATCTTGCTAAACAAGCTGGTAAACAAATTATGTATTTGGTTAACAACAATATCTGTACTCGTGATATTCTTACTCAAGCCGCTTTTGAAAATGCAATAACTGTTGATATGGCTATTGGTGGTTCTTCCAATACCGTATTACACCTACCAGCTATTGCTCACGAAGCCGGTATTGAATTGCCCTTAGAACTTTTTAATAAGATAAGTGCTCGCACACCTTATCTTACAAAACTCAGTCCTGCGCCTAAAGCTTTCCACATTCAAGATTTAAATGAAGCCGGCGGAATTTATGCTGTAATGACAGAGTTAAATAAAAAACAGTTGCTAAATTTAACAGCTAAAACTGTAACAGGCTACACCATTGGTGAGTTGTTGCCTAATTACGAAATTCGCCGTCCCGATGTTATTAAAACTATCGATAAACCTCATAGTTTAACTGGCGGGATAGCTATTTTATCAGGCAATTTAGCCCCAGATTGCGCTGTAGTTAAAGAAAGTGCTGTAGCACCAGAAATGCTAATTCACAAAGGACCTGCTAAAGTATATGATTCGGAGGAAGAAGCAATAGAAGCCATTTTAGGTAATAAAATCGTAAAAGGTGATGTCGTAGTTATTCGCTACGAAGGTCCAAAAGGCGGACCAGGGATGCGCGAAATGTTAAATCCTACATCTGTTCTAGCTGGCATGGGTCTTGATAAAGACGTTGCCTTGATAACTGATGGACGTTTCTCAGGTGCAACTCGTGGTGCTTGCATCGGTCATGTATCACCCGAAGCACGAGAAGGTGGCCCAATCGGCTTAATCAAAAACGGAGACACTATTTCCATTAATATCCCTGAGCGTAAATTGGAAGTATTACTTTCAGAGGCAGAACTAAGTCTGCGTAAACAAAACTGGCTAAAACCACCAGCAAAAGTTAAAACTGGCTATTTGGCAAGATATGCTAGTTTGGTAACTTCAGCCAATACTGGCGCAGTAATGAAAACTCCCGACAACGATTAACTTTTCTGTAAATGACACTACTTGTTTGATTTATTTTATCGGTTAAACAGTAGTGTCATTTTAGTTTAAAACAAAAACTATACTTCAGTATAGTTTTTTTCTATTTAAAGATCGTGTACAATACAATTGTAGCAAGCTACAAAAAGGAGGTAATTAATGGAAGTGAATTTGTTGCTACTAAGTTGTTTGGCTAGTACTAAATTAGATTGAAACGTTACTGACGTCTGCAACTCGTGTGTTGCCTAGCTAGGTTGAAAGCTTAAGTTATTTAGTTAACTATCAGGTATTAGCAAACAAACAGATGGAAAACAACAAGTCATTGGTAATTGGTATTCGGGTTTTCTTTTAGTTAAGTAAAGTCGACAGTCGATTATCGAATCAATTGATTACAATTTTTAGTATCCTAAATCCTAGTAACTCGGGGGTGAACTTGAGTAGTTGAGAAATTACCAAGGTAGACTATAGTTAACTATATTAAAGTATTAAGAATCGATTCCTTTTCCAAAACAGAAGAGGCAAGAAAGTAAAACATTATACGCATCTTTTCCTTAGGGTTTGATATAAAGCGTATGTGTAAGTTTACTTATACTTGTTCTCTTCTGTTTTATTATTAGCAGGATTAAATACTTTCAGCTAGAATATTATAATAAGAGCATTGGGAAGAGGTGATAAAAATGTCTACCAAAAACTCCGTTTCTTGTGCCTTTAATTATAAACTTCTCAATATTTTAGAACATGATTATTCTTTAAACAGTCTACAGTATTTAGAAATAATTTTGCCCAAAAACAGCTGTAATTTTTTATATTATGACTGCCGTAGCGACAATTTGGATTCAATTTGGTATAAATTATTATTACAATTCAGACCTTTTGCCCCGCAAATTATAACCCGAATGCTTTCCCGCTACTTTCCCAGAGATATCTTAGAAATCACAAATACCATTAAATTTATTTTACAGCTAAATTGGCATAAAAGAACCTACATTATTCTTGACAACGCCCATTTACTCTTTCACAATAATTCAAATTTAATAGATTTTTTCTATTTTTTATTAAAAGAAAATTTGCCTAATTTACATATTTTACTAATTACTAATTCTAATCACCCTATCCTAGATTTGAACAAGGTAAAAACGCATCCCAAAACTTCCTTGCTTAAACTTTTTTCTAGCCAATTTTCATTAAAAATCCCTTCTACTTCTTTACTAAATAATCTAACTAAGCCAGAATATAATTTTTGCCTAGAAGTGTGCTCCTTAGATTCTTTTAGCTTCAAAGATGCATTATTTATAAGTTCTCTAGGCTCTCCAGACAAGTATATTAAACGATTATTACTGTTAAATATTCTACTATATAATTCTTGCAATAATACCTATACTTTTTCTAACAACATTTTAGATGAACTTCGTCAAAGATTTTCCCAGCTAGATTCTAAAACCCAAAAAAGTATTTATTTAAAGTTAGGTAAATGCAGTATCCAAAATGGAGATTATCACCTAGCAGCTAATTTTTATTATATTATTAAAGCAAAAGAAGAGCTGTTTACTTGTCTACACTTAGCTAGTCCAAAAGATTTTTTCAAGTTTAACCGCCAAAACTTAATTATGTATTTTTCTTTTTTAACTTATTTTGCTTCGATAAAAGCACTGGCTCTTAACCTTGTTTATGCTCGTTATCTCCTCCAACAGCTCCAAATACAAGATTTCAAGGAACTAATTAAAAATATTGAACCACAAATAAAAAAACTTAAAAGGTTAAAAATTCGACGAAAACTTCTGAGCAAGTTGTTAAACCTAAAAATCATCGCAGATTTTCCCAATATAACCAACCAAAAAAAATCCTTATTTAAACTGCAATATCTACAACAGTATCAATTAGAAAAATGGGAAAATTGGTATTGGAGCATCCCAGAGATGATAAGTTCTCTACTCAATCCACTCCACCTGTCTTTTGCCTTTCATCTCGATAATTTGAAAAACTGCTTTAATTATTATAATAACTTTAACAGTAATTATTTTATTGGTATCGATTTACTTTTAGTAGCTGAGCAAAATTACTATCAGAATAACCTTTCTATGTCCCTTAGCAACTCTTATAAAGCCTTGACCCTGGCTGACTCAAATTCTAATATTAGTTTAAAACTAATGATTTATTTTTTAATTAGTAAAATTACTATTGCTCAAGGTGATAACCAGCATTTTTCGCTAATTCAAGAAAAAATTTTAGCTTTAAGAAGCCTTCAGGTCAATTCAGCCCTAGAACACATTTTCGCCTTTATCGACCTTGGTTTAAACAATTTATTGAAAGGTAAAAACTCATTCATTGAAAACTGGCTAGAAGCCCCTCAGCTTTTAAATAGCAATATTTATCCAGTTTGTAAATCCTACTTTTTAACTCAATATTTATTTTATCTTTTGCGAAAATCCGACTTTAAAACATTAATTAATACTTATCAAGAAAGTGAAAACTCTCTAACTAACAACACTTCTCCAATTCTAAATATCTATAATTATTTATTTTTGGCAATTGCCTATAACCAACTTGCGGAATTCTCTAGATCTAATAATTTTTTCAGAAAATCATTGGACCTAGCTGTAAAAGCAGAAATAATCATGCCTTTCATCGAAAATTTTTCTTACTTAGAACATTTTTTGCAAAAAGTTAAGGCCGAAAAAATTTCAGATTTCGCTTATCAAAATTTTTTAGAAAAAGTAACACCAAGCTACAAGTCCAATGCCAATAAAATTTTTCTTTCTCAACCACCTCCTGATTTAACTATTCTTACCAGTCGTGAAAAAGAAATAGCTTTACTTACGGCCTCTGGTTTATCAAATAGCGATATCGCTAACCAACTTTTTATTGCTGAAATTACCGTCAAAAAGGCTTTGCAAAATATTTTTCGCAAACTACAGGTGCAAAATCGTCTAAGTTTGGCATTATTGTTGAAAAAAACAAACCCTAACAGCTAATTAGTTGTTAGGGTTTGTTTTTTTATCCTAATACCACTTTTGTAAAATCAACAATTTTTAAAACTAATTCACGAATATTTACTAATAAAGCTAGCCGATTATTTTTTATCTCTTCATCTTTATCCATTACCATTACTTTTTCAAAGAAATAATTTATCGGTTCTACCAATTTGTTTATTACTTGTAGTGCAACTAAATATTCACCTTCAGTTATAGCCGCTTCAATAGCTGTTTTCTGTTGGTTAAATTGTTTGCACAATTCTATTTCCGCCGCCTCCAATAATTTTTCTTCTCGCACAACACCAGCCTGTGCTACATTTTTGGTCAAATTTGCTACTCGCACAAAAGCTTGCACTGTACTAACAAATTCTTGACTAACCGCAAACTCCTTAATCGCTTTAGCGCGTTTAAGGGTATCTTGCATATCCATTAATTGCATTGCTAAAATTGCATCTACTAAGTCATAACGTAGACCTTGTTCGATTAATAAGTTTTTCACACGCAAAGTGAAAAATTCTTGTAACTTGGCAGTTAAATCTTGTTGCTCTTGCCCGCTAATATTTAAAGTTTCACAAGCTGCCATAATTATTTTATCTAAAGGTAATTTATAAGTGCTATTTGCTAATACATTAACGATCCCTAATGCTTGTCGACGCAAAGCATAAGGATCTTGCGAGCCAGTAGGAATTAAGCCGCGGCTAAAAGTTGCCACGATATTGTCAATTTTATCTGCTAAACCAACAAAAATCCCAGTTGCTGTACTTGGCAAAATATCACCGGCAAATCTAGGTAAATAATGTTCAAAAATCCCCTCATAAACCAATGGAGCTTCACCCTCTAGCTTAGCATATTCACGCCCCATTATACCTTGCAACTCTGTAAACTCACATACCATTCCGGTCACTAAATCAGCCTTCGCTAAATGTGCCGTATGTTTTACAATTGCTAAATCTTGATAATCAACCATTTGAGCAAAACGCACCGCTAATTTTTCAATTCTTTCAACCTTATCATACATACTACCTAACCCATCTTGGAACACAACATTTTTTAATTTTTGCAAACGTATTTCTAACTTTTGCTTGCGATCTTCGTTAAAAAAGAAACTTGCATCACTAAGTCTAGCTCTCAAAACTCGTGCGTTTCCGTGTGCTATTACTGCTAAGTTATAATCATTACCATTTCTCACTGTGATAAACATTGGCATTAACTCGCCAGTTTTTTCACTAAATAAGGGGAAATAGCGTTGATGTTCTTTCATCGGTGTAATAATTGCCTCTTTTGGCAACACTAAAAATTCCGGATCAAAGTGCCCACATAAAGCTGTAGGATATTCCACTAAATATACCACTTCTTCTAGAAGCTCTTCGTCAATTTTAGCTGTAGCTTGATTTTGTTGGGCAATTGTTTTTATTTGCTCGACAATCATTGCTTCTCGTTCATTAGGGTCAACAATAACATGCTCTGCCCGCAAAGTCTCTACATAGTCCTGTGCATGTTTTAAAGTTATTTTTCCTGCGCTTAAAAATCGATGCCCGTAGGTAAAGTTTCCTGAAGAAACTTCAGCTATAGTCAAGGGAATAACTTGCTCATTTAGTAAAGCTACCAACCAATGAATAGGACGCACAAAACGAATATCATAATTTGCCCAGCGCATATTTTTGGGGAAATTTAATTCCTGAATAATTTCTAATAATAATTCAGGTAATAAATCTTGAACATTTTGTCCAAGTAATTTTTTCACAGCATAGATATAACCATCTTTTTCTACTAAATCGGCCAAATCTACACCTTGAGAACGAGCAAACCCTTGTGCCGCCTTACTATACTCTCCTTCTGGCGTTTTAGCTATTTTTAAAGCTGGACCTTTAGCTTCTAACATATTATCTGGTTGTTGTTTAGCTAAGCCTGTTAATAAAAAAGCCAATCGTCTTGGTGTAGAATAAACTTTAACTGTATCATAGGGAATTTTTTTATCTGCAAATTTTTTTGCCACTAATTCAGCTAATTGTATATTTATTTTCGGTAAAAAACGTGCTGGAATTTCTTCTGTACCTATTTCTAATAATAATGTATCCATTCTTATTTTCCCCCTTTCAATAATGGATAACCTAGTTTTTCTCGTTGTTCTAGGTAAGCACTTGCACAAAGTCTAGCCATAGTGCGAACTCGGCCTATAAAGCCTGTTCGTTCACTAACACTAATTGCCCCACGAGCATCTAAAAGGTTAAAAGTATGCGAACATTTTAATACATAATCATAAGCTGGAATTACATATCCGGCTTCAATAATCCGTTTTGCTTCGGCTTCATATTTATCAAACAGTTCAAATAACAAACTAATATCCGCCAATTCAAAATTGTATACGGATTGCTCTACTTCATTACGATGAAATACATCACCGTAAGTTACGTCGCCAACCCATTGTATGTCAAAAACATTTTCTTTACCTTGAATATACATCGCCAAACGTTCTAAGCCATAAGTTATTTCAACTGCCACTGGTTTAACATCAATACTACCAACTTGTTGAAAATAAGTGAATTGGGTAATTTCCATTCCATCTAACCAAACTTCCCAGCCAAGCCCCCAAGCACCAAGGGTTGGTGACTCCCAATTGTCTTCAACAAAACGAATATCATGTTCTTGGTGTTTAATACCTAACAACTCTAAACTTTGTAAATATAGTTCTTGAATATTGCTAGGTGAAGGTTTCATGATTACTTGAAATTGATGATGTTGAAACAACCGATTGGGGTTATCTCCATATCTGCCATCAGCAGGTCGTCTAGATGGCTCTACATAAGCAACATTCCATGGTTCTGGACCTAAAGACCTTAGGAAGGTACTTGGATTCATAGTTCCAGCACCCTTTTCCACATCATAAGCTTGAGCTAAAATACAGTTTTGTTTTGCCCAAAAGTTTTGTAAAGTTAAAATAATCGTTTGAAAATCCATTTTACCCTCCTAAATATTTAATGCAATTTTGATAAAAATTGCAAACTTTTTAATGGTTTATCCAAGTGTAAGTAAAATAATTGTTGTATCACATACTCTAGCTGTAATAATTGTTTTCCTTTTATGCTAAATTCTATTTTAGTAGATAAATCTAACTTTGTAAATTTTTCCATAAGCACTTGTGTTTCATAATCAAAAGGTAATTCTTCTGTAACTTTGCAAGCTTCACAAACTGCTCCACCTTTTAGTGCACTAAAATAAGCATCTTCTGTTAATGTCTTATTACAAGCTATACAGTTGTTATAAAGTGGCGCAAGGCCTACATAGCCCAATAACTTAATACTGAAAATTATAGTTACTAATCTTTTGTTACGAACTGTAAGCAACTGTAGGCATTGTGTAAGCAAGTCATAAATTGGTTCATCAGCTTGACCTTCTACGGTAAATTCCTCAACTAATTCTGTCAAAATTGAAGCGTAGGTGAGAAATTCAAAATCTGCATCTGGCAAACGTGGTCCAATCAATTCTCCTTGCTTAAATGTATATATTTTTTTATTAGGAAATAACAGCATCTCAAGATTATTAAAAGGTTGTAGCAAGGCATTGTACATATTCTTAGCTCTGGCAACGCCATAAGCCATTACTAAAAGCTTTCCGTGTTCACGTGAATAACAAACAAGCAACTTATCAGTTGCTTGTGTTTGTTTTACTTTTAATATTATCAGTTGTGTATTAAATGGTTGTAAACTCATTTAATTTGCCTCACTAGTACTCATTTCTAAAGCCAAATTCACGCAACGCGTTATCTTTATTGCGCCAATCTTTTTTTACTTTAACCCACAGATCTAAAAATATCTTGTTACCTAACAATGCTTGAATATCGAGACGAGCTTGTTGCCCAATTGTTTTTAGCAATGCACCTTTTTGTCCAATAACAATCGCTTTTTGACTATCACGTTCTACATATATTGTTGCTCTTATATATACATCATCATTAGGACGAGTTTTCATTTCCTCAACTTCTACCGCTATAGCATGTGGTACTTCATCGCGAGTTAATCTCAATACTTTTTCTCGAACTAATTCAGCAACAATCACTCGCTCTGGCTGATCGGTCAGCGTATCTTCGGGAAAATATGCTGGCCCTTCAGGTAAGTGTTTTTCTATTTCTCTTACTAAATAGCTAAAATCTGTGTCTGTTAAGGCGGAAGCGGGTACAAGTTCAGCAAATTTATACTTTTGTTTGTAACTATTAATCAATGGCAATAGTTCACTTTTATCTTTTAATTTATCTACTTTGTTTAGCACTAACAACACTGGGGTTGTTACTTTCTCTAGCATTTCGATTATATACTGCTCACCTTTACCAAATTTTTCCGTTACATCTACCACAAACAGTACTGCATCTACTTCTTTTAAAGTATCTGTAGCACTTTTTAACATAAATTCACCCAATTTATGTTGCGGTTTATGGATTCCAGGCGTGTCTAAAAACATAATTTGAGAATGTTCATTAGTCAACACACACATAATTTTATTACGCGTTGTTTGTGGTTTATCCGACATAATAGCAATTTTTTCACCAATTAGACTATTAACTAAAGTGGATTTACCTACATTAGGTCTACCCACTATGGCCACAAACCCCGATACAAATTTTTCCATATTTAACCCCTTTTAATAAAAATATTAACAATACATTATTTTACCATATAAAAGCTTTTTTTGATATTTTTTTTTCTAATTCTGCCCGAAATTTGCTAATTATATTTACTTATGATAAAATTTGTTACAAAATATCATAAGGAGCGTGAGTTAATCTTGCTAAAAAACAAAATTTTTATTGCTATTACACTTTCTTGGTTGCTTAGTATTTTTGTTTTTAATAATTATGCGGATGCTAAAGTAATTGTTGAAAGCAAAGATATTATTAAAGACAAACCCAAAATCGAGCTTTACATCCCTCAACTTAGAGACTTAGTAGATGGTAATATACAACGTCAGATAAATCAACAATTGACAGCAACCACCGAAAGTGCCTTGGATGATTTTAATCAATTGACTAATAATATGCTTTTAAGCATAAAAAAAGGTAGCCTTCCAGCTGAATATGCTAATAGACTAACTTTAGTTTCTGATTATGAAGTTAAATTATTAAATAAAAATATCGTAAGTATCCTGCAATATGGTTACCAAGATACTGGTGGTGCTCATCCTATGCCTTTTGCTTATGCGCAAACTTTTAATATTAAAACCGGAAAAAATTATGCCTTAAAAGATCTTTTCCAACCAATGTCAAGCTTCGCTTATTATTTAACCGAAAAAATAAAATTAGAAATAAAGTTACGCAATAAGCAAGATAATTATATATTTACGGGGTTACAGGAGCAGCAGAAATTTTTCCTAACTCGTGAGGGCTTGTTTATTTATTATCAGCCTTATGAAATTGCGCCTTACTCTGAAGGCTTTATTTATTTTTTCTTCCCTTACAGCGACTTACCTGATATAAAGCTAGATGAAATTTTATATTAATTATAAATAAGTTTTATCAAAGATATTGCCGTCACAATTTGTACACAAGCTATTGCAACACCATACATAGAAACTTTTAGCCCATGATGCATTAATTCTCCAATATTAATCCGCATCCCAATTCCAGCTAACGCAATTATTTCAAAAACGCCACTAGTTTGTTTAAATAGCTGTGACAAATTATCGGGAATAATTTGCAAACTAAATAATACACACATTAAGAAAAAACCAACAACATACCAAGGAATTTGTCGCCAACCAACACGAACGTCTGCAGCTACAGCTTCTTTAGTAGCTGCATTTTTCATACTCCCTAAACAAAAAACTACGGCGACCAAAAAAATTATTCGTACAATCTTAAAAATCGTGGATAAATCTTTTACTGACTCATTAACCATACTACCACTTGCCACAACCTGCCCAATAGATTGTAGTATCCCCCCAATAAAAGCCGACGTTCTTAATGCATCAAAATCAAATAAACTTCCGGCTATAATTGGCAAATTAATCATTAATATACTGCCAATTAAATTAACAATAGTAATGCTAATCAATTTATCTGTTTCTGTCGCTTTGAGGACTGGTGCTGTAGAAGCAATTGCCGATGAACCACAAACTGCATTTCCACTTGCCATTAAATAGCTAAAATCACGTCCAAAACCAAGTTTTTGCCCAAAATAAATGCAAAATGCGATTGTTAAAATCATTTGCGTAACAATAAATAGCATCCCTTGCCAGCCAACCTGTAATACACTTTGAAAGCTTAAAGTTCCCCCAAGTAATACTATCGAATAAGTTAACAAATTACTTTCCGAAAATTTGCTGCCTGTCGCAAACAAATTATTTTTAGCTATTGTATTACCCACTAAAATGCCTAATAAAATTGCAAAAGTAGCTGCGCCAATATTAGAAAAATATTGTCCTAAAATAGTTCCTAAAAAAGCAATTGCCGCACACACCATAACGCCTGGAACTAAAGTCTTAATTTTAGTCAAATTATATCACTCACCTTGTCTTTATGATAGTTTGTAGTATAATACATGTTTAATGATAAGTAAAATATCTTTATATCATAATAACCATTATAATTTCTTATGATTAAGGAAAGGTGCTAATATGTTGGATGAATTAAAAACCTTTATCGCAGTTGTTAATCTTAAAAATTTCACTAAAGCCGCTGAACAACTTTCGCTTTCACAACCTAGTGTAAGCCAGCACATCAAAAATCTTGAAAAAACTTTTAATGCCATTTTAATAAAACGGAGTATTAAACAAAAAAGCATTGAAATAACCCCAGCAGGTAAAATTCTTTACGATCGAGCGCAACAAATTTGTAAACTATATGACTATACCCTAAACGAAATAAATGAATTACAAGAAACCATTTGTGGTCAGTTACATATTGGCGCAAGTTTTACTATTGGGGAATATTTCCTGCCTGAACTTTTGGGTAAATTTAGTAAACTCTACCCAAAACTGAATTTGCAAATCACAATTGAAAACACGGCTAAAATTTGTCAAAAATTAGCAGCTTTGGAAATAGATATTGCGTTAATTGAAGGAACAGCTCCAGCAGATAGGTTCGCCAAAACTACTTTCTATAAAGATCAGTTAGTTTTAATTACAGCCTTAGACAATCCTTTAGGCGAAACTTTTTTTTCAGCCAGCAACTGGCAAAAGCAAATATGGATAACTCGGGAAATTGGCTCTGGAAGTCGTCAGCAACTAGATAATTTTCTTAAAGAAACTAAACTTATTCCCGAAAATCTAATTGTTTTTGGCAGTAACTTCGCCGTAAAAGAAGCTGTAAAAAATAATCTTGGCGTAAGTTTTATTTCTAGCCATATTGCAAATTTGGCCCAGCTACAACAAGAAGTAAAAATTGTAACCCCTCACCAAAACTATTACCGCGAATTTAATTATTTATTACCACAAAATATTCCCTCTACAGCCACAATTAAAGCTTTTATTAATAATCTACATGAAAGCTTTTCAGATTATACTGTAAATAAATTTTAAGGAGTGTGTTTTATGCAAAAATTTATAACTGGTTTTCTTTTTGCCTGCATTTTATTTGTTTCTACGCCCATAACTCAAGCAATAGATTTGGGTGGAATTTTAAAAGTCGGCGGCATTGGCTTCTTAGTTGACAAATTTGCTCAGCCACTAAACAATTTTATTAACACACTTACTGCAAAACACGCAGTTAGCAGTGACTATGCCACAAAAGTTGTTCCAATTATTGTGGTCGGCACTGGCACTTATGCTGGTGCAGCTCAAGTTACCGGTCCTTTAGAACTGGTTGAACAAACAAAAGCAGTTTTGCAAATCGAAGGAAACTTTAGTGGTGATACTTTCAGAGTTAAGGCACTAATTCCAATCAATAGTAAAAATGTCACAAATTTTTCGCGTGTGCAGGGTGTTGGCGTTTCCGCACAAATTGATGTTAAAATATAGTCATTATATAAAATCGCAAAAAGCAGATATAACCTATCAACCTAGGTTATATCTGCTAATCTTTTATTTAAGCATTTCTATAGTTTTAAAGCTCTTTTTAGTTATCACGTTTTTGATAATATAAGAACAAGCACAATAAAGCGAAAACTATGCCGGAAGGATATGATATTGCCGTGGATAATTTCAATCCCTCTGGAGCTTGTAATATATAAGTAAAGGTTACTGCTGACATTAAAGTAGCGGGAATTAAAGCAATTAAAAAATTTTTCTTTGCTGGTGCTTGTTTATATAAATACACAGCCGCAGCCCATAAAGCAATCATCGCCAAGGTTTGATTAGACCAAGCAAAATAACGCCAAATTATATCAAATTTCATTTGTGATAAAATTGCTCCAATACCTAATAATGGTACTGTCAATAATAAACGTTTATTAATTGGCTTTTGATCGATATTAAACCAATCAGCTAGCGTTAAGCGCGCACTCCGAAAAGCTGTATCCCCTGAAGTTATCGGACACGCAATTACCCCTATCATGGCTAGCACTCCACCAACTTGTCCAAGTAAACTAGTGGAAATATCATAAACAACCCCACCTGGACCACCCATAGTTGCCATTGCTGTTGCCAAACCACCTGTTGATTTATAGAAAGCAACCCCAGCAGCAGCCCATATCAAAGCAATTATACCTTCAGCAACCATTGCACCATAAAAAACTCTTCTACCATCACGCTCTGTTTGAATACAACGCGCCATCATTGGCGATTGTGTCGCATGGAACCCAGATATAGCGCCACAAGCAACCGTTATAAACATTAATGGCCAAATCGGTAGTTTTTTAGGATGCAAATTTTCTAAAGTTAACTCCGGAATTGGATAACCTTGGAAAATTATACCCCCAGCAATTCCTACTGCCATTATAATTAAAGTCAAACCAAAAACTGGGTAAATTTTACCAATCAACTTGTCAATTGGCACTAAAGTTGCCAAAAAATAATAAGTCAATACAATAATAAGCCAAAACTTGGCATCCATCCAAGCTGGAGTGAGTTTTGCTAACAGCATCGCTGGGCCAGTCATAAAAACTGTACCAACTAACACTAATAAAACCACAGAGAATATTCTCATTACCGTCTTCATACTGCTACCCAAGTATTTACCAACAACTTCTGAAATACTACTTCCACCATTTTTCAAAGAAATCATTCCTGAAAGATAGTCATGAACTGCCCCTGCGAAAATTGTCCCAAAAACAATCCAAAGGAATACCACCGGTCCCCAGAGTGCACCGGCAATTGCGCCGAAAATAGGCCCTAAACCGGCAATATTTAGTAACTGAATTAAAAATACTTTTGCCGTAGGCAATGGAACAAAGTCTACTCCATCATTTTTAGCCAATGCTGGAGTTACTTCATCACTAGGAGCAAACATCTCATCAACAAATTTACCATAAACAATGTAGCCCGTAACAAGTAAAATCAGTGCAAGAAAAAAAGTAATCATAACTAGACCTCCTTATTTTTATGCTCAAACAAAAGACAAAGCCTTAAATGACCTTAAGACAAGCAATATTTTGCATTAACTGCTTAAATTTGTGTCCTAACTTATCTAAGGCTTTGAATTTTATCTGTGTACGCTAGCGAGGTTTTAAGTACTCTGTCTAAACAATTCCAGTAATAAATTCAAAGTATTTTTCAATTGTCAAAAATATACAGAACTTTTTCTATTTATCTATAAAATACTACTTTCTTGTCTATTTGTCAAGAATTCCAGTTATGTTTTACAAATACAAAAAAGACTATTCTGTTGAATAGTCTTTAAATTCAATATGGTGGGCGATGACGGGATCGAACCGCCGACATCCTGCTTGTAAGGCAGGCGCTCTCCCAGCTGAGCTAATCGCCCGAAAATGGTGACCCGTAAGGGAATCGAACCCTTGATACCGCCGTGAAAGGGCGGTGTCTTAACCGCTTGACCAACGGGCCATATTGGCTCCTTGAGTAGGACTCGAACCTACGACCGATCGGTTAACAGCCGATTGCTCTACCAACTGAGCTATCAAGGAATATTTTAGTTTGGTGACCCCGGCAGGATTCGAACCTGCGGCCTTTTGATTCGTAGTCAAACGCTCTATCCAGCTGAGCTACGGAGTCGTTGTCGTCGTTAATCGACATTGATAATTATATTACGTTTCAATAGCTTTGTCAACACTTTTTTTATTTTTATTTTCTACAAGTTTTTTGTGATAATAATCACATTTTTTATGTGAGTTTTTTAATATAATCTAGACATAAAATAAAAAGATGAGGTGAATTTTCTATGCAACCTAGAGCAGCTACTTTACAAAAAATAAACTCCAACAATGAAAAATTTTATGCTATTACTCCTTCTATTCCAGGCGGATTAGTCGAGGCTGACTTTTTAGAAAAACTGGCAAAAGTTGCCAAAAAATATAATGCCATTTTGAAAGTAACTACAGCACAACGAATCATGATTACTATGTTGAAATCTGAAGATGTTAACAAAGTCTGGGATGAATTAGGAATCGAACCAGATGATAACTCTAACAATTGTGTTCAGAGCGTTGTATTTTGTCCTGGTGATACCTTTTGTAAACGAGGTAAGCAAGATAGTGTCCAGTTGGGTAAACTTTTAAATAACGACTATTTTCATAAACAGATGCCGCGTAAATTTAAAATTGGTGTTTCTGGTTGTCCTAACGCTTGTGGTTTTACGCAACTTAAAGATATAGGTTTAGTAGGTTTAATTCAAGGCTGGTCTATTTATGTAGGTGGACAAGGCGGTTTCAAACCCCGGATCGGACAATTATTAATTGAAAATTTAACACTACAGCAAGCCTATAAACTTACCCATATAATTATTGCTTACTATCAAAAACATGCTCGTTTAGAACGTTTGGGCGTATTTATTGAACGAATTGGCTTCGATCTATTTAAAGACGCAGTTTTAAATATCTTTTACAACAACACCACCACTGAGTTTTCAACACCTGAAACAGTTGCTCCATCTAACGTTATTAATAGTTCAACCCCTAAGCTTAAGCAAATAACTTTAGACAGTATAATCGCAGATATCATCTCTAGCTTTCCAGAAACAATTCCCGTATTGCAAAGTATGCAAATGGGTTGCCTAGGTTGCCCTTCGGCTACTGGTGAAACATTAGCTGCTGCTGCAAAAATACACGGTTTAAATGAAATAAAACTATTAAATGAACTAAACAAAACTATACAAGGTGGTGCATCCAAATGAGTCTTTTTTTAGGTAAAATCCATTATTGGCTTTTCAACAAGGTTCTTCTATTAAATAACCGGACTGCAAAATTAGTCAACGCATTAAAAATACACTACCCACAACAAATTGAAGAGTTTTGGCAATACACTTTGGAAAATACAGCTCCCCCTTTACCGCCTGAAAAAGATTTGGCAGATTTAATTGACCCAAATAATATTCACGCTTGGCTAGCTGCTCAAATTAATACTGCGCAAATGCGTGAAGCAATCTTTATAAATGAATGTCAAGAAAATCTTCCCTCAGAAGCTCTAATGTTAATCAAGCAAACTTTTATAAGCGAAGCACAAATCCTAGCCGAAAAACTTCTTGTTACTGAAAACTATAGTAACGTCAGTGCTCCCGAGTTATATACATTGTTAAACGATCAATTACTAAATGGCATGCCCTGCGATAGCGAAGATCAAATTGAACAAGAAGGCCCACTCTATATCGCTTGGTCAAAATCCTCTTGCAGTAAATTAGAACTCTGGAAAAGTTTAAATGTCAACGTTGCGCTAATGCAAGAATTATACTTTAATTGGATATCTACTTTTTTAAAATGTTTAAATTCTAATGCTGTACTCTTAAAAACCCAAAATGGGTTAGCAATTAAACTAAAAGAGTAAAAAATTATTTAGTACTTTCCCAGAAGTTATGATAAATATATCAAACTTCTGGGATTTTTTCATGTCATAGATAATAAATTTTGCTATACTTATAATTAAGAAGATTTTATTTAAGGAGCAAATTTTATGAGCACAAGCAAAAATCTTGTAGAAGAGCTTGATATATTAGTTGCCAATAACATTATTAGTAGTGCGGTTGCAAATAATATTCGTGCCTACTACGAAACCAATTCACCTGTGAAAAAAACTAGCTGGAGCGTTGTGGTTTTTTCGCTAGGTATAATTTTTATAACTTTAGGGCTTATTTTTCTTATCGCTTACAACTTAGAAATGTTAGGGCAATTTCCAAAATTGTTTTTAGCTATTTTTATTCTAATTACAACCCAGTTGCTTAGTTATCATACAGTTTATAAAAATAATTCTCTAGCCACAATAATCAAAGAAACTATCCTCTTAGTTTATTGCCTACTGCTTGCCGGAAGTTTAATTTTAGTACAACAAGCCTTTGTGCTTGATGGCACGCTCCACGATTTTTTATTCATCTGGTTGATTTCCGTACTACCTCTTATTTATCTAAAACCTTTCAATTGTCCGATTATCATTTTTAATTTTTTAACTTTTTTTTGGTTACTATCTATGCACCACACCGCTAATTATTGGTTAATTTTACCAATATTATTGTCAATATATCCCGTAATAACTATACTTACTAAGCATCATCTTAGATACTTACCATTTATTTGTTGGCAAGTTGTAATCAATATTTTTACTGCCTGTATTGTTATTTACGATAAATTCAGCCCAAACTTGTCCTTACAATTTATAATATTAATCGCAGTTTTGTTCGCGCAACTTAGCAATTTTTCTTCAGAAAGCATTTTTAAAAAACCTTTAAAATTTATTGGTTATGGTGTCAGCCATTTATTTTTACTCATAAGCAGTTTCAATCATTTCGGTTGGAACGCTCAATCTATCACTACAATTCCTCTAACTACCTGGCTAATGTTTGCAGCTGCTTTAATAAGCAATTCTATCCTTAGTTATTTACTTTGGCAAAAATCCTGCTTAACTTTACCACAAAAACTTTTTTCAGCTGCGCCTATTATAATTTTTACTCTCTCATTCTTTTCCAAAGCTATAATCTCTAATCACTTTATATCCTGGGTAATTAGCCTTTATTTATTGGTTCTGTATTTAACTTACACATATTTCGGATTCCGTTCTTTAACTAAAAGTAATCTAAATTTAGGTATGTTAGGTTTAATTATTCTAATAATGTTTAAAGTTTTTGACTACGAATTAAGTTTTCTAAGCAAAGGATTAGTTTTTATTTCTCTAGGCTTTATTTTTATTTTTGCCAATAAAATTTTAGAAAAAAAGCAACGAGGTATTTCCAATGAATAAGCAAATTAAAAATTTTATTTTCGTTGCTCTCCTACAATTTGTAGTTCTAGTCTATCCAGTATATATTTGGCAAGATATAACAAATTCCGGGACAGAATATAAGTTTTTAGTTGAGATATCCCCCCCACACAAAACTTTTTCTGGCTATTATTTAAACCTTAATTTTGCCACAAGCAAATTCACGACAACTGAGAAAATTCCTACAAACAAGCAACTATACGCGCTATTAACAATAGATCAACAAGGTTTTTATCAAATAAGTGCAGTTAAACAAGATTTACCCCAGAATAACAATTCATATTTTCTAACAAAACTAAATTATCAACATAACAATGAACTCCATCTTGATATTCCTTTTAACAAATACTATATAAATGAGCGCACAGCAAAAAGCCTCGCCCTTCAACCTTTAGACAAACAATCTGGCAACTACGCAATTGTATCAATAAAAAACGGGCATGGCGTAATAAAACAAATCTATTATAATGACATTCCGTTAATAAACTAAACTTATATTTAAAGAGGTGTTGTTCTTTTGTCTATCCAAGAAATTCTTTCAGAGCTCCAAAATTGCGAAAAGCTCCAGCTTTTCCCCAAAAAAATATCCAATTTTAAACTTTTTTTAGAACTTAAAGAAACCCCAATTGGAATTGATATTTTCAACTACGAAAATAATAATAAATTCGCTAAAATATCTTTATTTTATAATCTTGCTACCAAAGACTATATTTTAAAAGAAGCGCTAGGTTTAACAGAATTTTGTAATATTAAATTCATAAATCCCAATCGTGATCTTTTATTGGATATGCTTTTGACTAACCTAACAGTAATTATTCAACGCTATTCTAGCACCAATACCAATCCCATTTTGTTAGAAAAAGGAATAATGCAGTTTAATTTTAATTTTCCTTCCGAAATTAATGGCTTTAAGTTAATAGTCAGTCCCAGTAATCCATTTTCCTATCTAAGTGGCTCTAGCATAATTCTTGACTATACTAATTTTGCAACTAATAAACAACTATTGATTTACTACAATGAGTTCCGCAATGATTTTTTTGCCGAATATCGCGTAAATAATGTCCTTTTTCCTTGTAGTAAATTTGATTGTAATACATTAGTTGATTTGGAAGACTTACTTAATAAAAACCTATATCAAACTCTTAAAGAAATATAGCAATAAATACTAAAACACTAAAATAACAAAAAAAGTCAACCTTTTAAAGGCTGACTTTTTTGTTATTCAATTAACTATTTATGACGCATATGTGGAAACAAAATGACATCACGAATCGATGTACTGTCAGTTAAGAACATAGTTAAACGATCTATACCGATACCTAATCCACCTGTTGGTGGCAAACCATACTCAAGAGCTGTAACAAAATCCTCATCCATCATATGCGCTTCATCATCACCCGAAGCTCTCTCTGCCACTTGTTTTAAAAATCTTTCTTTTTGATCAATTGGATCATTCAATTCTGAAAATCCGTTACAAATTTCCCGAGCAAAAATAAACCCTTCGAAACGATCAGTTAATTCCGGCTGTAATTTATTGCTTTTTGCTAAAGGAGATATTTCTTTAGGATGACCAATAATAAAAGTTGGTTGAATTAACTGTTCTTCAACTAATTCTTCGAACACCAAGTTAATTATTTTTCCAATTCCATCATTTTGTTCGTAATGAACATTAAGGCTTTTAGCTAATTCTCTAGCTTTATCCAAATCATCTACAGAATTAAAATCTACATTTGTATATTGTTTAACAGCATCAATCATCGTAATTCGATTCCAAGGTGGTGTTAAGTCTATCTCTTGGCCTTGATAGTTTATCTTCATAGTACCCAAAACTTCTTGTGCTGTTTGAGAAACTATTTCTTCTGTCAAAGCCATTAAATCTTTATAATCTGCATAAGCTTGATAAAGTTCTACCATGGTAAATTCCGGATTGTGCTTTATCGAAATACCTTCATTTCTAAATACACGCCCCAATTCATAAACACGTTCAAAGCCACCCACAATTAAGCGTTTAAGATATAATTCTGGCGCAATACGCATATATAATTGCATATCTAAGGCATTATGATGCGTCACAAAAGGACGAGCTGCAGCTCCCCCAGGAATTGGATGCATCATTGGTGTTTCTACTTCCAAAAATTCTTTGTCATTTAGAATATTTCTTATAGTACTGATAATTTTACTTCTTTTAACGAAGGTGTCACGCACATTAGGATTAACAATTAAATCTACATAACGCTGACGATAGCGTGTCTCTACATCTTTTAAACCATGCCATTTTTCTGGTAAAGGACGCAAGGATTTAGTTAAGAAGGTTATATCTTGGGCTTTAATACTAACTTCTCCAGTTTTCGTGGTGAATACAGTTCCGGTAACGCCTATAATATCACCTATATCATATAATTTAAAAGTATCATATAATTCGTCCCCTAGAACATCTTTCCGGACATAAATTTGTATTTTTGCTGTTTTATCCATAATATTCCAAAACATGGTTTTACCATGACCACGCATCGCCATAATTCTACCTGAAACTTTTACTTGCGTTTCATTCGCAATCAAGGTTTCACAGTTATCTAGAATATCTTGTGCATGGTGTGAATAATCGAACCGACTCGCAAAAACTTCAATATTTTTTTCTTGCATAGTTTGCATTTTTTGCAATCTAACTTGCATCTGTTCACTTAACTCTTGTGCTGTCAACTCTTGATTTTGCTCTTGATTATCTGCCACTCAAATCACTCCAAATTAATCTATTTTATCTTCTAATTGTTAAAATCTTGTACTTCAAAATTCCCGCTGGCACATGTACTTCAACAATATCGCCAACTCTTTTGCCGACAATAGCTGCCCCTACTGGTGATTCATTAGAAATTTTATTTTTTACTGGATCAGCTTCCGCTGAACCAACGAGTGTATAAGTTAATACTTCAGCAAACTCTTCATCATAAATCTCTACCGTAGAGCCAAAATTCACTACTTCTGTGTCAATATTGCTATCATCAATTACTTTTGCAGTTCTGATCATCTTTTCTAAGCTAATTATTTCACCCTCTACAAAAGCTTGTTCGTTTTTTGCATCTTCATATTCGGAGTTTTCGCTTATATCGCCATAAGATATTGCTTGTTTTATTCGTTCTGCCACTTCTAGTCTCTTCACTGATCTTAGTTCCTCTAAGCGAACCTCTAATTTCTTAAGGCCTTCGGCAGTTAAAATAGTTTCTTTTTCCGTCATTTAGCAACTTCTCCTTATACTCATAATTTTTTATTATCTATAACTGAAAATAATTAAAGCAGTGCTATTTGCTAGCACCACCTAATAATTAGCTATCATATATTGCGAGTAACAAACCTTCTGCCTAAGCTACGTTGTATTTTCTCAATTTCTATTTTCGTAACCTCTTGCTCCGCATTTCTAAACCCAGCTAAGTGAAAATTGTGCTTTTTAGCTAATCTAGTAATTGTATCTATCTGCTCAATAGAAATTTCTCTACCCAAAGTAAAGTTTTCATATTTGCCTTCTAACGCTAAAATCATTGTTTCGGCCATACAAGCATATGCTGTTTGTTCTGGAAATCCAAAATTGAAACCAAACTCCACATTGCCTGGAACACTAACAATGCCACCTTCTATAACGAGAACATCCTTACGTTTTCTACTAACCTCAATTGATACATTTCTAGGTCTAGCGACATCACAAATGACTGCCCCTGCCTTTAAATCTTCTGGTTCAATTAAACAATCCAAAGCACTAGTCACCGCTATAACAACATCGGCATTTTTTAAACTTTCTTTAACGTTGTCTGTAGCAATAATTTCACCTACTGCCTCACGTCGCACATCTTGAGCTAAATTTTCTAATCGCTCACAATTTCTAGCAACAAGAGCAATTTTACCAGATTCACGCGCTAAAATCCGCGTGCAAGCTGCACCAATAGATCCAGTAGCTCCTAAAATAACCACATTACAATCCGCTAACTCTTTCCCCATTAGTCTAGTTGCAGCACGAGTCCCTTCTAAGGCTGTAGCTACTGTATAACTATTGCCAGAAGTTACCGCTATATTTAAATTTTTCGCAATAGTTATTCCTGCATCACCCACAACAGAAGTAAAAGCCCCTAAGCCAACTATTTTAGCGCCTAGATTTTCGGCCACCTTACCCGCTTGAATAATTTTATCCAAAACAATTTCTTCTGGCAACTCCAACATTTGCCGTGCTGTTAAAGGACAGCCAATAAACCAGCCTTCCGCCTCCGCATGCACAGATTTAATTCCTGTAATATGCGAAACTTTAAAAGATGGAATATATCTTAAAATACCTTCTAAACAACTCTCGGGCAAATGTTTTACCAAAGAAAATTTCTTGGCAAAATCTCTAGCAACTAGTGGATGCACTATAAATGCAAAGCGTTGCATGTTTAATCCTTCTTTCTTAGTATAAGTATTCAACTCTAGGTTTTATCTCTAATTTATTTAACAACAAATCATACTCAGCAGAATCTAACCTTTTGCCTTCATTTGCAGCCACTAGCAACGCTTCTAAAACATTAGTTCCAAAGCTTCGACCTTGCATCTGTGGTGTTGTTGTTACCAGCAGCTTTACCCCATTTTTTTTCAAAAGATTAAGGTCAGTTGTAGTAACAGTATTGGTAATAATTATTTTGCCTTCCAAATTATCAGGCATATACCTTTTTATTAAATGAAAATCACCCGCAATAACTTCATTATCATCAAAGTATTCCGGATGTCTTATTACCTGTTTTTCTTGTTCTGAGCCAATGGGATAAAATAGCTTTATTGGTAACTTTGTAATTATTGGTGCTACAAATTTAGCTAGGTTAGCTAAACTACTTAATTTTCGCAAAGGTATATTCACACCTAAACCGTAAATCAAATCACCATAAACTACTTCTGCTCCACAAGCATCTAAAGCTTCTGCCAAACCAAATCGATCTACGGCACAAACCAACAATACTTTTTTATTTTTTAAGTCAAGCCCATGTTCGCTCTTTAAAATATCGGGAATTTTTCTCTCTAAAGTATTTTTTACCCCACTACCGTCAACTATCGGTGTTTGCCTTGCAAATTTGACAATTTTTGCCGACTCGCTAAAAGTATAACGTCTATTACCAGCATATATATATAAATCCGTACCACCTAATCCAAAAGCATCCACACTGCCATCATACTTTTTCAATAGTTCACAAGCAAGTTTTTTATCACCATCAGTTCCCCGACGTTCAATTATAAATTCTTGCCCTAGAAATCTCTGTATCAGGCGAGTATCTCTACTACTAGAGCCTAAACTAATGCTTAAAACATGTTTCATTTGCACCACCAACTATAATATAGATAATTAGGTATAAGAAATTTTATCACAAAATACAATTTCACTCAAGTGCTAGATATTATTCCCATAAGCCACAAGAAAAAGATTATATTTTCAGCAAACGCTCTAAATAATCAATACTGAGGTTTTCAAATTCTTTAACTTCAGTGGCTCGATTAAACAAACCACGGTATTCTGTAGCAAACGGTAATCCTTTTACATAAGATAAAGCATGACGTCGCATTTCTTTTACTGCTATTATCTTACCTTTATGTTGTACTAACAAATTCAAATGTTCCAGTAACATAGCAAATCGTTCTTCTAATGTTATTTGTTTAATTTCTTGTCCTTGCAATAATTGTGATATTTGTTGAAAAATCCAAGGATTACCTTCAGCACCTCTTCCAACCATAACTGCCGCACATCCTGTAAATTCAAACATTTCCTGAGCTTTAGCAGGAGTACTTATATCACCATTACCAATAACTGGAATACTTACACTATCTACAACTTGTTTAATCACATTCCAATCTGCTTGGCCTTGATAAAATTGTTCACGAGTTCTAGCATGTATTGCAATTGCATCCACTCCTGCTTTTGCAGCTTTTTGGGCAACTGTAATAGCATTAATACTATCCTTATCCCACCCACTTCTAATTTTCACAGTCAAAGGAATTTGCAAACTGTCTCGAACCCTTGCTAAAATCTCGTATACCAACTCTGGCTTCTTTAAAAGTGCCGAACCTTCATTATTATTTACTATTTTAGGGACTGGGCAACCCATATTAATATCAATAGCCGCCGCTCCCATTTTTTCTACTATTTTTGCCGCTTTCGCCAGTTCTTGTGGTTCATTGCCAAATAATTGAATCGCAACCGGTTGTTCCTCTGGTAAAGTTTTTAGCAAATCAAATGTTTTTTGATTATCGTAAAGTAACCCTTTAGCACTAACCATTTCACTAACTAACAAGCCCACACCTTGTTTTTTGCATAACAACCTAAAGGGCAAATCCGTTACTCCTGCCATTGGTGCTAATACTGTTGGTACCTTAAGCTGCATTTTCCCTAAAAACAAATTCTTATCCCACCTATTTTTAATTCTCTTTAGGCTGTTAAATAGCTGTAGTGGAAATCCCACCACAGCTATTTAACAAAATCTTTTTATCTAGGATTACGTTCATGTAAAATTTGTAATCCATCTAAAGTCAAAAATGGTTCTACTGTATCAATAGTAGATGATTCTGCCGCCATTAAACTGGCCAAGCCGCCAGTTGCGACAACAAAAACCTCAGTTCCTAATTCGAGTTTCATTCGACGCACAATCTCATCAACCTGACCGACGAAACCATATATTATTCCCGATTGCATACTGCTAATAGTATTACGACAAATAACATTTTTAGGTTTTATTAACTCTATCCTTGGTAGTTTAGCCGCTCTTTGAAATAACGCTTCTGTAGCAATACCAATCCCAGGAGCTATTGCGCCCCCTAAATAATCTCCATTTAACGCTAATGCACAAAAAGTAGTTGCCGTACCAAAATCTACAACAATTAAGGGCATTTCTTTATCTTTATATTTTTCATAAGCAGCAATAGCATTAACTATTCTGTCTGCACCAACTTCGCGCGGATTTTCATATTTCAGACAAATTCCTGTCTTTATTCCTGGGCCTACAATCAAAGGGCGAATGTTAAAATATCTTTCGCACATTTTGCTTAGAGGTACTAACAATGGTGGCACTACTGTTGAAATAGCGATTGCATCTATATCTTGCATAGCGACATTGCTATACGCAAACATATTGCCTAATAAAATTCCATATTCATCTATAGTTTTTTGTCTATCAGTAGAAAACCGCCAATTTACAATTAGTTCCTTTTCTTTATAGACACCTGCCACAATATTAGTATTTCCCACATCAAGTACTAATAACATTTTATCCTCCTAAAACATATAAAAAATTTAAATAAATTAATTAGGAACTATATAGGCTAATGCTCTTTTAACTCTCAAGCCAATATATGCCGCCATTACTGCTTTTATTAAATCAAAAGGCAAAAATGGTATTACCACCATTTTTATCGCTACATCCCAGGCTAAAGGTTTATTTAATACATACTTCATGCTTAAAACAAAACCAATAGTGCCTAAAACATATACCACTAGCAAACCTAACATAAACACGATAAAGGTTAATTTGAATTTTGTCAAGCCTCGTTCTGAAAAAAAACCAATTAGATAAGCACTAACTAAAAACCCAATCAAAAATCCGCCCGTTGGACCTATAAACGTAGTTATGCCTGCTTTTCCACCCGCAAATACTGGTAAACCCAGACACCCAATCATAAACCAAACTAGAACACTAATACTAGCCCATTTTTTTCCTAAAATCAATCCAGTTAGAAAAATAAAAGCTATTTGCATACTATGAGGAACCAACCCGATCGGTATAATTATGTAGGAACTTATGCACAATAGTGCCGCAAAAAATGCAGCTAAAATCATTTTTTTTTGATTCATGTTATTTTCTCATCCTTATCGACACATCTCCAGCTAAAACTGTTTTCAATTCCCCGTCACTTTCAACTATCAAGGCTCCATCTGCATCTATATCTACAGCACGACCTTCATAGCTTTCCTTAATGCCCTTAACCGTGACTGGTTTATTTAAAGTTATTGAGTACTTGCGCCACTCATCTAAAATTTGCGCAAATCCCTTGCTATTTACTTCTGCGTATCCTATTTCAAATTGTTTGCATATTTCCGCAAATAATTCGAGTCGCGAAACTTTCCTATCCAAAACGTCATTTAAGCTAATAGCAATATCTTCTAATTCTTCTGGCAATTGTTGTTTGTTTAAATTTACATTAATTCCCATTCCAATGACAATATAATTTATGCCATCCATTTGCGCATTCATTTCAGTTAAAATTCCTACCAACTTTTTGCCGTTTATAAAAATATCATTAGGCCATTTTATTCCTACACTAACTCCATATAATTTTGTAAAAACACGATGCAACATAACAGCTGCTAACAAGGTGCATTTAGCTGCTTCTTGCGGTAACCACTCTGGGCGCAACACCACCGTCATCCAAAGGCCTTCACCTTTAGGCGAATACCAACCACGTTGAATTCTACCTTTACCTTTTAACTGTTCTTCTGCAACTACAACTGTGCCGTGTACGGCTCCATTTTGAGCTTCTAATTTAGCCACATCATTAGTTGAAGATACACTATCATGATAGATTATATTGTGCCCTAGCCAATCCGTCTTTAAATTTGCCGCTAACTCATGGGGCAATAATTTATCAGTTATTTCCTCTAAAACATACCCTTTTTTGCCGATAGTCAAAATGTTATAGCCTTCTTTTTTGAGCGTTTTTATATGTTTCCAAACCGCCATTCGCGAAACACCTAACTTTTGAGAAATTTTCTCACCCGAAAGCGGTTGTCGCTCTTGTGCCTTGAGAATTTCAAGTATTTTAAATTTCACTTTTACTCACCCCTAAAATATATTAACAAAATAGCAGGCACATTGCCTGCTATTTTGCATATTAATCCCTAAACTTATAGGGTTTCAGGTTGCTCTAAGGGAGTTTCCTCAACTGCATTTACAGTATCGGTTGACATTGCAACTTCTTCTGTCTGTTCTGAAGCACTTGCTGGCAACATAAGGTTTTCAATTTCCTTACCATCAATAGTCTCTTTTTCAAGTAATAGAGCCGCTATTGCATCAAGTTTATCCATATTTGCCAATAATAGTTGTTCAGTTTCTGAATAAGCTTCCTCAATAAAAGCTCGTACTTCTTTGTCAATTGAAAAAGCCACTTCTTCACTATAGTCTTTATCGCGTCCTAAGTCTCTACCTAAAAAGACTTGTTCTTGGCGTCTACCAAAAGTTATTGGCCCTAATTTCTCGCTCATACCATATTCGCAAATCATCTTCCGCGCCAAAGCGGTCGCTCTTTCCAAATCATTTTGAGCTCCTGTTGAAATTTCTTTCAAAACAATGGCCTCTGCTACTCGGCCACCTAAGAAAGTTTTCAATTGATCTAATAGTTCAGAGCGCGTTGCATAATAACGGTCTTCTTTAGGCAACATTAACGTGTAACCCCCAGCACGACCTCTAGGTATTATGGATACTTTATGAACTGGGTCAGTATGTTTCAATAGCATCCCAATGAGAGCATGTCCTGCCTCATGGTAAGCAGTTAAGCGACGTTCTTTATCGCTAATAACTCTACTTTTTCTCTCTGGTCCTGCTAATACACGCTCTACAGATTCTTCCATTGCATTCATATCAATAGTTTTACGATTTCTTCTAGCCGACAATAAAGCAGCTTCATTTACCAAGTTACTTAAATCTGCACCTGTAAATCCTGGAGTACGTCTAGCTAAAATACCCAAGTCTACTTCTGCATCCAAAGGTTTGCCTTTAACATGCACTTTTAAAATTTCTTCGCGTCCTTTAACATCAGGACGATCAACTACAATTTGACGGTCAAATCGACCTGGTCTTAACAATGCAGGATCTAAAATATCTGGCCGATTTGTTGCTGCAATCATTATAATCCCTTCATTAGCACCAAAGCCATCCATTTCAACAAGCAATTGGTTTAAAGTTTGTTCACGCTCATCATGACCGCCACCTAACCCTGCACCACGTTGTCTACCTACAGCATCAATCTCATCAATAAATATAATACATGGGGCGTTTTTCTTCGCTTGCTCGAATAAATCACGTACCCGTGATGCACCAACCCCAACAAACATTTCCACAAAATCAGAACCGCTAATACTAAAAAACGGAACCCCAGCCTCACCAGCTACAGCCTTTGCCAACAAAGTTTTCCCTGTTCCTGGAGGTCCAAATAGTAAAACACCTTTGGGTATCCTAGCACCTAAATCATTAAATTTTTTAGGGTGTTTTAAAAACTCTACAACTTCTTCTAACTCTTGCTTGCACTCATCAGCGCCAGCCACATCAGCAAAAGTTATCTTTAATTTTTCTTCACCATATAACTTAGCTTTACTTTTACCAAAGGACATAACACGACCGCCGCCGCCTTGAGTTTGTTGCATTATAAAGAACCAAACTCCAATAAGCAGCAACATTGGCAAAATGGACGAAAAAATACTAGTCCACCATGGCGGTTGAGGTGGCAATTCTGCTTTTATTTCTACATCATTTGCCCGTAAATTTGTAATTAATTCTGGATCACGTGGTGCTATAGTTGTAAAATCCTTTCCTGACTGTAATTTGCCGGAAATAAAATTATCTACTATAGTTACTTGGGTTATTTCTTTTTGCTCTACTTGTTTTATAAATTGACTATAACTTATTTCTTGCTTAACATTTGTCTTCGCAGAATAAAAATCTATTAATGATATAGCAATTATAATTATCAACAAATATACACTTACATTTCTAAAAAACTTATTCAACTCATTACCTCCTTCTAAAAATAAAGAGACAGCTTCTGCTCTAGCACTATATGCTACATTTTTATATAATACACTAAAAACCCTAACTTTAACAAGCTAAAATTAACAAATTTTTGTTAATTTTATTTAATTATCCTGCCAAACACTATCTTTTAGTATCCCTATGTAAGGAAGATTTCTGTATTTTTCAGCATAATCTAGCCCATAACCAACCACAAACTGATCTGGAATCTTAAAACCTACATAATCTGCTTTAATAGGCTTAACTCGTCTTTCTGGCTTATCTAGCAAGGTAATAATATTAAAACTTTTTGCCTGTTTACTAATGAAATATTCCTTTAAGCAACTTAACGTATTACCAGTATCTATGATATCTTCGACCAATAAAACGTGCTCATTAGTAACATCCATCCTTACATCTAAATAGATATTAACACAGCCAGCACTAATTGTTCGCTCCCCATAAGAACTTGCGATCATAAAATCAAATTTTACTGGCATATCCAATTTTCTAATTAGATCCATCATAAACATTGTAGACCCTTTTAAGACACCAACAATGCAAATAGCTTCCCCTTTATACAAATTATTTAATTCACACGCTAACTCAGTTATTCGCGCCGCAATTTGCGTCTCACTTAATAATATTTTTTCAATATCTGCATGCATTAACTCTAAACTCCTTATATTTTTTTAATCACTGGATATATTCTATAATAATATAGCTACTTTTTCCAGCATTATCTACAAAATCAACTGTAAATTTTCTGTGTCCTACTACCCAAACCACCTGCCCATTATATTCTACTAGTGGTATGGAATCACGCTTAAAACTATCTATTTTTCGTTCTATAAAAAACTCTTTTAATTTTTTCCTGCCCACATTAACAATATTAATCTTATCGCCAACACGCCGAGTTCTAATTTTTATTTTGGTAACATTCGGTACAAAAGGCAAACACAAGATATTATTTTTTTCTATTGTAGGCAATTCTTTTTGCATTGTCACCATAAAAATTTTCCCATAAAAATCGTATTTACCAGCTTTTTCTAAAATAATCTCTTGGTCATTAGCAACATTTTCTAGTGGCTTAGCCAACTGTAAAACTAAATTCTCATATTGCAACTTAGCCCAAATTTTCCCAGGCAACTCAATGGTTTTTCCTGTAGCCTTAACCTGCACTAAGTTATATATCGCTTCCAAATGAACATTACCAAGACCTTGTTTGTCGCCTTTTAACTTTTCCACAGCTAGCAACACTACGCGCAAAAAAATCGCCTTATGCAAGCTTGCTAATTCTTGTCGTTTTATCATTACTACTTGTTCTTGTTTAATTATTTGAGCGCCGATAAGTTCTGCTTGCTTCTGCATATAATCATCTTCAACTTGCAATAACTGGATATTACGACCTAGCACCTCTATTATCTTAGGATTATACTTGTTCTTAATATACGGAATTAGTTCTTTTCGAACACTATTTCGCAAGTACTCTAATTGTTCATTGCTTTTATCTTGGCAATATATTAATTTATGTATTCGGCAGTAAGTTTCAATTTCCGGACGTGAAACCCCTAACAAAGGTCTTAATAAGTCTTTTTGTTTAGGCAATATACCTTTTAAACCACTTAAACCAGCACCTCGCAGCATGTTTAAAAAAAATGTTTCTGCTTGATCATTTTTTGTATGTGCCGTAATAATAATCTCCGCCGCATATTTTAGTTTTACCGCCCTCAAAGCAGCATACCTTAACTGCCGGGCAGCAGTCTCAATGCTCAAACTTTGCTGCATCGCCCAAGCCTTAACATCTACATGTTCTAATGCAAAAATCAACTCATTGTTTTGACAATAGGTTTCAACAACTCTTGCATCTTCTTTAGAATCATCGCCTCGTAATTGGTGATTAACATGACAAACAATAATCTCGCCGCCTTCTTGAGCGACAAAGCGTTGCATCAAATGTAATAAACAAAGAGAATCAGCGCCTCCAGAACAAGCAACTATTACTCTTTGTTTTGGTTGCAAGAGCTCCTGCTTTTTTATATTATTAGCAAAATTTTCGTAGAGCACAAAATCACCTTCCCAAATTGTCACACAAAAAATAAACTAGGACCGTCTCAAAATTTCGTTACAAATACGCTATTTTGAAACAGTCCAAATATTACAAAAACACTTCTAGCCTTTACGACTAGCACCTCGTCCACCACGTTTTGATTCCGTATTTCTTTTTAAGTCTAATAACCGATCATCACTGTCTTTAATAAATTTCGACAACTTATCTTCAAAGGTTAAAGTTGGAGCAATTTTAGGTGCTCTTTTAGAATCTGAATAAGAACGGTTTTCTCTATTAGGTACTCGCGGTTTAACTGGTTCTACTGGTTTAGGTGGCATCAATTGTTTTATAGATAAACCAATTTTCCCGCGCTCATCTACAGATAAAACTTTTACCGTAACCTTATCCTTTTCTTTCAAAAAATCCTTTACGTCTTTTACATATACATCTGAGACTTCTGAAATATGGATTAATCCTATTTTCCCTTCGCCTAAGTCGACAAACGCCCCAAAATTGGTGATGCCAGTAACAACACCTTCAACTACAGCTCCTACTTCAATTGACATATAAAAAATAAGCCTCCTTGATAATTGCTTAATACAAACTACTTTGATTATACACTTTTAAGATTTACAGTGTCAATTCCAAAATAAATAATATTTATACAGCATATTTTTGTTAACCTGTGAAAAATTATTTTCGTTGTTTTTTCTCACAAATCACAACCTGGCTTTTGCCACGATCTTTTGCTAAATATAATGCTTTATCCGCATTAACATACAATTGCTTATAATTTTTCCCATGCTCAGGATAAAAAGCAACCCCCACACTAGCCGAAATTTCTTGAAATTTTCCTGCTTTGCTATATTGGCGATTTATGGCTTTTACAATTAGCTCGGCAATCTCTAAAACTTTTTGCTGACTGCTAGCAGCTGGTAAGAAAACCAAAAATTCATCCCCGCCAACCCTACCAATTATTGAGCGCGCATCCATAATATTCCTTACTATATCAGCAATCTCCACCAAAACCTTGTCCCCAAATAAATGTCCAAACTTATCATTGATATTTTTGAAATAATCTAAATCATACAGTAGTAATGCTTGAACTCCACTTAGTGCCTCTTCTGAATTCAAAAATTTTTCTACATATTTTTGTGTAGCTTGTTTATTGTAAAACCCAGTTAATGCATCTCTTTCCGAACGATAAATAAGTTTCAATTCATGTTTTTTTCGTTCATCAATATCTTCAATATGCATTAAACCTTTTACTTCTTTCGAGAAATTATCCTCTAATAAATATAATTTGCAAACCATCCAGCGTATTGTCCCATCTGCTTGCCTGCGCCGAAACTCTAAATAAATATTTTTATTGCCTGAATAAAATTGTTGTAAGATATTTTCCCGCGAGAAAGTTGCTAAATACTCCGAAACATCTTCTTCGTGTACAAATTTTTTAGCACTCAATAAAATTTGCTGTGTGTAATCACTCGAACATGAAGCATCGCAATCTTTTATTAGCAACTCCTTCCCGCGCGTAATAATATTTTTAGTAATATTCATTTCCAAAACAAAGGTATTGCTTTCTATTAAAAATTTATTATAGCGTTCATTTTCAGCCATTCTTTTTTCGTTAGTCTTAACCTCAGTAATATCAGCTACTTGAAAATAGGCAATTATCTCTTTAGTCATACTATGTTCTAGTAGACAGGCATTGCTTTCCAACCATTTATATTTCTTGGAATCTATCATTTTGCGGTAACCAAAGCTATACTGAAACCTGCCTGCTGCAAACCGTTTTTTTATATTTTCTGCAGAAAAATTTTGCAAATATTGTTCGCGATCTTGCGGATGTACAAATTCATTAGCAAATACGTTTATAAACTTAGAAAAACTATCCCCTACATTAGCCGCGTATTCTTTTGGTAGTGTCTTAATTGGTTCGATGAATTCATCTTTGTTTATATTAACTACATAAGCACTGCTAGCTTTTGAGGCTAATATTTCTTTGTATTGTTTTTCTTGAACTAAAAGTTTTTCTGCTGTTATATCTTTCGCGATACCCATTACACAAATTGGTAAAACATCGTCTACTTGAATATTTTGTAGTCTTACATTGTACATGCGGTATTCAGAATTGCGCCAAACCACAATTTCAGTTTCAACTTGCTCTTCACTACCCCTTATTTTATCAAAAGCCGCTAAAAAATCAGCTACACTACTTTTGTATAATAACCCATAAGCCAAAATCCTGTTTAAAAATCGATTAATAGTCTTGGGAAACCCATTTTTTCTAGCAATATTTTTATCGAACACAACTTTGTCTTTGTCAGGATAGTAATCAAATAAAATTAGTTCGGCATTATTCTTTATGACCTCAAATCTTTTTTCGTTTAAAGCTACTTGTGCTGTTTTCAAAACTAACTGTTCATATAATTTTTCACATTGACTATCAGTAGCTGCTGAAAAATGGGCATGCGCAACTTTAAACCGCTGTTTTTCTTGAATACAAAGCATACTAAAGCGAATGCTTCTTGTTAGCTTCGTTTGTTCTGACACGTCTAGTACCCCATGTACTAGACAAGTTTTTTCATCTATAATAATCGTATCATATCTTTCAGCGCAAATATCTAAAGCTCCCACTCTTTTTAAGACTAGTAAGTTATCTACATCACTATCCTTAAAAGCTTTCCCAGAACTATGAATGCCGATATATTCAGCTCCTTTAATATAAACATCTTTAAACGTATTTTTTTGACCGTCTATAAAATATTCTCTAAATTTTTTCTTGACAAATTCAACAGCTAACTCAGCTAATTCCATTTTTTCCTCCATTTTGACATAATTGCAGTCAATACCTTGTACGTCTAAAAATATAACGTTTTTGTTCATTATTCTCGAATTACAATTGGTACTTCATTCGGCTTTATTAACTTATACTGGCTCCGCGCAACCTTTTCAATATATTTTAAATCATTCAGATTTTTTATTTCAGTTTCTAATTTTTCCTGCTCCGCAACTAAATCTCGCCGTTGCATCTCCGCTCGTTCAATCCCTTTTTTCACTTGATAAATTTTCCATTCCTGGCCTAAAACAAGAACTAATAGCAATGTCAATAAGCCAATATAGAAACATTTAAAAAAACTCACTTTTTCTTTTTTCTTACTGCGTCTTTTCAACATAAGCTTTCCTCCTTTATGCCCAGAGCATTTACAATAGTATAGCATTTTTAAATTATTTTTAAAACAACTAAAGAGGTGATTTATTTGCTTAAAACAAGTATTTTAAATAGGTTAATAGTCATATTTTTCTCGCTTATCGCCAGTTCTTTAATATTTTTTTCTGTATACATGCTAGATATCTTCAATAATTACAGTTTAAATGCCATAAAAGAAAACTTGCATATCACTATAAAAAATGTTCAATTTTTCCTAATGCAACCAAATAATAAAGAATACCTTCAGCAAGCAACAATCAAACCTTATCTAACGGAACTGGCTAAAGTTAATAATATTAATATCCATATCCTCGATATCGATAAAAACCTTCTAGTTAGCTCGGCTACTACTACTCCCGACTTAAATAGTTTCGAAAATTTAGCTAGTTTAAAAACTGATTTTAATAAAATTAATACCTACACCCGCAAAAACACTCAAACTAATGAAAACTATATTTATATGGCAACCTCGCTTCCTGTAGACTATGGACAATATGTTATTTTAATAAGTGCCAATACTCAATCGTTTAATCAAAATTTTCAACAAATCCGTCAAATTACTTTTATAGCATTGCTCATAACTTGTATAATCGCTTTATTTGTTAGTATTAAATTTGCTAAAAATATAATTTCACCCCTCCAAGAAATAACTACTGCCACAGAAGCTTTTTCTTCTGGTAAATTTGAACACAAATTGCAAATATCTACCCAAGATGAGTTCGGTTTATTAGCCCATACTATTAATACCTTAGCCGCCAATCTAGCAGATAAAATTACAGAAACAGCTTTAGAAAAAACTAAACTAAAACTTATTTTAGAAAAAATGGATAATGCCGTAATCCTCGTAGACCAAGATGGACGCATTCAAACTATTAATCAAAAAGCCTTAAGTATCTTTCCCATAAATAAATTTACTAACTCAGATACATTACACCACCTAGATATTTTATCAAGTTCGGTTTTTGATAAAGCAATTCAAGACACAATTAATAACAACAACCCACAAACTATTGACCTAAAGTTGAAATTTAAAGAACAGGCCAAAAGTTTTCAGGTTTTTCTCTCACCAATTACTGAAGTTTATAGTAACAAAATAAAATATGTCTTGTGTGTATTTTATGATATAACTGCCTTAAAAAGTATTTTTGATAAACAAGTCGACTTTATAGCCAATGCTTCCCATGAACTTAGTACGCCGCTAACCAGTATTCGCGGTTTTGCAGAAGCAATTGAAGATGATGCCGATAATTCATTATTAGTAAATAAGTTCGCTAAAATAATTCAAGAAGAATCGCTACGCATGCAACGTTTAATTAACGATCTTCTTCAAATTGCCAAACTTGATTCTTCAGAATATCGTAATACAATTACACTTAGCAATATAAATATTGAAAATCTGCTCCCCTCAATAGTTACTGATTTATCAAACCTGGCCCAAACAAAAAATATCGAACTAAACATTGTTTCTAATCTTAATAATAACTTAATCTATAGTAATTATGATTGGTTAAAACAAGCCTTAGTAAATTTAGTGGAAAATGCTATTAAATATACCCCAGCCGGTGGCAAAGTTTTTCTAATTCTAGAAGAAGACAATGCTTATACTTATTTTAAAATTAAAGATACTGGCGAAGGTATGCCCAATAGCGAATTAGAAAAAATCTTTGATCGTTTCTATCGAGTAGATAAAGCCCGCAGTCGTAGCAGTGGCGGCACTGGTCTTGGTTTATCTATTGTTAAATTTATAACTAAACTCCTTGCTGCTAAAATAAAGGTAGAGAGCACCGTTGGACTCGGAACTACTTTTACCATTAGCATTCCTAAACCCCACTAAACTACCTAAAAATTAAATGGAGCTGTCGCCTTAGCAATATAAGCCCATTGCTAACGACAGCTCCATTTTAATTTTTAAATCTTCTTCCCGTAGATAAGTAAACAACACTTTCCGCAATATTAGTTGTATGATCTCCAGCTCGTTCTAAATAATGCAAAGCCGCTAACAGCCTTACAAGGTACTCTACATCATGTGGACTAGATTTTATATCTTCGACTATACAAGCATGTAGATTTTTGCAGTAATCATCCACAACATCATCTTGAGCATGTACTAATTCCGCTAAAGATACATCTGTATTTTGATAAGCTTGCAACACCTTATTTAGCATATCCGTTACTTCCAAGCTCATGTTTTCAAAACTACGATATTTTTCGCCTAATTGCTTGTCACTAGTCTTTTTCCAAGCAATTCTAGCAATATTTTCCGCATAATCTCCAATTCTTTCTAAATCGGTTGCAATTTTGAGCGCTGTACTTAAAATCCTCAAATCTGTAGCGATTGGCTGTTGTAAGGCAATTAGCAGTATGCACTTATCTTCTACTAAAACTTGCATCAAATCAATTGATTCTTCCACCTTCATAACTTCTTCAGCCAAAATTCTATTGTCCGTTAGCAGGGCTTGTACTGATTCAATTAAAGCCTTACTTACTACTCTCCCCATCGATTGAATATCGTGCAGTAAGATCTCTAATTCTCTGTCGAATTCATCTCGTATTCTTTTCATCTTATCCAAACCTTCCTGTAATATATTCCTCGGTTTTTATATTTTGCGGATTTGTAAACAAACTTTTAGTCTCATCATATTCAATCATCTCACCATTTAGAAAAAATGCTGTCCGATCAGAAACCCTAGCGGCTTGTTGCATATTATGAGTAACCATAATTATTGTGTACTTATTTTTTAAACTTAATACCAATTCTTCAATTTTCATTGTTGAAATTGGGTCCAAAGCTGAACAAGGCTCATCCATCAGTAAAACCTCTGGTTCTACTGCTAATAAACGTGCTATACAAAGACGCTGCTGTTGCCCCCCTGAAAGTGAAAATGCTGGTGCTTTTAATCTGTCTTTTACTTCTTCCCACAAGGCTGCGCCTTCTAAGCTTTCCTGCACAATTTGATCTAACTCTTGTCTACTATATTTTTGATGTATTTTAGCCCCATAAATAACATTATCATAAATGCTCATTGGAAATGGATTTGGTCTTTGAAAAACCATGCCTACGTTTTTTCGCAAATTAACTACATCAGTTTTAGGATGATAAATGTCTACTCCATCTATCAAAACTTGCCCTTGAATAACTACATTATCAATTAAATCATTCATCCGATTTATTGTTTTTAAAAAAGTAGACTTTCCACAACCAGAAGGGCCTATAAAAGCAAGAACACTTTTTTCAGGCATATCCATATTAATATCAAACAATGCTTGTTTGTCAGTGTAAAATAAATTTAACTTTTTAACTTGTATTTTATTTTTTTTTAATAACACGTTTCTTTACCTCCACCAATCTTTCAACCTAATTGATATTAACATGTAAATAAAAAAAAAGAGTTAACGCTTTGTTAACTCTTTGTAAAATTTAATTATTATCTGCAAAACGGTAACCAACACCTCGTACGGTTTCTATAGCGTTAGTCAATTGTTTTGATTTTTCTAGTTTAGACCGCAAGTGTCTAATATGTACATCTACGGTACGAGTATCACCATAATATTCATAACCCCAGATTTTTTCTAATAATTGTTCCCGGCTAAAAACTCTACCCAGGTTGGTTGCAAACAACTTTAAAAGCTCGTACTCTTTAGGAGTTAATTCTATTTTTTCATCTAAAATATGTACTTCATAACTAATAAAATTGATTTTCAAATCTCCTAAAACCAACTCGCCCTCATTAACATTGCTATTACCCAATCTTCTTAGGACAGCTTTTACTCTAGCTATTACCTCACGTGGGCTAAATGGTTTAGTTATATAATCATCTGCGCCTAATTCCAAGCCCAATATTTTATCAATCTCTTCGGCTCTAGCTGTAAGCATTATGATAGGAATTCCTGCTGTAGCTGGATTATTCTTTATTCGACGACAAACTTCTAAACCATCTATTTTAGGCAACATTAAATCTAATAAAATTAGATCTGGCAAATATTCCGTCAAAATTTTCAAGGCTTGTTCCCCATCACTGGCTTCACGCACATTAAACGTGTTTTTCTCTAAAGTAAACCTTAATAATTCCCGAATATTATCTTCATCATCCACAACTAATATTTTCATAGCTACCTCGCTAAAAAAAGCTAGGTTGCCCTAGCTTTTTATAAGATTAAAACTTATTTAAACATATCTTTGAAGGCTTTACCAGCTTTAAACACTGGTACTACACAAGCTGGAACTTCCATTTCTTTTTTAGTACGTGGGTTTTTGCAAACACGTGCTTTACGCTCTCTAGCTTCAAAAGTACCGAAACCAATAACTTGAACTTTACCTTTACCTGATACTTCTTCTTTGATGCTTTCTAGAGTAGCTGCAATAACTTTCTCTACATCTTTTTTGGCCATGCTTGTTTTTTCGGCTACACTTGTGATTAATTCATTTTTGTTCATTGAATAATGCCCCCTATAAAATTTATAATTTTTAATATATTCTAAGACGAAACGTCCTAAAATTTAAATTACTGTAACTTTGCTTTTTCCCAAAACTCGTCTAATTCTTGCAAAGAAAAATTTTGCCACTCTCTGCCGCTATTTAAGACACATTGTTCTACAAAAGCAAACCGCTTTCTAAAACAGTTGTTGGAAATATTCAAGGCCAGCTCTGGTACAACCCGATAATGTCGCGCTAAGTTGGTAACTGCAAAAAGCAAATCACCCAATTCTTTTTCCAATTCTTGTCGATTCTTAGCTACTTTTACTTCTTCTAATTCCTCATAAACTTTAGCATATACAGGCTCTATTTCTTGCCAATCAAAACCAACTTTAGCAGCCTTAGATTGCAATTTATAAGCACACATTAAGGCTGGCAGACCTTTCGTGACTCCATCTAAAACATATTTTCGCTCTGATTTTTCACTTGCCTTTATTTTATCCCAGTTTTTTAGAATATCTTGGGTACTAGCAACACTAATTTTACCAAAGACATGCGGATGACGCCTAATTAACTTATCATTGATTCCATCGATAACATCCTGTAAGTCAAATACTCCCGCTTCTTTAGCTATTTGTGCATGAAAAACAACCTGTAACAATACGTCCCCTAATTCTTCACAAAGCAATGTTGCATTTTGGTCATCAATTGACTCAACAACTTCATAAACCTCTTCGATAAAATTATGCCGGATAGTTTCATGCGTCTGTTCTCTATCCCAAAGACAGCCAGCAGGAGCACGCAATTCTTCTACCGTATTTGCTAATTCACTTATATTGACACTATCATCATAAGGCAAATAAACTGTTGTCAAATGATTGATATCTGGCTGGCGATCAAGTTCGTATAAAAAAATCTTTTCTACACGTTCATCTGCTAATCCTAGATTTCTTAAGAAAACAATCTCAGTCTCGTCATTATAATAATCCATCAAGGTAAGTTTTACATTTGAAGCAACCTGTTTATTATAAACTTGCGTAATTATCAAGGGCAATTTTTCCTTTGCCTGAACTGTTTCAATCTGTAAAGCATCTATAATTTTCAACCCATCACAAGCATCTAGAGCTAAACGGCTATACACCAAATCTAAAAAACTCATTGCTGGTAAAATTTTTATCGCAATATTCTCTTGAACAGCTTTTTTTCTTAATAATTGCACGGTTTTTTCTGCTACTAGCGGACTACCTGGTACGGCATAAACAATCTTACTATATTTTCGACTCTCTTGCAAACAAAAATTCACAATTCGTTCATAAACCTCGTCAAAAGAGTCACTAGACTCATAAAAATTATCACAAGAAACAAACTCCAACTTATTTTCGCGTAATTGTGTCACGCTTGGATGTTGTTCGGTACGCAAAATCACTTTTTCAGCACTTTGCAACAGTTGCATGGTTTCCACAGTTATATCACCCAATAAACTAGGGCCTAAACCAACAATGTAAATCAATTTCTTCACTCCCTAATTAGCCGCAACTTCAACATAGTATTAGCTAATTTGTTACCTACTACAGGTATAGCTCGGATTTCTTGAGCACTAATACTGCCTGTAATAACTAACATTAGACAATACACCATACCACCTAAAATAATTGAACTTAAAGTAGCTAAAGAATTACTCATCAAAGCCTCGATCAATTTGCCATGACTCCAATGCACCACATAACCCATTATAATAGCAGATAGCGTAATACGCAAGATATCTTTTATAGGAAAATTAACTCGTATTTGTTTTTTTAAGAACAAAACATTCAAAACTACCGCCAAAAGAAAATCTATGTCTGTAGCAAAAGCAGCCCCAATAATACCGTAGCTGGGATTAGCAGTTAAAATCCAAGCTAAAAGCACCTTTACGCCTGCACTTATGATCATATTTATAACTGGAACAATTGTTTTTCCCAAACCTTGTAAAATTCCTGTTGTTACTTGGTGTAATCCTAGAAAAAATATGGCCGGCGCTAAAACAGCAATACTAGTACCAGCTGCTGGAGTTGCATACAACATTTGTGAAATTGGTGTCGCTAAGACCAGTAACCCCAAACTTGCAGGAATAGTTATCAAGGCACATAGTCTAAGAGCAGTTGCAATTTTTTTATTCACACTCTCGTAATTAGTCAAAGTGTAAGCTTCCGAAATAGCTGGAACTATACTGGCAGCCAATGAAGCCGTTGGAATTGTTGCCATCATGATTAGTGGCAACCCCATTCCTGTTAAATACCCAAATAAAGTTGTTGCTTGTTCGACACCAAAACCAGCAACTTCTAATCTTTTAGGCACAATTAGCATATCTAAGCTAGATACTACGGGAATCATAATATTTGCTAAAGAAACTGGTAGAGCCAAACGAACAATCTTATTAACAATAGTTTTAGCTGATACCAGTTTTGTTTCTTTCTGCGTTGCAATTTGTACAGCAATAGTTTTTTGATGCTTAAAGTAACAATACAATAAAACCAACAAACCACATAAAGCCCCTGGGGCCGCCCCAAAACTAGCTCCAGCTGCTGAATATTCAATTCCCATTGGCAGTAATAAGTACGCAAAACTAATCATGGTCATAACGCGAATAAATTGTTCAATAATCTGGGAACTAGCGGTAGGCGTCATCATTTGATATCCTTGAAAATACCCTCGATAACTCGATAGCATTGTCGCAAAAAACACTGCTGGCGCTAAAGAAATAATTGAATAATAAGCCCTAGGATCACGTACAATTTGTTCATTGACTAGAAAATCTGCGCCAAAAAATAGTAAGCTGGCAAAGACTAAACCTGTAATACTCATCAAAGCCAAAGAAATCTTAAAAACGCGATTTGCACCCCGATAATCTCCTAAAGCTAATCTTTCCGCAACAATTATTGATATTGCTACTGGTATTCCTGCTGAAGAAATACTAAGTGCCAGCAAATAAATTGGATATGCCATTTGGTATAAACCAATGCCTTCACCACCTAGTAATCTTGACAAAAATATTCTATTTGCTGAGCCTATTATCTTTACTAGTATTCCTGCTACCGTTAAAATAAATGCTCCTTTTAAAAATTTATCTCGCCCCATTTGGCCTCCTAGTAATGCTTTTTCTAACACAACTACTTATTAAAGCATTTTATTTTATATTTGGCAATAAAATTTTAATTATTTTCTCAGTTAGATCTAAGTAGTCAATTATATTTTCTCCCAGTTTTATCTGCAAACGCGCATACTCCCCTTGAATAAATTTCATTTTTTTTGAATATATATCAGACAGTTTTAATATTTCAGCCCCTTGCACGCTTGTCTGTTGATTAAAAACAATACTAAGTTCTTTACCTTTAGCAATCATGCTACGCAAACCATAATTACGACAAACAGCTCTGAGTCTAGCCACTCTTATCATTGCTATTACATCCTTTGGTGGCTCGCCAAAGCGGTCTATTAGTTCATCTAAAAGTTCCTGCGCTTCTTTTGCATCTTTAATGATCGCTAAACTTTTATATAACTCCAATTTATCGCTATTGTCTGGCATATATTCTGGACTAATATGCAGATTAACTGCAATATCTATATTGGGCTCAAAGTTATTTGTAATCGCCACTGTTTCGCCTTTTAAAGCTGCAATTGTTTCTTCTAATAATTGACAATAAGCCTGAAAACCAATGCTCAGAACATGTCCATGTTGCTTGTCACCCAAAATACTACCTGCTCCTCTTATTTCCAAATCCCGCATTGCAATTTTGAAACCTGAGCCTAATTCGGTAAAGCTACGTATAGCCTCTAACCTTTTTTGAGCTATTTCTGATAAACTTTTTTGTGGCCTATATAATAAATATGCATATGCTAAATGCGCACCTCTACCAACTCGTCCCCGCATTTGATACAACTGTGACAAACCAAATTTATCCGCATCTTGTATGATTATTGTATTAGCGGTTGGCACATCAATTCCGTTTTCAATAATACTGGTGCTAAGTAAAATATCACAATTACCTTCATAAAAGGCGATGATATTCTTTTCCAACATTCCTTCTGGTAGTCTGCCATGGGCTATTTTAATATTTGCTTTGGGTAGAATTTTTTTTAATTTTTTCTCAGCCCCCTCGATATCTTCAATAAAACGTACTACATAATAAACCTGCCCACCACGTTTTAATTCACGTTTTATTGCCTGCTCTAAGATTGCTTCCGCTTCCCCCATAACATAAGTTTCTACAGACATCTTATTTTCTGGAGCCGTTTCAATTACACTCATGTCTTTAGCTGTAAGCAAAGTCATATGCAAAGTTCGCGGAATGGGTGTAGCAGAAAGTGTTAGGACATCTACGTTAGTTGCAATTTTCTTTATCTTTTCTTTCTGAGCTACACCAAACCGCTGTTCTTCATCGATTACCAATAACCCCAAGTTTTTGAAAAGAATATCATTTTGTAAAATTCGATGCGTAGCAATAATAACATCAATTTTACCTTCAGCAAGTTGTTGAATAATATTTTTTTGTTCTTTAGCATTATTAAATCTACTCAAACCCTCAACTCTTACACCAAACGCGCTCATTCGTTCACTAAAAGTCTGTAAATGCTGACGTGCTAGGACCGTTGTCGGCACTAAGACCGCCACCTGTTTACTAGCCGCTACTGCTTTAAAAACAGCGCGCATAGCTACTTCCGTTTTACCATAACCAACATCACCACACAGTAATCTATCCATTGGTTGAGTGCTTTGCATATCTTTTTTTATTTCCACAATGGCACGTAACTGATCAGGTGTTTCTTCATATACAAAAGCCTCTTCAAATTCATTTTGAAAACTATCATCCTCGGGAAACGCAAACCCCGGCACCAATTTACGTCGGGCATATAGTCTTAATAACTCTTCAGCCATATCTGTAATTGCCAATTTTGCCTTATTTTTCAGCCGCTTCCATTCTGTACCACCCATTTTAGATAATTTGGGCGTAACACCGTCATTACCAATGTACTTATGCAATGTCGTAACTTGCTCCACAGGTACAAATAATTTGTCAGTACCTGCATACTGTAAAATCAGATAGTCGCGTAATAACCCCTCAACCTTAATAATATCTACACCAATGTATTTACCTATGCCATGTATATTATGAACTACATAGTCGCCTATTTTTATATCAGTGAAATAATTTATTTTACTTTCTTTATCAATGGTTTGAAATTTACGTTCCTTTACTAAACCATAGATATCTTTTTCCGAAATAACTACTAATTTTTCTTCTTTTAAACAAAATCCCTCTTGAATATTATCAACAATACAGTATACTCCTGATTGCAAAGCTCCCACACTAGTCTCTTCCAAGATAACTACGTTAAATTCATTTTTAAAATTTTGTCTAAATACTTTCGCCTTGGCAAGATTAGATAGAACAATAATTACACTATATTGTTCTTGTAAATAATTTTTAATGTCTTTAATTAGAATATCTATTTTTTTATGATAACTACTAACGTTTAAAAAATTACTTACGTCCTGACTAATACCTCCAGCTCTACTATGTTCAAAAACCAAGCTAATACTACGAATATTTTTTTGTTTTTCTTGTAATTCTGCATAGGTAATATATTGTTTACACTCATTTTCTTCTAAACTCTGTAAGTACTCAGCGGCCAACGTCATCAGTTCTGTTGGTTCATCAATAATCAACACGTTCTGCTCTAAATAAGCAAAAATATCACTAGTAAAATTTCTTTCTCTATTTAGTAAGGGTAACAAATTCAAAGTTGGCAAATGTTCTATCGAACGTTGGCTAGCTATGTCAAAAGCCCTGATATCATCTACATTTTCCATATAAAATTCTAAGCGTACTGGGTTATCATAACCCAAAGGAAATACATCTAAAATGTCTCCACGCAAACTAAACTCGCCAGTAGCATATACCTTATCTGTTCGACTATAACCATAGTCAACCAAGTTTGCCAGCAATTCTGCTCTGGAAATTTCCTGTCCGCAAATTATAGCTAGTTGACGCTGTTGCAAATTTTGCTTAGCCACAAATTTATGCAAATATGTTTCCATATTCAAATATATTACACTTGCTTTAGCCTGGGCCATATTCTCTAATGCCTGCAAACGAGCCCAGTTTAATTCAGTATTAGCATTTTCCGCCAAAAAATCTAGCTCATCTTCTGGCAATAATTCAAAACAAGGAATTTCAGGCAATAATTCTTTTATAATCTTCTTGTATTTGCGCAACTGACTATTGTTTTTCAGCAAAAAAATCGTTGCATTTGCTTGTTGTTGTATAACTGCCGCAGCTACATAAGGCTTATAGTCTTCATTAATTCCAACCAAACTAATTTGCTTATGTGTAGCCATTAACTTAGTTAAGTCCTGCATAGTTTTGGTTTGCTGCATTAAATTTAAAAATCTCATAACCTTAGTAATCCTTTCAAGTGTTTTCTAGCTTAGACAAGAAAATTTTTTTAACGCCCTACCATTTAAATAGTTGAATAATCTCCCCTGATAAGTGTTTTCTTGTTGCATGGTTGCTTCTATCTCTTCTTTTATTTTCCACCAGCCAATTCCCCAATTGCTAAATAGGGTGTGACTTGCTGGGGCTCTTCCAATTAACCGTTGTAAGGTTATTGCCGGGTCTAAATATTCTAGAAAACTCACTACTCTCTGAACATATTCATCCTTAGTAATCAAAGTAATTTCCCCAGCTTGATAAGCTCTTGCCATTTCTGTATTTTTTATAATATATAATGCGTGTAGCTTCACTTCTGTACTCCTCATTGCTGAAACTATTTTCGCCGCCTCAATTGTATCTTCTACAGAATCTCCTGGGAGATTTAAGATAAGATGAGTACAAGAATAAAATTTGTATTTATTGAGTTTTTGCATAGCATCAAGATATTCTGCCAAACTATGGCCACGATTAATCTTTTTTAAATTTTTATAATTTACTGTTTGTAAACCTAATTCAATGCTAATATCAACATTTTTCTTTTGTCTAAGCTCCGCTAAAGCTTCTAAATAAGCTTCACTTATACAATCAGGCCGTGTAGATAAAGCTACCCGCACTACATCTTCTTGACAACAATGCTCTACACTACGCAACAATTCTGTTAATGGCAGATAAGTGTTACTAAAATTTTGTAAATAAGCAATAAATTTTTCCGCCTTATATTTAGGAATAATATGAGCCTTGTTTTGCTTAATTTGTTCTTCTATTCCAATTTCCGAAGGCAAATTTTCATAACCAGCACCTATTTCTCCACAAAAAGTGCAGCCTTGGTTGTCAATACTACCATCTCTATTTGGGCAGGTTACTGGAATTGCAATTGGCAATTTATAAACTTTTCCTCCGTATAAATTTCGCAGGTATTCCGAATAATTATTATATATTTTCATAAAAGTCCTCTTTCGCTACTTCAATTAGTTGGCCTTGTTCGGCGAGCAATAAATATATCCTCTCTTGTTCCGCGAATCTAAAGCTCTCCATCGGATATAATTTTTTTATTTGCCGCCAATTGGTAAATTGATAGTTTGCTATATATTTTTTTACCAAATCTATGTCTCGCCAAAATTTCAAAAAAGCTTCGTTAAATTCTGTTTGTTCTGATTGGCAATAAAAAAATTCGCGTCGCCATCCTTCTTGTGCCCTAAAAACATCTAAATGCAGTATTTCTTTTATTAATCTAGCTTGATTAATATTAAATTTTTTATCTATAAAATTTATAAATAATTCTAAGTTTTGCTTACTCCCAGAACTTTGCAAGTGTAGTTTGCAAGCTTCTGCATACAAAGCCAGCTCTTCATAAAACTTAAATGCATCCTTATCATAAAATTCAACAATTAAATACTGCAAAGTGTTATTATACTTATTGCTGTTATGAAAACGATCTAACATATCTTCTACTAACTTTAACATTCTTAGTTCTGCATAACTTATATATTTATTGCTTAATACCTCATAGGGTGGCTGTGACAAATAATTATACCCATGTTCTTGCTGTTGCCTAGCCAATAACGAACCAGACAAAATTTTTAAAAAACCTAGCTGAACTGCATCTGCTTGCAAATTATACACCATGTTAAATGAATTTTTAAAACTCGCGAGATCTTCATAAGGTAGACCCGCAATCAAGTCAACATGAATATGAATATTTTTTAAAGCTACCAGTTGTTTAATATTCCCCTGTAAATTTTGCCAATTATCTTGTCGTTTAATCGCTGACAAAGTTTGTGGATTAGTGGTTTGTATCCCTATTTCAAATTGAAATCGCCCCACTGGAACAGTTGCTAGAAATTCTAAAACTTCTTTACTTAATAAATCCGCTTTAATCTCAAAATGGAAATTAGTAGTAGTTTCTTGATTTGCCAAGTATTCCATAATCGGTAAATAATGGTTCAAATCTAAATTATAGGTTCTATCAACAAACTTGACCTGCTTAACTTTATTCTCAATAAAAAACTGTAATTCTGCCAATACCAGCTTTAAAGAACGTTTTCTTACATTATGTGTAATTCCCGACAAACAATAAGTACAACTAAAAGGACAGCCTCTGGTACTTTCATAATAAATTATTTTATTTTCCAAAGCTATATCTAGTTGCTTATATACAAATGGTAATTCATCTAATTCTTCAATTATAGCAATTGTTTCGCTTATTGCATTTTTTCGGCTTATTCCTGCCGGTAGTATAGTTTCTTTCTTTAACAAATTCCCAATTAACTGAGCAAAAACTTGTTCACCTTCACCTTGGACGATATAATCTATCTCGGGATTTGTCAAAAAAACTTCTGCTGCAGCAAAAGAAACTTCTGGCCCGCCTAAAATTATCATGGTCTTTGGTAATACTTTTTTAATTGCTTTTGTTAAAGCCAAAGTTTCCTGTCTATTCCAGATATATGTCGCCAATGCTATTATATCAGGTTGATACATATATATATCTGCAAGCATACTTAAGATAGGCGTTTGAATTGTATATTCTTTTATTTCTACTTGAACAGCTAGTTGCTGTTTAGCTAAATAAGCAGCAACAGAATATATTCCTAAATTAGAATGAATGTACTTACTATTTAATGTACTAAATAAAATTTTCATTTTGCCCTCACTTGTAAAATACTGTTTAATCCGAATTTTATCTTATCATAAATCTAATCATTAAAGCAAAAAAGGACTGCTACCTAAGTTTGGCAACAGTCCCTCTGACTATTTATAATACCGCTTTAATAGCTGCTAACATTTCTTGCTTATCAATAATCTGTTCATGAAGAACTTTAGCAGTTTTCAAATATTTTATCCTCGCTGGCGTAGGTTGCGCTGTTAATTTTTCGAGTAAATCATTTTGCTGAAAACTATCTAGCCCAGTAATATCTTGTTTTAAAGCCTTCAATACATCTTGACTAAATTTAAAAGCGCTGGCTGTTGATAAAACTACAGTATGTGTTTTATCAGCTGTTTCTTGTTGGTATTTTTCTGCTGCTAAGTATGCAACTGCTGTATGCGTATCTAACAAATACTTCTTAGTTGCGTAAACATCAGCAATGGCTTTTTCAGTTTGTGCTTCATCAAAACAATAAGCCTGCATAACTTCTTTTATTTTTTCTAAAGTTTGTCCTGCAATTTTATAATAACCTTTTTGCGACAGTTCTTGCATATATTTAGCAACCAAACTGCTATCACCCGTGATTTGGTGCAAGAATCGTTCTAAATTGCTAGATATCAAAATATCCATTGAGGGCGAGTTTGTTTTATAAAACTCTCGATTGCGATTGTATTCGCCTGTATTAATAAAATCAGTTAATACATTATTTAAATTAGAAGCGCAAATAAATTTATGTACAGGTAAGCCCATTAATTTAGCATAATAACCCGCTAAAATATTTCCAAAATTACCTGTTGGCACACAAAAATTCACTTGTTCCCCTAATTTTATTGATTTTTGTTTTACTAAATCTATATAAGCGCTAAAATAATAGACTATTTGTGGTACTAAGCGTCCCCAGTTTATGGAGTTTGCAGAAGAAAATTGGTATCCTAATTTTTCTATGCTCTCTGCCATATTCTGATTAGCAAATATTTCTTTAACACCTGTTTGCGCATCATCAAAGTTGCCTTTTACTGCAAATACATGCACATTTTCCCCAGCTTGAGTAGTCATTTGCAATTTTTGGATATCGCTAACACCATCAACAGGGTAAAAAACAATAATTTCTGTACCCGCAACATCTTTGAAACCTTCTAGAGCCGCTTTCCCTGTGTCACCAGAAGTAGCAACAAGTATCAGCAATTTTTTAGCACTTGTTTCTTTTTTTAAAGCAACTGTTAATAAATACGGCAAAATTTGCAACGCCATATCTTTAAAAGCCGATGTTTTACCATGCCAGAGTTCTAAAACACTCAAATTTTCCTCCAGGCTTACAACTGGAGCTATAGGCTCTGAAAAATTATCTTGACTATAAGCTTGGCTAGTACAATATTGTAATTCTTGAGCTGTATAATCAGTTAAGAAAAATTTTAAAATATATTCTGCTCGCTCTGCATAGCTCATTTTTTCTAAAAGCGCAATCTCTGACAAATCCACTTGAGGAATTTCTATTGGCACAAATAAACCACCATCTTTAGCTATTCCTTGTGAAATTGCCTGTGCTGAAAACAATAGTTCTTCTGAACCACGTGTACTTTTAAACTTCATTAATTAATCACGCCTTTATCATTTTATTTTAGGAAAACAAGTTAAAAACAAACCAAATTGCAAATATTGCCAAACCGATCATTATAAATGTCGGTAACACAAAAAATACAAACGCCAATATTGCTAGCCAAAACAAGATATTGCTTAAAGAGCGTTGTTGAGAGCCAAAATTAAAGCCCTTTACATAAACCCTACTTCGCTGTTGATAATTTTCTTCCCGTTCCGACCAGCTCTGTCTTGATTTAGACTCACTATTTTCCCCAGAATCATCAATTGTAACCCCAGCAAAATCATCTCTTTCTTGACTGCTCATCGTCCTAGCCTGTATGGTCAATTCTGCCCCACAAAAGCCACATTTATCTAAATTCAAACCATTTTCTTGATCACACTTTGGACATTTCATTAAAAATTTACTCCTTATTCTTTAACCTTATAAGTAGCTGTATTTTACCATATTCAGTTAAATATTGTAAATTATTAATCTCCAAGTTCAATGTATTTTTAACTTGAGAAATACATTTTTGCAATATTTTCTCCTCTAAAGCAAAAATTTCTCTTATTTTCTGCACAATTCTCCCCGGGTAAATAAGTTCACAGTAGCAAAGCAATACTGCAAATTTAAAATATTCTAGCATGTTCAATTCGAAACTACTCAGATTGCAAAAATTTCTCCATAGACAGGTTAGCTTATCTAAATCTTCTTGGGAAAAATTAAGGTTTCTGCCCAACTTGATAAGCTCTCGTTCCGTAGCCTTTAATTCCTTCAACAATAAGTTTGAATAATTAAAACTTTCCTGTCGTCCTAGATAACTTGCAAATTTTTCTAGGACAAACTTTGAACTATTAGTGTTTACTAACAAATATCTAATAAACAAACCTTGAGTTTTAAAAAAATCTTCAAAACTCAAAGGTTGAGACCTTGCTAGAAACTTATACAGATTTTTCACAAGTCTCACAAACATTTTTTTTTGGTTTTCAGTAACTCCTACCGATAAAATAGTACTAGGTAACAACTGCTTATTGGGATTAAAATAAGCAAAAAATATTCTCCCTCGATTTTCTTCATAATTAAGAAAGATATTCGGCAAAATAATCTTTTGCTCATTAAAAATATTCTGCACAGTTGTACCTACATAACTATTAGTAGAACAAACTCTAAAAAGAGTAAATTGCGAGTCGCGATAAAACTCTAAAAAAGCTTGAAACCCTGGCAACTTATTAGATAGACTGATTAATTTATCTAATAATTGTTGTTTTACTTTTGGAAAATGCACTTCAAATAACAAATATTCCACAAAACTCAACATGCAATACGGATCAACTTCTTTATTATGAAAAGAATAAATATCCGGGACTATTTTATCGCTTCCAAAATCTTCTTCCTGTTGCAAATATAGTTCCCAAAAATATTGGTAATACATAAAACTTTTATCAGCCCAATCTCGATAAGCATTGGTTTTTAAAATATTTAAAGTTTTAGGCACTAGTTCAGCAATATGTTCTCGTAGATAAATCACTACATTTTTTTGATCTGTTGCCAAAGCTCTGTTGCCAAAATCTAAATGCATAACCTTACTTTTACTAGGCGGAGTTTGTAGATTCAATAACCCTTCTGGTGTATAAAGTGTCTTGAGGAATTTTTCTATTGTTTCCATCGCTGTTACTTGAAATTGATTAGCATTTAAAAAAACATGAAGATTTTTTATATCTTCTAATAGTTTTTTTGCCGATTGCTCTGTAAATAAAAAATCTACTGCACAGTCACGGAGCCATTTCAATATAATTCGTAGTGCGTTTTTGTCATTAATCACAAAAGGTTCCAAATCATTATTTACACTAGCCAACATATATGCATAAATATTTTTCCAGATAAGCTGTAGTTCTTGTCGATCAGCCCCAGACCAAGCTTGCTCCCGTAAAAAAGAAGTCACTAACTTCAACGGTAAAATATATTCTAGTTCCGGATCTTCTTTATAGCTAATTTCTACCAGCAAATATGCATTAACCATCTTATCACCTGTATGCTTCAATCACGCTGAATTTTATTTGTAAATTAAAACCCTGTCTGCTATTGGCAAATATGTTCTTTCTTCAGCTGGCTTTGAAATACTCCCAACTGGCATTTGCGCAATTAATTTCCAGCTTCTCGGAATTTGCCAGGTTTTTATAATCATTTCATCAATGATCGGATTATAATGTTGCAAACTTGCACCCAAGTTCAAATCGGCAAACTGCGTCCACAAAGCCAATTGCGCCATAGCATTGGCATGCTCTGCCCAAATCGGGAATTTGTCTTGGTATGTAGGAAAATTTTTACATAACTGCTCTACAACTTCTTGATCTTCATAAAATAATAACGTTGCATAGCCTGCTTTAAAGCAGTTATCAATTTTAGTTTCTGTTTGTTCAAACGCAGCCGCTGGAACTATTTCTCGCAAACAATCCTTAGTCTTATCCCACAACAATTCATGTTGCGACCCAAATAACAATACTATCCTAGTACTTTGCGAATTAAACGAGGATGGTAGATGTTTAATTGTTTGCTCAACTACTTCAATTATTTTCGTTTGAGAAACAATCTTCTCTTTGCCTAAATTATAGATGCTCCGACGTTTTTTTAATAAATTCAACATGAAAATTCACCCTCTCACTTTATTTTTTTAAATGTTCTTTTAAAGCTAACATTGCCAACTTATAACCATATACTCCTAGCCCAGAAATTTGTCCAATACAAGCTTTTGCTGTGTAAGATTTATGTCTAAACTCTTCTCGTTTGTGAATATTACTGATATGAACTTCTATTGCTGGCAAACCAACTGCTTTCAACGCATCTAACAAAGCAATACTATAGTGAGTATATGCCGCAGGATTAATAATTATTCCTTGATAATTACCATAGGCAGTTTGAATAAACTCTACCAACTCCCCTTCGTAATTACTTTGTTTAAAATCAACTTCTATTTGATTTTCTTGTGCAAAAGCACGTAAGTCCAATAACATTTTCTCATAATTCATATTCCCATATATTTCTGGTTCCCTTAGTCCTAATAAATTAATATTTACGCCATTTATAATAACTATTTTCATCTTTCTCTCCTTAATTCTATGCCACAATTTAGCTTTATGCAAGTATGAGGCTAATATTTTGCCCTAAATTGCAAAAGATTGGCCTCATACTTATATTATTTTATTTATTATCTATAATTCCATGACCTGTAACAATACTAATTATTTGTTCTACACTAGTGCGAATATCACTTTCTATACAGTCAATTTTGAAGTCTGCTGCCTGTTCATACAAACTGTAGCGTTCTAAATACAATTTTTCCAAACGTTTTTGAGGATTTTCTTTTAACAATGGTCTTTTTTCTGAGTTTAAGCTTTTTAAAATTTCTGCCACAGTTCTATTAAGAAAAAATACTATCCCATTTTTTTTTAAATTAGAAATGTTTAGCGGATTCAATACAACGCCTCCACCAGTTGCGATAACAATCTGTTTTTTGTTGCTTATCTCTGCTATTGCTTGAAGCTCTTGTTCGCGAAAATAAGTCTCACTAACCTCAAACATTTCCGAAATACTCATCAACACTTTTTGTTCTAAATATACATCCGTGTCTATGAATTTTCGATGCAATCTTTCCGCTACTATTTTACCTACAGTTGTTTTTCCCGCTCCTGGCATACCTATTAATACGATATTTTTTTGTCGCAACTCATTTTTCATAATACACCTGCATTTTTTTTGCAATTCTCTCGATTATCGCAGTTTCAAGCTTAACTTGTTGCCAAATTTCTTGAGCATGCACCGCCTGCGCAACCAACATATATAAACCATTTACAGTTTGTAATCCCTGTTCTCGAGCATCCCTTAAAAAAACCGTTTCCGTCGGATTATAAATTAAATCAATGGCAACTTGAAAGTTCTTCAAAAGCTCTCTACTAACAGCACTGTCAGCAATATTAGGATACATGCCACAAGGAGTTGTATTTACAATAATATCAGCACGCTCTATTGTTTCTAATTCTCTGTAGTCAATTATCTTCGCCTGTGTGGCAACCACTTTTGTAGCAGGATTACGCGATACTAAATACACCTGTTGAGCGCCTTGGTTGCACATATAGGCAGCTACCATTTTCGCAGAACCACCTACACCTAAAATAACCACTTTTTTGCCTTGTACCATTATTTTGTTTTTAAGCAACAGGCTAGAAAAACCAGTATAATCCGTATTATAACCGCAAATTTTACCATCAATGTACGCTATCGTATTAATTGCTTGTATTTGTTGAGCCGCTGGGTCTATATAATCTATGTATTGTAAAACTTCTTCTTTATAAGGAATTGTAACATTAAACCCTTGATAATCACCCCGTGCAATAATTTGTGGCAAATCATCTATAGTACATTCTAGTAACTTATATTCTGCTGCAATGCCTATTTCCGAAAAAATTTCCGCATGAATTTCTGGTGAAATACTATGTTTTAAAGTTTTACCTAACAATGCATACATTAGCCTTACCCCTTATGCTCTTTATAATTTCCTAATAGTCTAAAATAACTACTATCTGCCTCAACCTTTTTTAATACTTTTTGGACTTGCCGATCTTCTAAACAACCTTGAAAGTCGACATAAAAATAATAGGACCAACTTTGCTTATGATTAGGTCTTGATTCTACTTTTAAAAGATTTATATTATATTCTTCAAAGTAATTTAGCACCCTTGCTAAGCTACCAGCTTTATGTGGTAAACCAATTAACAAACTTATTTTATCACTTTCTGCCCAAATTTGCTTACTTTTTGTTAGAATCACAAAGCGTGTAAAATTTTTATTGTTAAAATTTATTCGTTCCTGTAAAACTTGTAAGTTATATAAACTAGCCGCCTGTTTACTAGCAATAGCGGCAATATTATCAGCAGCAGTATGTGCAACATATTCTGCGCTTTTAGCTGTATTAAAATAGGGAATATGCTCCCATTGGGGATATTTTGCTAAAAAATCCTTGCTTTGTTTAAATCCCTGGGGATGAGAATATACTTTTTCAATCATTGCCAAGGTTGTTTGAGGCTTTGCTAATAGTGCCTGTTCTATTTCTAAACAATATTCCGCTACGATGCAAACTTGATATTTGTTCAGTAAATCATATATATCATTAATTGCCCCAGTAGTAGAGTTTTCTAATGGCAAAACTCCGTATACAATCTCCCCAACCTCTAAAGCACTAAACACATCTTCAAAATTCAAATAGTTTTTTTCTAAAATACAATGCTCTTTAAAAAATCGTTGTAAAGTTTGATGGCTAAACGAACCAGCTACACCCTGATAGCCAACTATCTTCCCCTCAAACTCTGGTTCAACCGTCTTGAACTCTTGATAATTAACCTGTGTATCTAAATATTCTTGCTGCGCATTGCGACTAACTAACATCATTTTTTCTAAAACACTTTCTAAAGCGCGTTTATATTGTTTATTTTGCAACATAGCGGTATTTTTCTCAATTACTTCTTTTTCACGTTCCGAATTTAAAATCGGCAAATTATGCGCTTTTTTATATGCTGCTACTTGAATAACAGTTTGCATCCGTTCTTCAAAGCAATCTACAATCTGTCGATCTAACCTATCAATTTTTTGCCGCAAAAGTTCTAACTCACAAGTCATTTTTTTCACCTGCTAATAATATATTATCTAACAATACCCACGCCGCTGCTGCTTCCACAACTACTACAGCCCTAGGAACTATACATGGATCATGTCGGCCGGTTATTTTCAAAGCCACATTTGTCTGTTCAGCAAAATTTATTGATTGCTGCTCTTTCGCAATCGATGGCGTAGGTTTAATCGCCACTCTAAATACCAACGGCAAAGAATTAGAAATTCCTCCTAATATCCCCCCATTATTATTGCTTAAAAATTTTATTTTATCTCCTTGATATTGCAACTGGTCATTGGTCACACTGCCTAATTGTTCACTAATTGCAAAACCGAGTCCAAACTCCACACCCTTAACTGCTGGAATAGAAAAAAGCATACTTGCTAAACTACTTTCTAACGAATCGAAAAATGGTTCACCTAGGCCTACAGGTAAGTTCAAGGCAAATCCTTCAATCACTCCCCCAACAGAGTCTAGTTGTGCTTTAGCTTGCAAAATTTCAGCTTGCATCTTTTCTCCTTGAACTAAATCTAATACAGGAAATTCACTTTGTAACAATTCTTCCAATAGTTTTCGCTCAATATTTAAAAAATCTTGCTCTCGATCTCTGATTTTAGCAATACTTTTAATTCTAGCAGCTACGATTATGTCTTGTTTTTCTAAAATTTGCTTAGCAACTGCCCCAGCAAAAACCAGTGGTGCTGTTAACCGTCCTGAAAAATGACCGCCACCACGATAATCATTAGCCTGCTTATATTTTATTTTTGCCACATAATCCGCATGTCCTGGTCGAACTAGATCTTTCAACAATTCATAGTCGCTCGAACGCTGACTGCTATTTTTTATCAACATGCATAATGGGCTACCTGTAGTTTTACCTTGAAACAAGCCACTAACAATCTCAAATTCATCAGCTTCTTTTCTACTTGTTGCCAAAGGACTATTTCCTGGAGCACGTCTTTGCAATTCATTTTGTATTTTTTCTAAATCTAATTCCACACCACTAGGTAAATTAGCTAAAACACACCCTATTGCTGTACCATGTGATTCACCAAATATTGTTAACGTAATTTTTTTACCAAATACTGCTCCCATTTTTATCCCTCCTGTTGAATTTTCCCACCTAAAGACTGATATTCTTGCCAAAAGTCAGGATAAGACTTGCTCACACTTTGCCAACCATTAAGTGTATTTGCTAGTTCACATCTAGTAGTTGCAATCGCCAGGGCCATAGCAATTCGATGATCCGCCCAAGCATCTAGCTCGCCTGCGCCTAATAATTTTTGCTGTCCACAAATTATTAATTCATCACCAGACTCCACAATTTGTGCCCCTAGCTTTTTCAACTCTGAGGTTATGGCGGCCAAACGATCTGATTCCTTAATTCGCAGACGTGCCGCATTAACAATTTTTGTTTCCCCTTGAATAAGACTGCCTAAAACTGCTAATATTGGTACTAAATCTGGGCAATCACCAACATCTATTGTAATCCCAGTTAATTTATGAGCACGACATAAAACAGTATCGCTAGCTACCCATATCAATTCTCCCCCTAAGGACTGAATTATATCTAAAATAGCTTTATCTGCCTGTAAAGAATCTTTGTTTAATCCAGCACATTGCACTTCATTACCCAAACAAGCCGCGACTAACCAAAACGCAGCTTGAGAATAATCCGCTTCAATCCGATAATCAGTACATTTGTATTGTTGTCCACCCTTAATATCTATTGTTTGATAGTCAGCCGTATACCCAATTTTAATTCCAAATGCTTGCAAGGTTTGAATAGTCAAATCTATATAACCTTTAGATTGTAATTCACTAGTCAAAAAGATCTTGCTGTCACCTGCTAACAGCGGTAATGCAAACATTAAGCCAGTAATAAATTGCGAACTAACATCACCCCGTAACTTATACTCTCCGGCTTGTAGTTTGCCTTGTAAGCACAGCGGCAATTTGTTTGAACTAGTCTGGTAAGGAAATTTTTGTTTTTCAAACAGTTCATAATAAATATTCAAAGGTCTATCTATTAATCTACCACGCCCCATAAAAACTGTTTCATTGCCTAAGGCGGCAGCTATTGGAATCAAAAATCTTAGGGTTGAACCTGATTCCCAACAATCAATTTCTCCAGCCTTTTCATCTACCTTCAAGCCGCCCCTTACTTTTACTAAGTATCGGTTGACAGTTTCTGGCAAAACTTCTATCTGCGCACCCAAATTCTTTAAACCTGCAATCGTAGCCTTAATATCATCTGATAAAATAATATTGGAAATTATACTTTCCCCTTTTGCTAAAGCCGCACAAATAATTGCCCGATGGCTAACACTTTTCGATGGGGGAACTTGAATTTTACCCTGCAAAAAACTAGGTGTAATTAACATTTATTCACATCCTTTTATCGTAAAAATAGTTCTGCTTGCTCGCTTTTAATTTTATGTAAAAAACTCTGACCAACTTCTTTTAATAAAACTAAATTAAGTTGCTGTTTTAAATTCTTTTTATCTACTGCTATCGCCGTTAGTAGTTTTTCTTGAAAAACATTAGTCGGCAATTGCTCTTGTTGATAATTAAGCGGTAACTGGTACTGGGTAATTATTTTTTTCAATTTTTCGCTTGTACCTTTACAAGTTAAACCCATTTCTTCACTTGCTTGTGTAATCAAGACCATTCCAATAGCCACAGCTTCTCCATGTGTATATTTACTAAAATTAAAACATTTTTCCACAGCATGGCCAATAGTATGACCAAAATTTAAAAACATTCTTTCACCAGTATCAAACTCGTCTAGTTCCACATAGTGTTTTTTTATCTTTAAACAACTTAAAATAATCTCCATTATTTCAGCTTGTATTGCTGTTCGTCCTTGGCAAACCTCGAGTTTAGCAAACAAAGCTGCATCTTTGATGCAAGCATATTTAATTACTTCTGCCAATCCATCGAAATAAAACCGATCTTCTAATGTTAACAATACTTGCGGATCAATATAAACTGCCAAAGGCTGATAAAAAGCACCTACTAAATTTTTGCCGCTAGGAATATCCACTGCAACTTTACCGCCAATACTACTATCTACCTGTGCTAATAAGGAAGTGGGAATTTGAATGAATTTGATCCCCCGCATATAAGTTGCGGCTATAAATCCTGCCAAATCTCCCACTACACCGCCACCTAAAGCGATAATTAGATCTGAGCGCGAGAATTTTGCTTGTGCTAGCTGTTCGTAAATTTCACCAGCTACAATTAGATTTTTACTAGCTTCACCAGCCGATATTACAATTTTTAAAATTCTACTTGGATCATCTGCAAATTGCTCTGACAAACGCTCTAAATAAAGCGGTGCCACATTGCTATCTGTAATTATCGCCAACTTAGCAGTACTATATTTTTCCGGCAACAATTTAGCAATACCGCCTAATAACCCTTGTCCTAAATAAATTTCATAGCTGTTTTTTTCTAGATTTATTTTTATTTTTTGCATAATTCACCTCGATTACGATTTGCCTTAACCAGCAATTCTTGTAAATCAGCCGTAGCAGAATTAGCAATTGCTTGCTCTAATAACTCTAATTGTTCTTTGAAGACTTTTATCTCCGCTAACACATTCGTACTGTTTGCAAGCAACAGCTGTGTCCATAAATTGCTGTTTATTAAAGCCACACGGCTTACATCTCGAAAACTACCACCTATAAAACTTTTTGTTTCCGGACTGAAAGAAGGACTATTCACCAGCGCGACTGCTAATAAATGAGTTAAATTGCTAGTATATGCAATTATTCTATCATGTTCTTGAGCGCTAAGCTTAACAATTTCTTTAACTTGCATTTCTTTAGCTAGTTGAATAACAGCCTGAATATTTTCTGGTCTATTAGTTTCCTGCTCTATAACAATAAAATTAGTATTTACAAATAAATTATCACAAGCATTCTCAATACCGCCTTGCTCTTTACCTGCCATCTGATGTATGGCAATAAAATCTACATCTTTCCGCCAAAAAGTGTGAACTTCATTTAAAAGTTTTTCTTTTATGCCGGAAGTATCAATAACCACTGCTGTTGATTTAAATTCCGCTAGATTGTTTTGCAAAAATTCCTTTGCATGCCAAGGATATATTGCCAAAATAACTAAATCCGCTTTTCTAAGCAACTCTTGCGTATTTTGAGTTGTTTTTTGAATAATTTCCTGTTGCCAAGCATATTTTAAAGTTTTTTCGTTGATATCCACGGCATAAATATTCTTATAACCTACTTTTTTTAAGGCTAATGCTATTGAGCCCCCAATCAAACCTAGCCCCACAATTAGAATATTAGAGTTTTTGCTAAAACCATCTTGCATATTACCACGTCCTTATCTACTTATCTACTTATCTACTTATCTACTTATTCTACTTATTCTACTAAAAATACCAATATTATTTATCTACCATACTACCAACCTACTACAGTTTCTTTAATTGCTATATAACTATATTTCTCTGCCCACAATTTGAGCAATCGCTTTTAAATCTTGCATCAAATTATCAAAACGCTCTGGTTTTATCGACTGTTGACCGTCACATTTTGCATTTGCAGGATCATTATGAACTTCAATCATTAAGCCATCTGCGCCTACTGCAACAGCTGCTTTAGATAGAGATTCAACCATCCACCACATCCCTGCCGCATGACTCGGATCAACTACAATCGGTAAATGACTTAGTTTCTTAATTGCTGGCACTGCACTTAAATCTAGAGTATTGCGCGTGTATCTTTCAAAAGTTCTAATTCCTCGTTCACATAAAATTACATTTTGATTGCCCCCAGCCATAATATATTCTGCTGACATCAACCATTCTTCAATTGTTGCTGACAAACCTCTTTTTAATAAAATTGGTTTATCTGTTTTGCCCAACTCTTTCAATAACTCAAAGTTTTGCATATTTCTTGCGCCTACTTGAATTATATCTACATCGGCCACAAAACGTTCAATTTTATCTGCCGACATAATTTCGCTGACAATTGGTAATCCTGTTTTCTTACGTGCTATTTTCAATAAATCCAAGCCCTCTTCTTGCATACCTTGAAAAGCATAAGGAGAAGTTCTAGGTTTAAATGCGCCACCTCTTAATATACTTGCACCCGAGGCTTGTACGCTTTTCGCTATTGCGGTAATTTGAGCTTCGCTTTCTACGGAACATGGTCCCGCCATTACTACAATTTTCTTACCGCCAATCTTTACACCTTGTACATCAATTATACTATCTTCTGGATGGAAATTTCTATTGGCTTGTTTAAATGGTTCTTGAATCGGCATTACCCGATCGACATACTCATTCATATTTAAAGCTGTAGGATCAAACTTGCTAGTATCTCCAACTATTCCTAAAATATAATAGGCTTCCCCTTGACTAGGATGAATACTGTACCCTTGTGCGATTAGTTTGGCTTTAATTTTCTCTACTTCAATTAGGGGGGAATTTGGTTTCATAACAATTATCATTTGTATCTACTCCTCTGCTTTAAATAATTCTTTAAATAACGTCAATAAAAAAAAGAGGACTCATTAATGAGTCCTCTAACTTATTGTTAAAAGATTATCGATAAAGACTGTTTCTCTATTGAGCACCCCTCAAGGAGAGCTCAGACCCAATCCGCAACTCATTAATTTGGTTAAAGTTATTTATATTTGCGTACACCAAAAAGCCAAAGCTATAATAATAACTCCAGCTAAAATATACGTATGCAAATATAAAAGAAAATATCGCCAAATTATGCATCGTTAATCTCCTAACTTTTTATCAAAATCATTTATTTTGTTAACAATATACACCCTTAAAAACTTCTTGTCAAGTTTTTTCGTTAACAAGATTTACATTAAGCTTAATATTTTATCGAAAACGGCTTGCGATCATAGCTATGAACAGCATCAACAAAACGCACAGTTCCTGATTTAAAACGCATAGAAATAGAATGTGTTCTTATTCCTTCGCCAAAATACTGAACCCCACGCAACAGTTCGCCTTCAGTAATAGCTGTAGCCGCAAACATTACATCGTCGCCAGTTACCAAATCATCAATTGTCAAAACTTTATTTACGTCAGTAATAC